>CALXRY010000105.1 GCA_944390955.1 uncultured Clostridia bacterium | reverse complement strand
CTCATCGGAAACAACACCCTCGTCATCGTCAAACGATTCGTCAAGGTCTATTTCTTCCATGTTGTGGTTCAGTATCCTTATATCAAGAGCAAGCGACTGCAGTTCCTTGACAAGTACTTTGAACGATTCGGGTATTCCGGATTTGGGTATGTTTTCGCCCTTAACTATAGCTTCGTAGGTTTTTACACGTCCGACAATGTCATCCGACTTAACGGTCAGTATTTCCTGAAGGGTGTATGCCGCGCCGTAAGCCTCCAGCGCCCAAACCTCCATCTCTCCGAAACGCTGTCCGCCGAACTGCGCCTTACCGCCCAGCGGCTGCTGAGTAACGAGCGAATACGGACCTGTGGAACGTGCGTGGATCTTATCGTCGACAAGGTGATGAAGTTTGAGATAATACATTATTCCGACGGTAACGTCGTTATCGAACTTTTCGCCGGTGCGTCCGTCATAAACGGTCGATTTGAATGTATTGCTCAGTCCTGCCATTTTAAAGGCTTCTTTTATATCCTCGTCCTGTGCTCCGTCAAATACCGGAGTAGCGATCTTTATAAATCTGTCGGGGCGCTTATGGTCATATGCCGAAAGCAGCTCCCTCTTGAAGTCGTCGTCGATAACTATATTTTCGAGTTCTTCCCTTGTTTTGAGCGAGAGGCATCTGTACGCATAGCCAAGGTGCATCTCAAGCACCTGACCGATATTCATACGCGAAGGCACGCCGAGGGGGTTCAGCACTATCTGCAGCGGCGTTCCATCCTCAAGGAACGGCATATCCTCCTGCGGCAGCACTCTTGAAACGACACCCTTGTTTCCGTGGCGTCCGGCCATCTTGTCGCCGACAGAGATCTTTCTCTTCTGAGCGATGTAGCAGCATACTACCTGGTTTACGCCAGGCGAGAGCTCGTCGCCATTTTCGCGTGTGAATTTCTTTACATCCACGATTATACCGCTTTCACCGTGGGGAACTCTGAGAGAAGTATCTCTTACCTCTCTGGCCTTTTCACCGAATATCGCTCTCAGGAGCCTTTCCTCTGCAGTAAGCTCCGTTTCTCCCTTAGGAGTTACCTTTCCGACGAGTATATCGCCGGGCTTGACCTCTGCGCCGATACGGATTATTCCGTTTTCGTCAAGGTCGCGCAGTGCGTCCTCAGAAACGTTAGGAACGTCTCTCGTTATCTCCTCTGGTCCGAGCTTTGTATCTCTTGCCTCACATTCATATTCCTCCATATGGATAGAGGTGAATACGTCGTGCTTTACAAGCTCCTCGCTTATGAGAACGGCGTCCTCGTAGTTATAGCCTTCCCATGTCATAAAGCCTATGAGGATGTTCTTTCCAAGGGCAAGCTCGCCGTTGTCCATTGCGGGTCCGTCGGCTATTATATCGTTTTTCTTTACCTCTTCGCCCGCCTTAACTATCGGACGCTGGTTTATGCATGTCGATTGATTTGAACGCGTGAATTTGATGAGCTTATGGGAATGTCTTGCTCCGCTTACGCCCTTTATAACTATTTCATCTGCGGAAACCTTTTCTACAACTCCGTCCTCCTTTGCAAGAACGGCGCTTCCCGAGTCTTTGGCAACTTTATATTCTATTCCCGTGCCGACGATGGGGGAGTCTGTAGTGAGCAGCGGCACAGCCTGACACTGCATGTTTGAGCCCATCAGCGCTCTGTTTGCGTCGTCGTTCTCAAGGAACGGGATACATGCCGTAACGACCGAAACGAGCTGCCTCGGCGAAACGTCCATGAAGTCTATCCTTGACGGCGGAACCTCAACGATCTCATCCTTGTATCTTGCCGAAACTCTCTTATCGAGGAAACGCCCCTCGCTGTCGAGAGGCTCGTTTGCCTGGGCGATTATATATTCGTCCTCTACGTCGGCGGTCATATAAACGATCTCGTCGGTTACCTTGCCCGTAACCTTGTCAACGGGTCTGTATGGAGCCTCGATAAAACCGTATTCGTCTATTCTTGCGAATGTCGCAAGCGAGGTAATAAGACCGATGTTTGGTCCTTCCGGCGTCTCTATCGGACACATTCTTCCGTAGTGCGAGTAGTGGACGTCACGAACCTCAAAGCCGGCTCTTTCTCTTGAAAGTCCGCCGGGACCGAGAGCCGATATACGTCTCTTGTGACGGAGCTCCGCCAGTGGGTTCGGCTGGTCCATGAACTGCGACAGCTGCGATGAACCGAAGAATTCGTTTATTGTCGCCGCGACCGGTCTTATATTTATAAGCGAGGTAGGGGTGATTATCTCCATTTCCTGAGTCGACATTCTTTCCCTTACCGTTCTTTCCATTCTTGACAGACCTATTCTGAACTGGTTCTGAAGCAGCTCTCCAACGCATCTTAAACGTCTGTTTCCAAGATGGTCTATGTCATCGATGGTTCCGGTGCCCATTGCAAGGTTAATGCAGTAGTTCACCGAGGCAAACATATCGTCCTTCGTTATATGCTTGGGCGAAAGCTCATCGCGCCTTAATTCAAGCTGCTCCCTTATTTCCTCCTCCGAGGAATATTCCGCAAGTATCTCGTCAAGGACCTCTTTCCTGACCTTTGTAAAATGCATGTCAGTCACGTCGAAATCAACAAATTCAGAAAGGTATACCATGTTATTCGAGAATACCTTTACACGCTGCTCCTCGATTATGAGCTCAACAGTGTTGACGCCTGCGCGCTCTATCTTTTGAGCGGTCTCAGGGGTGATCTTCTCATTCTTTTCAACGAGCACCTCTCCCGTTCTCGGGTCGCATATGGTTTCGGCGCTTATATGTCCCTTTATTCTTGCTGAGATCTCAAGCTTCTTATTGAACTTATAGCGTCCTACCCTTGCAAGGTCGTATCTCTTTGGGTCAAAGAACATATTGTAAAGGAGCGATTCGGCGTTTTCTACGTTGAGCGGCTCGCCGGGACGCAGCCTCTTGTATATCTCAAGCAGTCCCTCGTCCTTGTTAGTCGTCGGATCCTTCTCAAGAGTGGCGTTTATTCTTGCGTCCTCGCCGAACATGCTGATTATATCAGCGTTTGAACCGAGACCCATCGCTCTCAGGAATACCGTTACCGGCAGCTTTCTTGTTCTGTCGATACGTACCGAAAATACATCGTTCGAATCGGTCTCATACTCAAGCCATGCTCCTCTGTAAGGGATCACGGTAGAGGCGTAAAGCGGTTTTCCCGTCTTGTCGCGCTGGAACTCATAATAAATGCCAGGCGAACGCGTAAGCTGGCTGACTATGACGCGCTCTGCTCCGTTGATGATAAAGGTACCCTGCTCCGTCATGAGCGGGAAATCACCCATGAATATCTCCTGCTCCTTTATCTCGCCCGTTTCGGTATTGATAAGCCTCACACTTACCTTAAGAGGCGCGGCGTATTTTGCGTCGCGCTCCTTGCATTCCTCGACGCTGTACTTTGAATTGTAGTCCAGCTTGTAATCGAAAAATTCAAGGACGAGCTTTCCGGCATGGTCGGTTATAGGAGAAATATCATGGAATACTTCCTTAAGGCCCTCCTCCAGGAACCATCTGTAGGAGTTTTTCTGGACCTCGATCAGATTGGGCATATCCAAAACTTCTTTTATTTTGGAATAACTCAAACGGGTATTCTTTCCTTCCTGTACTTCATGCACCATTTAATCTTTTCACCTCATCATTAAATTTAGTGTATCGCCGATTCTGCACAAAACCTTTTACCCTATAAACCCGGAACATATATGTAAAATATATGTAGAATTTTATACTTGATTTTTGCATACAATCATGGTATAATACATACAATGATAATATTGAAACCAGCTTTTTGTATCTTGATTTTTTAGACTATGATACAGCTTATAATTCTATCACAAACCCCTTGATTTGTCAAGGGGTTTTTTGGGGATTGTTAAATTTATTTTTCGCGGCAATAAAAAACGCCGGGACATCCCGGCGCATATACGTTAAAATCACTTTTTATCAAGCTCCCGTTCCTTTAGCAGGTCTCTTATTTCCATAAGAAGTTCCTCTTGAGTCGGTCCGGCGGGCGCCTCCTCGGCAGCCTCCTCTTCCTTTTTCTTAAATGCCATATCTCTGAGAGTATTTACCGCCTTTACAAGGATAAATACCGAAACGGCTATTATGAGGAAGTTTATTATCGCCTGAAGGAACAGCCCGTAGTTGAGCGTTGCCGTTCCGATCGAAACTGACAGGTCGCTTACATCGGCCTTGCCGGTAAGCATATTTATGACCGGAGTCAGGATGTCGTTTACGAGAGAATTCACTATTCCCGTAAACGCGCCGCCGACAACGATACCGACTGCCATATCTATCACATTTCCGCGTGATATAAATTCCTTAAATTCGTCTATTATTTTCATAGTATTTCCTCCGTTTATCAAATTCCTGCGTCAGGATGTGCCTCAAGCTGGTGTCGAGAGCGTTATTTCAAAACTTAAAACTTAAGGCTCTTCTCAATAAACGCCTCAAGCTCCTCTATTTTTATTCTCTGCTGCTCCATCGTATCGCGGTCGCGGACGGTAACGCAGCCGTCGGTCTCACTGTCGAAGTCATAGGTGATGCAGAACGGCGTTCCGATCGCGTCCTGACGTCTGTAGCGCTTTCCTATTGAGCCTGCGTTGTCGTATTCTATGTTGAATTTTTCGGAGAGCATATCGAACACCTTAGACGCACCCTCGTCAAGCTTCTTTGACAGAGGCAGCACGGCCGCCTTTACCGGTGCAAGAGCGGGATGCAGGTGAAGTACTATTCTTGTATCGGGCTTTTCGGGAGTGCCGATGTCCTCCTCGTCGTATGCCTCGCAGAGGAACGCAAGAGCGACTCTGTCCGCTCCGAGCGACGGCTCTATACAGTAGGGGATATATTTTGCGTTTGTTGCGGGATCAAGGTATTCCATGCTCACGCCGCTGTGCTCCTGATGCTGCTTAAGGTCGTAGTCCGTTCTGTCGGCTATTCCCCAAAGCTCGCCCCAGCCGAACGGGAACATGAACTCGATATCCGCCGTGGCGTTTGAATAGAACGCAAGCTCCTCGGGGGAGTGGTCGCGGAATCTGAGGTTTTCCTCGCTCATTCCGAGATTCAGCAGAAAGTCCATGCAGTATTTTTTCCAGTAGGCATGCCATTCAAGGTCGGTGCCCGGCTCGCAGAAGAACTCAAGCTCCATCTGGTCAAACTCACGCGTGCGGAAGGTGAAATTTCCAGGCGTGATCTCGTTTCTGAAGGATTTTCCTATCTGTCCTATGCCGAACGGTATCTTCTTTCTTGAGGTTCTCTGGACATTTTTGAAGTTTACGAATATTCCCTGAGCCGTTTCGGGACGCAGATATACCGTAGCCGATGAGTCCTCGGTAACGCCCTGGAACGTCTTGAACATGAGATTGAATTCTCTTATCTCTGTAAAATTATGCTTTCCGCATTTCGGGCAGACGATGTTATTATCCTCAACGTACTTTTCCATTTCCTCCTTTGTCCAGCCGTCGGCTGTTATGTCCTCGCCGTGCTCGTGGGCAAAATCCTCTATCAGCTTGTCGGCGCGGCAGCGGGCCTTGCACTCACGACAGTCCATAAGCGGATCTGAGAAGCTGCCTATATGGCCTGATGCGACCCATGTTTCGGGGTTCATGAGTATAGCACAGTCTATGCCGACGTTGTACTTTGAATCCTGAATAAATTTTTTCCACCATGCCTTTTTTACGTTGTTCTTGAATTCAACGCCGAGGGGGCCGTAGTCCCATGTATTGGCAAGTCCGCCATAAATCTCGCTTCCGGCGTAAACATAGCCGCGACCCTTGCAGAGCGCAACTATCTTGTCCATTGTTTTATCCGAATTTTTCACAATAATCCTCCATTCCGCCGCCCGCGGCAGCATAAATAATAACGCTGAAAAGAAGCTTTTCATCACTTTTGCTACGCAAAAGCCACCTTCGGTATCCGCCATTCTTGGCGATGAGCGCAGATTATTACTCGATGGGATGCCGACGTATTTTGTACTTCAAGTCCCTGAGAGTGATAAGATGCGCTGCTTATTTTTCGCGTTATCACTCACTTTCAAAAGCAGTTAAAGTAAATCATACATTGGTATATTATAATACAGAGCGCAGGTTTGTCAATAGTACTCAGACAATTTGTTAATAAAATGTAATGAATATCATGCGTCTATATAAAAATCATCGCGTCCGTCGAGCTCAAACCGCCACACGGGCTTAAGCTCTGTGATATTCCCGGTATGCTCCATTAGGTAGCCAAGCTCCATCGAACGCACCGTGACGCGCCCGGCACCTCCCACTGAATTAAGAAGCTCCGCAAGAGCATCGGAGGACGATTTTGCGGGGCGCTCGTCTCCCTTGCTTTCGAGCGTATACCAAACCCCAGCAGCTGACACGAGCCCGTCTCGGCTCATTACGAGAGTTATGCAGTCGTCAAATACAGGCAGCGAATCTATCGTTTTTGTTATCACAGACGTGAATACCGAGCCGCCCTCTTCGGAGCTTATGACGCTGCCGTTCAGGTTAAAGCCGAGCTCCTCCGCGGCACTTTCGGCGTGTCTGCCGCAGTTATAGCGGTCTATGCCCGAGAACATGCTTTCAAAAAGCCCTTCGGACGGAGTGAGCACAAATGAATCCCGCGAAAACGCAAGCGTGCCATTCTCTCCGGTATATGTATCGGCACCGGTACCGGACGCGCCGCCGAGCACCGCGTCCGCCGTTTCGACATGGTCGGCCACCGCATTCTGCATCGTAGCCGCCGCGACGTACTGCATATCGGTGTCGATAAGCTCGCGGTCTATTATAATATCATTCTTGGCGAGCCACGACGACAGATTGTATGCCGTTGTGCTGTCAGCTGTATTGCTGTCCGTCCCCACCGCAAGCGAAAAACATATGAAGAACAGGACTGCTGCCGCTGCCGCCGCGGAAAGCGCCTTTGCTGCAAAATATTTCATTTATAAATCCCCTTTTGATCTGAGCCGTATCTTCCGGTCTTCCGCCGCCCGGCGTTATTCGTCCACCGGGATGGTGATTATAAATTCCGAGCCCTTATTTACCTCGCTGTTTATCTTGATCTTTCCGTTGAAGCCCGATTCTATAGTCTGCTTTGCTATCGCAAGGCCAAGGCCCGTGCCGCCCTTATCCCTTGACCGCGCCTTTTCCACACGGAAAAACCTGTCAAAAATATTCGGCAGCTTATCCTGCGGTATGCCTATGCCGTTGTCGGCGACTTTTATGCAGATATCCTTGTAGACCTTCGAAGTGTATATCTCAATATGCCCGCCCGTCGGAGTATATTTAAGAGCGTTTGTCACTATATTGACTATTGCGCGCTCAAGTCCGTCGCGGTCGCCCATGATCTTCGGCACCTCGTTTATCGGGTGATAGGTGAGCGTCTGATTTTTCTTTCTTGCCGTCAGCGCAAATCTCTCAACTATCATTTCTATCATCGCGCGGACATCTATCTCATCCGGCGTCTTATCATAGGTCTGATTTTCGTCGAGCTTTGAGAGTGTCAGAAGATCGCTTATTATGCGCGTCATACGGTCGGTCTCGGAGGAGATCGTTCCAAGGAAGCGTGTCCTCAGTTCCTTGTCGGCATCGGGCGTATCAGCAAGGATATCGGCATAGGATTTTATTATCGTAAGCGGCGTGCGCAGCTCGTGCGAAACGTCGGCGACAAAATCCCTCCGGGAAGCTTCGAGCCGCTCCTGCTTTGTTACGTCATGAATGATAACGATTATCCCGCCGATCTTATTATCCGAGTTGAACACCGCAAAGCTCAGCTGCAGATATTGGTTGTTGAGCTTTATCTCACGTTCTACAGCCGTTTCGGGCTTCATGTAAAGCAGATCACCGAGAGATATATCTGCATTTATTTCCTTAAAGAACCTGTCGAAGCGTATGTCGTCAAGATATTTTCGCTGCAGGAGCCTTTTCGCCTCAGGATTTACGTGCATCAGTTTTCCCGAGATATCAAACGCAAGTATGCCGTCGGTCATATTCTGGAGTATAGTCTCGACCTTTACCTTTTCGCTCACGGCCTGCTCTGTCGATTCCTGACGGCTGTGTGCAAGATATACGAGTGAATTTGTGAGCTCCCCGAGCTCGTCGCTTATCTGGGATGGCGAAAGCGCATTAAGGTCGCCTTCCGCAAGACGCTTTGCCTTTTCTGTAAGCGATTTAAGCGGCACAGATACGGAGCGCGACAGGATATAGCCCAATGCAAGCGCGGCCGCGGCGCTTATCGCAAGCGACCACAGCAGTATATCATAGAGCTTCCCGACAATTGCCGCCGCGTCGTCGCCGGAGTCCTTGACATATACGACAAACTTGACCTGTGAACCGTTCATAAGTGGGAGGGCATAATCCATGTACGAGGCGGAAAGGCTCGTTTCTTCGGCCTGAGTCCCGTTAAGGGCGCTTATTACTGATGGGGTACGCTCGATTTCCCCTGCATTTGACGAAGAATAGAGAACGTTCCCCGTCGGATCGAACACTGCATAAAATCTCGAAAGACCGAGCGACAGGTTGGCGGTGTAAAGGCTCATAATGCTTTTTATCGATTCAAGATTCGCATTCTGATCCTCCGTCATGACGACAGCCCCTGATTCATCCTGAACTGGCGTCACACCGTTGGCGGCTTCTGTGAGCTCCGTTATCAGGCTATCGGAAAATACGGTATCCACAGCGTTTTCAAAACGGTCATGGAAGTATGACGAGCTCCAGCTTATGGCTGTCGCGGCTCCGGCAAGCTGAACGAGCATTGCCAGCAGAGCAAAATAGACCGTTATTTTCCAGCGTATGCTTTTAAACATCTGAATTCATTCCTTTTGAGGTGTGTTTTCTTTCTAATCAAAACGGCGTCTCAGGACGCCGTTTTGATTGATCTTACTTGTTAAAATAATACCCCACGCCGCGTTTTGTGATTATATACTTCGGCATACTCGGGTCATCCTCGATCTTTTCTCTCAGACGCCTTACGGTAACGTCCACCGTCCTCACGTCTCCGTAATATTCGTATCCCCAGACATTTTCAAGCAGCTTTTCCCTGGAGAATATCTTTTCCGGCTGCATCGCAAGGAATTTAAGCAGATCAAATTCCCTGAGCGTAATATCTATTACTTTGCCTTTCTTCAATACCTCGTATCGCTCTATGTTTATCGTCAGGTCGCCCGATATGATTGTGTTCTTGTCCTCGGCGTTCTTGTCGCCGGAGTTTTCGCCCTCTGCTGCAAATGCGCTTCGGCGGAGATTTGCTTTCACCCTTGCCGTAAGCTCACGCACGGAATAGGGCTTTGTAACATAATCGTCGGCTCCGAGTTCAAGTCCCAGGACCTTGTCGACTTCGTCCTCGCGTGCGGTCAGCATAATAATCGGCACATCAGATTTATCTCTTATCTTTCTGCATACCTCAAAGCCGTCCATACCCGGAAGCATTACGTCGAGCAGTATCAGGTCGGGATTTTCCGACAGCGCCATTTCCAGTCCCTTAGGTCCGTCGAGCGCCGATAAGGTCTTGTAGCCCTCCTTTGTAAATGTGTATACAAGTATATCGTTTATATTCTGTTCGTCTTCAACAATCAAAATGGTTGCATCCATTATATCAGAGTCCTTTCACTTATTTCTTTTAGGTTACATATTTTTCACTATTATTACATGTATTTTATCAGAAAACAACATCGTATGCAAGAGTAAATTAATATTTTATCAAAATTTTTTCTATTTTTTTTTAAAATATCAGTCAAAATGTAATATTATGGGGCGGAATACTGGACATTTGACGAATTTGTGGTATAATATAAACTCATATACGAACTTCGGAGGAATTATTATGAGAATGAGGAAAAAGAAGAACTGCGCCGCAAGAATGGAGCGCTGCTCGGAAATCTGGGTACGCGAGCCGGAAAAGTTCCGCGGACGGTGGAACGAGGTCTTCGGGAACGATAATCCGATCCATATAGAGATAGGCTGCGGCAAGGGTGCATTCGTCACCGGCATGGCCAAGCTGTATCCGAACGTTAATTTCGTGGCTGTGGAGAAGGTAGAGGACGTTATCGTCATGGCGATGGAAAAGGCCATGGCGGCGGGGCTCAGGAATGTAAAGTTCACCGATATGGATGCGGAGCGGATAGAGGAGTTTTTCGAATACGGCGAGGCGGAGCGGATTTATCTTAATTTCAGTGATCCGTGGAAGAAGAGCCGTCAGGCGAAGCGCCGTCTTACTCATAAGCGTTTTCTTGACCGCTACAGGAGGATCCTGCACCCCGGAGCGCAGATATGGTTCAAGACGGACAACAGACAGCTTTTTGAGTTTTCGCTTAATTCATTCTGCGGCGAGGGATTCAGGCTGTCAAATATTTCTCTTGACCTGCACAACTCGGGCTTTGAGGGGAACGTCATGACAGAATACGAAACACGGTTTGCGGAGCTAGGACAGCCGATATACAGGCTCGAAGCGGCCGTTCCGCCGTGCGGGGATATTAATTAAACAGAAAAAATAAGCATAAACGGCTGTAATTCTATAAAAAGGGTGTTGACAACACGGCGTTTGGCTGATAAAATATTATGGTATGAAGATAATCTCACGCATGTAAAGCATTGTGAGTTCAAGGCACGCGGCCATACGCAGCGTGTAATACATATCATCCTTTATATAAAGATGATGCGCCTGCGGGGGATCTGCCCGCACGGCAGAAAGACTATATTTTAAAGGAGGAATTTTCTTGAAACTGACCGGTGCTGAAATGGTTGTAAAGGCTTTGGAAAACAACGGCGTTAAGGTAGTGTTCGGTTATCCGGGAGCGTCAAACTGTCCCATAATCGACAAGCTGTCGTTTTCTTCGGTAAAGCACATTTTAACAAGAAATGAACAGGGCGCGGCGCATATGGCGTCGGGCTATGCAAGAGTAACAAAAGAGGTCGGCGTATGCACCGCTACGTCCGGACCGGGAGCAACAAACCTTATTACGGGTATCGCCACGGCGTATATGGACTCTGTTCCCGTTGTGGCGCTGACAGGACAGGTAACTACGGGGCTTATAGGAAAGGATGCGTTCCAGGAGGTCGACATCACGGGAGCTACGCTTCCGTTCACAAAGCACAGCTATCTTGTAAAGGACGGACTTGAAATACCGAGAATAGTAAACGAGGCGTTCCACATTGCGGGAACCGGCAGACCGGGGCCGGTGCTTATCGATTTGCCTATGGATATTCTCAAAGCGGAATATGATTATCCCGACGATGAGCCGGAGATCAATATAAGAGGATATAAGCTTGCAGGAAAGGCGAATGAATCACAGATAAAGAAGATCGCCGAAGCCATAAAGGCAGCAAAGCAGCCTGTTATCCTTGCCGGAGGCGGAATAGTTATTTCCGACGCAGTAGATGAATTCAGAAAATTCGTCAAGGACACGGACATCCCTGTTGTATCAACGATGATGGGCATAGGAGTTGTACCTTCTTCAAGCCCAAGATATTACGGTATGATAGGCTCACACGGAGCGCGCCGCGCAAATATGATCTTAAACCGCGCGGATCTCGTGCTCGTTATGGGCTCGCGTCTGGGAGACAGAAGTGTTGCCCATGCAGGCGGCTTTAAGAGCAATAAGAAGATAGTACATATAGATATTGATCCGGCCGAGATAGGCAAGAACGTGGTTCCGGATATTCCGGTTGTGGGAGACATAAAGGACGTTCTCGGACAGCTCGCGCCGCTCGTATCGAGCTACAGAACGGAGCCGGAATGGATAGCCGCAGCGGATGAGATAAGAAAGAACGCCACGCGCGAGGTTGAGACATCGGATACCGGCTATGTAAATCCCAAATATTTTCTGCAGAAACTTTCGGACAAGACCAATTCGGAGATATACGTTTCGACTGAGGTAGGGCAGAATCAGATATGGACGGCGAATTACTTTAATTTCACGACGCCCAGAAGCCTTCTTACATCAGGCGGCTTCGGAACGATGGGCTACGGACTGCCCGCGGCGATAGGCGCTGCAACAGCTGCTGAAAAACCGGTAGTTGCCGTTATGGGCGACGGCTCATTCCAGATGGATCTTCCTGAGCTCGGAACGATGTGCCAGTGGGGCATCCCGGTAAAAATGGTGCTGTTTGAGAATGACCGTCTCGGAATGGTACATGAGCACCAGTATCTGCTGTATAACTCAAATTATCAAGCCGTAGACATAACCGGAAGTCCCGATTTTAATAAGCTTGCGGACGCATACGGGATACCGAACTCAATAATAAGCGAAAACAGCGAGATAGATGCAGGTATAGACGCGCTTATGGGTGCGGAGGGCTCATATCTGCTTGTTGTCAAGGTAAATCCGTTTGAGCCGACAGGCGATTCGCTTAATGAAAACAGGCTTCCGAAAAAGGAGGTACAGTAATATGGAAAAATATACTCTTTCGGTGCTGGTTGAAAACCACCCGGGCGTACTTTCGAGAGTAGTCGGGCTTTTCAGCCGCAGAGGCTTTAACATAGCATCGCTTTCCGTGGGAACTACCGTTGACGATACGATCTCACGTATAACGATCGAGGTTGAGGGAGATTCTCTTATAATCGAGCAGGTCTCAAAACAGCTTTCAAAGCTGATGGAGGTAATAAAGATAAAGACATTGCCGGAAAACGAGATGGTAAAAAGAGGTCTCATATTATGTAAGGTGCGGGTATCGCCGAAAACAAGAGGCGAGGTCATGGAGATAGCGAATGTCTTCCGTGCGAAGATAATAGATATTTCTCCATCGACAATGACGATTGAGCTTACGGGAAACGACAGAAAACTCAGCGCATTCCTTGACATGATAGTAAACTACGGCATAGAGGAGATAGCTAGAACAGGTATGACAGCTCTTGAAAGAGGCGCAAACATACTTAAGCTGGATAAAAACAGCTGAAAACAACGTTAATAACGGGAGATAAATCTCGTATTATAAAAATACAAATTACAGGAAAGAGGTAATTTAAAATGGCAAAGACACTTGACCATGAGGCAAAGGTTTTTTATGAAGGAGATTGCGATCTTAAGCTTCTTCAGGGAAAAACTGTGGCGATCATAGGCTTCGGATCACAGGGTCACGCTCACGCTATGAATCTTAAGGATAGCGGAGTAAACGTAATCGTAGGTCTGAGAGCAGGCAGCGCAAGACGCAAGAACGCAGAGGATTACGGCATTCCCGTATACGAAACAGCAGAGGCTGCAAAGAAGGCCGACATAATCATGATGCTTACGCCGGACGAGAAGCAGGCGGCTATTTATAAGCAGGACATAGCGCCGAATCTTGAGGAGGGCAATATGCTTATGTTTGCTCACGGCTTTAACATTCACTTCAAGCAGATAGTTCCTCCGGCAGGAGTTGACGTTACTATGATAGCTCCGAAGGGCCCGGGTCATACCGTTCGTTCGGAATATGTTGAGGGCAAGGGTGTTCCGTGTCTCGTTGCAGTTGAGCAGGATGCTACAGGCAAGGCCCTTGATATAGCTCTCGCATACGGCGCAGGTATAGGCGGCGCAAGAGCCGCTATCCTTGAGACGACATTCCGCTGTGAAACAGAAACAGACCTGTTCGGTGAGCAGGCAGTTCTCTGCGGCGGCGTTACGGCTCTTATGCAGGCGGGCTTTGAGACGCTTGTTGAGGCAGGATATGACCCGAGAAACGCTTACTTTGAGTGTATCCACGAGATGAAGCTCATCGTTGACCTTATCTATGAGGGCGGCTTCAGCAGAATGAGATATTCGATATCCGATACAGCCGAATTCGGTGATTATGAGACAGGAAAGAGAATGATCACAGACGAAACAAAGAAGGAAATGAAGAAGGTTCTCGAGGAGATCCAGGACGGCACATTTGCTTCCAAGTGGATCGCCGAGAACAACAACGGCAGAGCTCACTTCAATGCAACAAGAACTCTTAAGTCCGAGCACCAGCTCGAAAAGGTAGGCGCAGAGATCAGAAAGTTCTATTCATGGAGCAACAAAATCGCTGACAATAACTAATAAAAGCAAAGCCGCCGCGGGATTTCCGCGGCGGTGTTTTTTTGCTATTGCTGCTGATATACTCTTACCTCGCTGCCGTCCTTCTCCATATAGGCGGGAACGGCGCGTCGTACGAGCGAATATATGTCCTCAAGCTCATATTCTAGCGTATACGTTCCGCCAGGGAGCGACTTGTTCTTCATGCTGAGTCCGAATATCGGGTGGAAGGTCTTTCCTGTGAGCAGCGTATTCTCATCCTCCATTATCCTGTGGACCGTCGCCACTCTGTCTCTCATGCCCGGCTTTATCGGAGCGCCATCCTGCCAAACACCGGCGATGTCAAATTCGCCGCTCTCCCATGAGTAAAACGATACGACCTCCGCAAGCTCATCATTTATGAGCACCGGTGTTACATAAAGCTTTCCCACGTCCCTTATTTCGTCGCTCAGATCCGCCTGAACGATATTTCCGTTGAGCATCGGCGCTACTGGGGTCACGTTGTCCATATACTGCCCGCCTGCCCAGTCGCAGTCGAGGTTGTTGTCATAGCCCATACTGTAATAGGCGTTTGACTCCGGATAAAAGAAATATCTGTTGAGCCGTACATCCTTTACTATGTTCATATCGCCCGTTATCGCAAGGGCGTATCTTGAATCGTCGGTCATGTATGATGAAATGCTGAACTCGCGTCCCACATAATCGCACCATGCCCAGCTGTCCCTGTAATCCGAGGTCACGTAGTCATCGGTGACCTCCGTCCCCGGTGAAATGCATTTTACAAACAGCTTATAGCTGTCGGACGTCATTGCAGTCATGTAATTGTTCAGCTTTTCCTCGTCTATGCTCTGAGGATAATAAATGCTCAATCCGTTTGAGGATGGTCGGAGCGAGCCTCTCACACTGTATATAACGGTCTGCGCCACCGCGTTCACAACGCCCTGCGCAGGCTCTCCCACATTTTCGCCGATCGCTCCGGCAAGCGACGCAAGGTCGACCATATCGTCGCTGCCTACACAGTCCTGCGCCGCAAGGGCGTTCCTTGAAAGCGCGCCGTAAGTGTCAAGGCTGTCCGTCGACGAAGCCATGATCTCTGCCATGCCCTCAAAGGCCTGCGAAAGCTGCGATATATGCGAAAGATCTATGAGCGACATCGTCGCCATACTGTCATAGCCGAGCTCCGTACATTTTACATAATAGTCGTCACAGATAAGCTGACCGAGCTCCGGAGGCGAGACATATGGAAATTCCACAAGGATCTCCGCAAGCCTGCCGTAATCCCAGCCGACGCATTTCTCCTCGCTTGCGACCATATAACCCGCATACGGCGAAAGCGACGACGCGATCTCATACGACGCGTTGTACGCTCCGTCAAAACCGATCATGTCAAAACGCTGCCCCGCAAGACTCACCGCGTATGAAAGCTCCTCAACGGTAAGCGAATCATTCCCATAAAGCTTGTCGTCCAACACCTCTGTGCCGGTGCCGTCACCCATCATCAGCAGCATGTAATGCTCCGCAGGGAACGACTGAACGCCCCATATGAGAAAATCACGCAGAGTTTCGTATTCGCCCATGCTTGCCGTTTGCTTCTGATCCATCAGGAACAGCGAATCTTCCTGAACGACGAACCTTTGAAGAAACTCTCCGTCTATGCCCTCGGTATTCCAGTCGGCCTGTCCGCCGGTCTGGATAACAAAATTTACATTCGAAGGATATTCCATGGCGCAGAGCTCTTCTATCGCCTCCTGCGATTTTGAACCGCTCTCGCCGCACATATAGATCAGCACAGACCAGCTTCCGTCCGCTGTCGGCGCGAGCCGTTCCTGCTGCTCAAGCGTAACGCTCGGGGCGCTTCCGCATGAGCTCAGCGTCAGCAACGCAAAAAAAGCTGCGAATATGCCAAGTATTTTTTTCATTTCCATCTCCATTCCGCCGCCGGTGGCGGCATAAATAATAACACGAAAAAGAAGCAAGCAGATTACCCTTTTAAGGAGCGCCGACGTATATTTATACTTCAAGCTCCGATAAATAGTGAGATTCGCTGCTTATTTTTCAAGTTATTTCTCCGATATTTCTTTCAGGTATATTTTATAAACGGGCACCCCCGGCCCCGTTTGTTCCTTTTCACAAATACAAAACAATAAAAAAGCTGCCTTGCAGTTACTTTTTGCTTTTCCGTAATAAACAAAATCGCTCATCCTGCAAGCAATTTCCCATAAGATAAAAAGACACCACAAAAACAAATTTTGTGATGTCTAAGATGCGTTATTCCTGTACAGGTGCGCCTACGGGGCATGTGCTTGCGCAAGCTCCGCATTCGATACATGTATCCGCGTCAATAACGTACTTTGAATCGCCCTCGCTTATAGCGCTTACGGGACATTCAGCAGCACATGCGCCGCAGCTTATGCAGTCGTCTGTAATTTTGTATGCCATGAAAAAACACCTCCTTGAAAGAATCGGAAACGTCATTGGCGAAGCACCTGGCTCCGCCGTTTCCTCTTTTGCTATTGTATCATATTTTTTTTAAATCTTCAATACCTTTTATAAATTTTCTCATGACATGTGTTAAATTTACAGACCGTTCACACAAATATCGTCTTTCCTAATTTCCCTGTTTTTCTCTGCGGCGCCCTTTTATGGGCTTTATCTCATCTGCATTATAGTCTCTGATGGTTTTTTCGGTGCCATCCTCCGTTGCAACTCTGACGATGCCTTTAAGCAGGCTTACGGAAATGACCGTTCCCGTTCCGTCGGGAGTCTTTACCTGCTGTTCAGGCTTCGGCATACGGCGTATAAGCTCCTCATAAACGTCCTGCTCGTACTTGAGGCAGCACATCAGTCTGCCGCACGCGCCGCTTATCTTTGACGGATTGAGCGAAAGCCCCTGCTCCTTTGCCATTTTTATCGATACCGGAACAAATTCATCAAGCCACTGCGAACAACAGAGGCTCCTGCCGCACACGCCTATCGAGCCCATGCTTTTCGATTCGTCTCTGACGCCTATCTGGCGCAGCTCTATCCTTGTGTGGAATACGTTTGCAAGATCCTTGACGAGCTCTCTAAAATCTATCCTGCCGTCTGCCGTAAAATAGAATAGTATCTTGCTTCCGTCAAAGGTATATTCAACTTCGATAAGCTTCATGGCAAGCTTGTGCGCTTTTATCTTTTCCTGGCATATCTTGAACGCCTCATCCTGACGGTGTTTATTATCCTCGTGCTTTTTTATGTCCTGTTCGTTCGCAAGGCGTATTACACCCTTAAGATTTGAGCGCAGCTCTTCATCTTCAATCTCACGTATATCCGAAACGGCCGTGCCGAACTCTATGCCTCGGCTCGTTTCGACGATCACATTGTCGCCGCGCTTTATATCGAAATGCAGCGGGTCAAAATAATATGATTTCCCCGCATTCTTGAATCTTACCGCTACTATTTTCTTCATTTATTCTTGTCCTCCCTCGATGCTTTCTTTACGGACTTTCTGAGCTTTTTCAAAAGCTCGTCCGACGGACAAAACAGCAGGCATTCCGTCCTGCCGCCGTTTTTATATGTGACATAGCAGTCGCGTTTATTTCTGAGAATATATTTTTTCATCCTGTATGTGGGGCGCAGCTTTGGATCGATATTCGATATATCCGCAATGCGTGAAGTGCGTATTTCGACCTCCTTGTTGCGGTGCCCTATTTTCCTGTTTACTCTGAGGACGTTTCCCTCAAGAGAATATGTAAACACTGCGCTGTAGCGCGTCAATACAAGAAACGCATATATACAGAGCATCAGAAGTGTTCCGATGCCGCTTATGACCTTATATACCGACACGGCATAGCTTGACATGCTGCCGAGCATAAACAGCGCCGCCGCCCATATGACCGCTATAAAAAATTCCTTTAATCCTGCCGAGTGAATTTCCTTCATACGTTATGACCGTCTGTTCCTTTCGTAAAAGCATGAACCGATTATATTGCAGCAAAACCTGCCGCGGGCAAAGCTATTTCCACAGCAGCCGCACAAAGCTTTCAAGACTGCGCTTCCATACGGCCGCCTCATGGCCGCCCTCAAAAGTCTCATACACACATTCTATGCCGATACTGTTCATATATTGAAGGCAGCGCAGCGAATACTTGCTGAATTCGCCGAAAATACCTTCCCCGCCTGTCTCCTGTGTCCCGTTCGACAGATAAAACAGCCGCAGCAGCTTTTTTATATCGGTACTTTTGTTCGCCGCAAGGAAGCTCTCAACGCAGCTCTTCGGATCGACCGCGGGAGCGGGGGAGAAGCCGCCTATATATGCAAATTTATCAAGATGCTCAAGCCCAAAATTAACACTCTGATAGCCGCCCATTGAAAAGCCCGCAATTGCACGCCCCTCCCGGCGTGCATCGGTGTTATACCGACTGTCGATCTCGGGTATGACGCGGCTTATCAGCTCGTATTCAAAATCCATGAACACGCGTATATTCATAAGCCCGAACTTTTCACCAGGGATCTCTCCGCCCTCTGACGCGCGCCCATTCACCATCACAGCGATAAACGGCTCTGCCTCTCCGCAGAGGATCTTGTCATCAAATACAGAATCCGCTCCGCATTTTTCTATCCAGCTGATCTCCGTCTGACCGATACCATGCGTCAGGTAAAGCACCGGCAGACACTCGCCGCTGTAGTGCGGCGGGGTGTAAACAAGCATCCTCTTTGGAACGGACGACGTTTCCGTTTCGTAGAATTCCTCGGTGATCTTTCCCTTGTTAACGTTCAAAACACACACCTCCGGACAACGCGCTTATATATCCTCGAGCATTTTGAGCATATTTTCCGTTATGGATTTTACGCGTGTCTTGTAGCTTTCGATCTGCGATTTCATCGACAGCATTTCCTGATGACGCTTGAGGTGTTCGTCGTCTATCTGCTTTGAGAGCCTTGACGCGTCGAGCTTTGCCTTGGAGATTATGCCCTGCGCTTCTATAGTCGCGTTCTGGCGCAGCTCCTCGGCCGACTGCTTTGCCACGTCGAGCGATTGACGCATCGTTACCTCCATGAGCTTATACCGCTCCACCGCCTCGGTAAGCAGCCCGATCTTATCCTTAAGAGCCTGATTTTCCTTGCAGATCAACTCGTAGTCCTGAATGATCGTGTCAAGAAAATCATCGACCTCGTTGCAATCGTAACCCTTGAGCTTTTTTTCAAATTCCTTGTTCTGAATATCTATAGGACGCAGCATATTATTCCTCCCCTCAACACCTATATAAATATCTATATATACTTCCTCGCCGAAATATGAATCCTGCCTGAGCGCGTTTTTCCATCGGCAGAATCAAGGATAAACCTCCCGAAGCCCTGCACAGAAAGCAGATCACCTTCCTTTACCGCCTTTGACGGATTGGAAGCTGCACGGTGGTTTATCTTTACCTTTTCCGCGGCGATAAGCTTTGATGCGGCGCTCCGTGAAAGCCCCGTGACGGCGCCCGTGACGGCGTCGAGCCTCAGCGATGCGCATACCGCCCCCAAAGGCTTGAATCGCCGTTTCGGCTCTATCCCAACCGCGGAATCGAGCACGCTTATTTTAACGCCCTGATTG
>CALXRY010000104.1 GCA_944390955.1 uncultured Clostridia bacterium | reverse complement strand
ATGGCAACCATTATAGTAAAGCAGCTGAAGAAAAAGGGCCTGCTTAAAGAAATAGATGAATCAGAGGAGATAAACGCATGCTCTATAGTCGTTGATGTGGACGTTGACGGCAAAGATGAGCCGTGGCTCATCATGTTCAAAAACGAAACACACAACCACCCGACGGAAATACAGCCGTTCGGCGGTGCTGCGACATGCCTTGGCGGAGCGATAAGAGACCCACTTTCTGGACGTTCATGCGTATATCAGGCAATGCGTGTGACTGGTGCCGGCGATCCGAGGGTATCGCTCAGCGATACGCTGCCGGGAAAGCTGATGCAGAGAAAGATCACGAGGGGCGCCTCAGCAGGTTACAGCTCCTACGGAAAACAGATAGGGCTTGCAACAGGTCAGGTACAGGAGATATATCATCCCGGGTATGTGGCAAAGAGAATGGAAATAGGCGCTGTAATAGGTGCAGCTCCCAAAAAAAATGTAATAAGAGAGACTCCAGCCGCCGGTGATGTGATAATCCTTCTCGGAGGACGCACGGGGCGCGACGGTATTGGAGGAGCGACGGGCTCATCAAAGGCTCATGATGAAAAGAGTGTTGTTACGTGCGGCTCGGAGGTACAGAAGGGTAATCCGCCGATTGAAAGAAAAATACAGAGATTGTTCAGGGACGAGAAAGTTACAACGCTTATAAAGCGCTGTAATGATTTCGGCGCAGGCGGTGTTTCCGTTGCTATAGGCGAGCTTGCCGACGGGCTTACTATCGATCTTGACAAGGTACCAAAGAAATACGAGGGACTTGACGGAACGGAGCTTGCCATATCCGAATCTCAGGAGAGAATGGCAGTGGTAGTAAGTGCAGACGATGCCAATAAATTTATAGAATATGCAAATAACGAAAACCTTGAGGCTACGAAGGTGGCGGTCGTTACCGATGAAGCAAGACTCGTTATGCAGTGGAGAGGAAAGACTATCTGCGATATTTCAAGGGAATTCCTAAATACAAACGGTGCAACTAAGAACACCGATGTCGAGGTCGTGCTGCCTGATGTATCAGAGAGCTATTTTGACCATGCACCTGTTGCTGATGTAAAAGCAAAGTGGCTCGAGGTGCTGTCGGATCTGAATGTGTGCTCGCAGAAGGGGCTTTCGGAAAAATTTGACTCGACGATAGGCGCAGGCTCTGTACTAATGCCATGGGGCGGAAAATATCAGCTCACGCCTTCGGATGGCATGGCTGCAAAGGTGCCTGTACTCAGCGGTGAAACCAATACCGCGACTGTTATGACATTCGGCTATAACCCGTATTTGTCAAGCTGGAGCCAGTATCATGGAGCTGCTTATGCGGTGGTAGAGTCCGTTTCAAAGGCGGTCGCTCTCGGAGCCGATTATAAGAAAATATATCTGACGTTCCAGGAATACTTTGAACGTCTCGGCAGTGACCCGAAGAGATGGGGCAAGCCCTTTGCGGCACTGCTCGGTGCGTACAGAGCGCAGCTTGAGCTCGGAATAGCCTCGATAGGCGGCAAGGACTCAATGAGCGGTTCATTCAACGAGCTTGACGTGCCGCCTACGCTTACATCGTTTGCCGTAGCTCCCGTAATGGCAGATAAAGTAATTTCACAGGAAATCAAAAAGAACGGCACGAAGCTCGTGATGCTCGAAGTAAAGCACGATGAAAACGATATGCCGGTATTTGATGAGCTGAAAAAGATGTATGATACCGTGAATACTGCGATAAGCGCAGGCAAAGTCCTGTCTTCATGTGTTGTAAAGGGATTTGGCCTTGCCGAGGTGCTTTCCAAGATGGCATTCGGAAATATGATAGGTATAGCTGTCGATGACAGTATATCGAACGAAGCCCTATTCTATGCACCGCTTGGCTCTATAGTGCTTGAGGTCGAAAAGGATACCGAGATAGAAGGCGCTGTAACTGTCGGCTTTACTCAAGATAAAAAATCTATCGATACCGCGGGCGTTTCAATATCTCTTGAAGAAGCATGTGCTGCATGGAAGAAGCCGCTCGAGAAGGTATTTCCGACAAAGGCAGGTAAATTTGACTCGGAGCCTGAAACCTACAGCTATGATAAGAGAAACATAACCGTTGCCGGAGAGAAATTTGCAAAGCCGAGAATTTTTATACCTGTATTCCCGGGAACAAACTGCGAATATGACACTGCAAGAAGGTTTGAAAAAGCCGGTGGAGTAGCCGATATATTCGTTATAAGGAACCTCAGTGGAGACGACGTTGTCTATTCGATGAAGGAAATGGAAAAGAGAATAAATAATTCTCAGATAGTAATGATACCTGGAGGATTTTCGGGTGGAGACGAACCTGAAGGTTCAGGAAAATTTATTGCAACAGCGTTCAGGAATCCTCTTGTAAAGGACGCAGTAATGAATATGCTCAAAAACCGCGACGGACTTATGCTCGGTATATGCAATGGCTTTCAGGCACTTATAAAACTCGGTCTTGTACCGTACGGCGAGATAAGGGATCTTGGAGATGATTCTCCGACACTTACGTTTAATACGATAGGTAGGCATGTTTCGTGCATGGCAAGAACAAGGATTGCCTCGAACACATCGCCGTGGTTTGCAAATGTGAATACAGGAGATGTTCACACAATAGCGCTTTCGCATGGCGAGGGGCGTTTTATCGCATCGCCTGAGCAGGTTGCCGAACTTGCAGAAAACGGACAGATCGCTACGCAGTATGTTGATCTTGAGGATAAAGCTACGTATGATATTGCGTGGAATCCGAACGGCTCGGTTTCAGCAATAGAAGGAATAACAAGCCCCGATGGACGTGTTCTTGGAAAGATGGGACACAGTGAGCGTATAGGAAATAATATATCGTTTAATGTTCCCGGTGATAAGGATCAGAAGTTATTCGAGGCGGGAGTAATGTATTTTAAATAATGTTTATGGCAGCCGCCGCTGAGTAAGCGGCGGCTGTCGGAGTGTAATACAGAAGGTTGAAGGGAAGTAATTGAATGAGTCCTAAGTTGGGAAATATTTTCCCGATGATAATGGGAGAAGAAATACGCTCTTTGTCAGTGGACAAGATACAGCTTTCAAAAAGCAGCCGAAAGATGAGGATATTGTTTGAAAACGGTACTAATCCCGATTCCGCTGCGGCTGCGGCGTCTGCGGTAAAGGCTGCGTACAATCTCAGCGGTATAATATTTAAAATAAGCGAGAGAAAAAATATATCGGATAAAAATATCATGGTATATGAGACTTCCGAAAAAGAGGCCGTCGCCGAGCCCGGAGAGCCTCAGAGGCTCAGAAGAAAAATTCTCGGTAAGGCAAATGCCACGGAAATGCTCTGCGGCAAACCGATACATGATGATATAACGGCAATAGAGTCCATTAATGCTGGTATCGGCAGGGTTACTTTTTCGGGACGCGTTTTTGCTATTGACGAAAGAGAGATAACCTCTAAAAAGACAGGAAAACAGTTTCATCTTATAACGATGGATGTAACGGATAATACCGACTCAATATCGATAAAGCTGTTTATCGTAAAGACAGACTCTGACGAGGACTTTAAAAGACTCTATGACCCGGTAAAGGCAGGAGTGAAAAAAGGTGGATTTTATATAGTCTGCCGAGGTCAGGCGCAGTATGATGAATACGCAAAAGAAGTCATCGTAATGGCGAGAGATATAGCCGAGGTACCGCCTCCTCCGATAAGGATGGACAATGCCCCAGAGAAGAGAGTCGAGCTCCATCTCCATACTCAAATGTCGGCAATGGATGCTGTATCCTCTGCTGAAGACCTGATAAACCGTGCGGTAAAATGGGGACATAAGGCCATGGCAATAACCGACCACGGCGTTGTCCAGGCATATCCCGATGCGATGCACGCATCGAATTACAACGAAAAAATAAAAATACTATACGGAACAGAAGGCTATATGGTAGATGATGATAAAAGCGTCGTTTACGGAGCGAAGGATGAAACGATAGATTCACCGTTTGTCGTGTTCGATATCGAGACGACAGGTCTTGACAGCTCCTCTAATGGGGTTACTGAAATAGGCGCGGTAAAGGTAGAAAACGGGATCATAACCGACAAATGGTCGACATTTGTCAATCCCGAACGCCATATTCCAGAAAATATTACGGCGTTGACCGGTATTTCCGATGAAATGGTAGCCGATGCGGAAACGATTTCGGAGATATTGCCAAAATTCAAGGAATTCTGCAAGGGATGTGTGCTTGTTGCCCATAACGCCGAATTCGATATGGGATTTATGAAGCAAAAGGCAAAGGAAAACGGTACGGATTTTGATTTTCCGTATCTTGATACGCTTATGCTTGCTCGGTGTATGTTTCCTTTTCTGCATAATTACAAGCTCGATACGATAACCAATCATTTAAATGTAATGCTTGAAAATCATCATCGGGCCGTTGATGACGCAAAGGCGACGGCAGACGCGTTTGTGAAAATGATAGAGCAATTACGTTCGGAGGGAAAGCTTACGCTTTCGGAGCTTAATACGTGCTACGATACACGCGCTGCCGCAAAAAAGAACAAAGCGTTTCATATAATAATCCTTGCAAAAAATCATCAGGGTATACGTAATCTTTATGAGATGATCTCGCAGTCTCAGCTCAGGTATTTTTTCAGAACACCGAGAATACCGAAAAGTCTTATACGCCAGAAGCGCGAAGGACTTATACTCGGCTCAGCCTGTGAGGCAGGAGAGCTTTTCAGGGCCGTTGTGAATAAAGAGAGTGAGGAAAAGATAAAGGAGATAGTCGAGTTTTACGATTACCTCGAAATTCAGCCGATAGGCAACAACGCATATATGAAAGAATCAGATGAATTTCCTGAAGTAAGGACCGATGAGGATCTGCGTGATCTTAACAGGGAGATCGTAAAGCTTGGTGAAAAATACAATAAGCCTGTATGCGCTACATGCGATGTTCATTTTATGGATCCGGAGGGCGCGGATTACAGAAAAATACTCATGTATTATAAGGGCTTCAAGGACGCCGAAAACCAGCCTCCGCTTTATTTTAGGACTACGGAAGAAATGCTTCGGGAATTTTCGTATCTCGGAAAAGAAAAGGCATATGAGGTAGTCGTTACGAATACGAATAAAATTGCAGATATGATAGAGGATGTTCGTCCAATACCCAAAAAGAAGTGTCCGCCGGTTGTAGAAGGCGCAAAAGAAGCCATAGTAAACGATTCAATTGAAAAAGCAAAAGAGATATACGGCGATCCGCTGCCTGAGCTTGTTCAGAAGCGGCTCGACAAGGAGCTTTATTCGATCACGACCTACGGTTTTTCGGTTATGTACAGAATAGCTCAGGAGCTTGTGCGAAAGTCTCTTTCTGATGGCTATCTTGTAGGCTCAAGGGGCTCCGTTGGCTCGTCCTTTGTCGCTTACCTCTCAGGGATTACAGAGGTAAACTCTCTGCCGGCGCATTATATATGCCCCAACTGTAAAAATGTTGAGTTCATAGGCTCGGATACGGGTATGTCGGGTTGCGATTTGCCAGACAAAAACTGCCCGAAATGCGGAACAAAATACGCAAAGGACGGTCACGATATACCGTTTGAAACATTCCTGGGTTTCGCCGGCGATAAGGAACCCGATATAGACCTTAATTTCAGCGGAGAGTATCAGCCGGTAATTCATAAGTATACCGAAACATTTTTCGGCGAGGGCTTCGTGTTCAGGGCCGGAACTATAGGAACGGTTGCTGAAAAAACTGCATTCGGGTATGTAAGAAAATATACGGAGGAAACCGGAAAACAACTGCGCAGTGCGGAAATGCGCAGACTTGCGCAGGGCTGCGTCGGCGTAAAGCGTACCTCTGGGCAGCACCCAGGAGGTATAATCGTCGTACCGTACACAAACAATATACATGAATTCTGCCCTGTACAGCATCCGGCCGATGATCCGAGCTCAACAATAGTCACGACGCATTTTGACTATCACTCGATAGATGCAAATCTTCTGAAACTTGATGAGCTCGGTCACGATGATCCGACTGTAATAAGAATGCTCGAGGATCTTACAGGAGTAAATGCACGAGAGATACCGCTTGGTGACAAGGAAACTCTGAGCCTGTTTACGTCAAATGACGCTCTGCATGTTACCGAGGACATAGGTACAAACCTCGGAAGCTACGGGATACCGGAATTCGGAACAAAATTCGTAAGACAGATGTTAGAGGATACCAAACCTACGACATTCTCAGAGCTCGTTAGAATATCGGGACTCTCACACGGAACGGATGTATGGCTGAATAATGCACAGGATCTTATTCGTCAGGGGCTCACCGATCTGTCACATTCGATATGCGCACGTGATGATATAATGATCTATCTTATAGCGATGGGTGTAGAAGCAGGACACTCGTTCAGAATAATGGAGAGCGTCAGAAAGGGCAAGGGACTAAAGCCGGAGGATGAGGAGGCTATGAAGGCCGCAAATGTTCCTGACTGGTATATTGCTTCATGTAAAAAGATAAAATACATGTTCCCGAAGGCTCACGCAGTTGCGTATGTAACTATGGCGTTTAGGATAGCGTATTTCAAGGTGCATTATCCGGAAGCATTTTATATAGCGTATTTCAGTGTCAGGGCTGATGATTTTGATGCGCTTACAATGGCCAAGGGCATGGCAAGGGCGCGAGAAGCGCTCGATGATATAATGGCAAAGAAAAGGGATAATACGATCTCTCCAAAGGAGGAAAATCTGATCCCTATTTTTGAAATATGCATAGAAATGTACGCAAGAGGCATAAAATTTGTAGATATAGATCTTTATAAATCCCATGCAACGGATTTTCTGCTGACGGAAGAAGGAATCCTTCCGCCGCTGAACGCTATTCCGGGACTTGGTGAAAATGCCGCCAAGGCAATTACAGAGGCGCGTTCGGAAGGCGCATTCAAAACGGTTGAGGATTTAAGAATAAGAACAGGGATAACAAAAACGAATATAGAAGTCCTTGATAAAATGGGCTGCTTTGACCAGCTGCCGGATGCCGATCAGGTGTCGCTCTGGGACTGAAAATAAAACGAAAGGACAAATAAAAATGACCGCATTGGAGCAATTTAAAACCAATATAAAAGGAAAAAGGGTAACGGTAGTTGGGATAGGGATATCTAACCTGCCGCTTATAAAATATCTCATCGCACTTGGGGCAGAGGTTGCGGCGTGTGATAAGAGAACAAAGGATGATCTCGGAAGGAATTATACGGAACTTGAGCCGCTCGGAGTGAAATTCAGCCTCGGTGAAAATTATTTAAAGAATATAGACGCACAGATAATCTTTAAAACTCCCGGTATGCGCTATGATGTTCCCGAGCTTGTAGCTGCACGAGAAAAGGGAACTATTGTGACATCAGAAATGGAGGTATTTTTTGATATATGCCCTGCCCACATAATCGCCGTGACAGGAAGTGACGGAAAAACCACAACAACAACGCTTATAAATAAAATGATGACAAAGGCCGGTTATAAAACATGGCTCGGCGGGAACATCGGAATACCTCTCCTCACAAAGGCAGAGGAAATGAAAGCGGACGACTGGGCTGTACTGGAGCTGTCAAGCTTTCAGCTACACACAATGCGTAAATCTCCGGAGATCGCCGTTATAACGAATATATCCCCGAATCATCTTGATGTTCACAAGAATTATCAGGAATATATAGATGCCAAAAAGAACATAATGCTTTATCAGTCAGATAGCGATATTCTGATCATAAACGCAGATAATAAGGTTACAGCGGAGATAGGAAAAGAAGCGTGCGGAAAGCTGAAAAGCTTTTCAAGAAGCGATAAGACTGCCGATTTTTATATTGACGGAGGCTTTATCTGCCGCAGAGGAGAACAGGTATTAAATATCAATGATATAGCCATTCCTGGAATGCACAATGTTGAAAATTATATGGCGGCTATGGCAGCGATTGAGGGACTTGTACACGACGAAAAGATAAGAGAGGTAGCAAAGGAATTCAATGGAGTTGAGCACAGGATAGAATTTGTCCGTGAAATAAACGGAGTAAAATACTACAACAGCTCAATCGATTCAAGTCCCAACAGGACCGTAAACACACTCAGGGTATTCGAGGGCAAGCCGGTCATTCTCATAAGCGGCGGAAAGGATAAGGGGATTCCTTACGACGACATAGGAGCTCCTATTGCCGAAGGAGTAAAAACTCTTATTCTTATAGGTGCAACGTCTGATAAAATTGAAGAGGCTGTTGCTTCATGCGGCAGACCGACTCCTCAGATAATAAGGAAAAACAGCTATGAGGATGTTGTAAAATGCGCTCATGAAATAGCCGAGCCGGGTGATATCGTACTGCTTTCGCCTGCGTCAACGAGCTTTGATATGTTCAGAAATTTCGAGGAGCGCGGCAATCTGTTTAAAAATTTAGTAAAAGCTTTGTAATTAAAATTTATCAAGGTAATAAGTATGAAAGAAATTATAGAAAAACTAAGTAACATGCGCGGAATATCCGGTTCGGAATATCTTATAACCGATTCAATAAGCCTGATGTTCGAGCCGTACTGCGACCGTGTATATACCGATGCTCTCGGCAGTGTTATAGCCGAAAAAAAATGCGGCAGGGAAAATGCACCTAAAATCATGATAGAAGCGCATTGCGACGAGATCGGATTAATGGTGACATCGATTACCAGCAAGGGCTTTTTGACGTTTGCGAATATAGGCGGTGTAGATAACAGGATACTTCCGTCGCTTGAGGTAATAGTTCACGGCAAGGAGGATGTCCCGGGAGTTATTGGGATAAAGCCGCCATGGCTTCGTGAGCCCGGTAAGACAGTTAAAATACAGGATATGGCGATAGATACAGGTCTTACGGCGGAAAAGGTCAAAGAGCTTGTATCTGTCGGCGACAGTGTAACTATTTCGCAATCTGTTGGCAAACTCGGAAAAAAGCAGTGGAGCGGAAAATCTCTTGATGACAGGGCATCAGTAGCGGCGCTGCTCAGAGTTATGCAGATGCTGTATGGGACAGAGCTTAATGCCGACGTATACGCAGTATGCGCAGTTCAGGAGGAGGTAGGAGGCAGAGGTGCAAAAACGGCTGCGTATTCGATCAATCCCGATATGGCGATAGCCGTTGATGTAACTCATGCCATAACTCCGGATAATTCTGAAAATGCCTTTAAGGCAGGCTGCGGAGCGGTAATAGCATCTGGTCCGAATCTTCATCCGAAGCTTGTACAGCGCCTTCACGAGGTTGCGGACAGGCATGGGATTAAAACAGAAACTGAGGTCGAAGGCGGAGATACTGGAACTGATGCATGGGTGATACAAACGGCCGCAAACGGAATTCCGACGGCTCTTATATCGATACCGTTAAAATATATGCATACTTCTGTCGAAACTCTTGCCATATCCGATGTAAAGGCTGCGGCTGAGCTCATGGCGGCGTTTATACTTGAGGCGGAGGAGGATACGCAATGGCTTCTCTTATAAAAAAGATCAGTGAAATCAATGCCGTTTCAGGCTGTGAAGAGGAAATGCGCAGCTTTATTCTCGAAAAGCTGAAAGCGGATAAAATCACAGTAGATACGATTGGTAATATAATTGCAATGAAAAAGGGCACAGACCGAAGCGGCAGGATAATGGTCGCGACTCATATGGATGAGTGCGGCTTTATCGTAAGCGATATTACGGACAGCGGATATCTGAAATTCAAGCTTGTCGGAAATATCGATATAAATACTGCAATATCAAAAAAGGTCATAATCGGAAACGATAGTGTGAAAGGCGTTATCGGTATGAAAGCAATACATCTTCAGACGCGTGATGAAAGAGAAAATACCGTACCTGCAAAAAAGCTTTTTATCGACATAGGAGCAAAATCAAAAAAGAACGCTCTTAAGCGCGTAAAGCTCGGCGATTATATAACTTTTGATACAAAATGTGCGGAAAATGAAGATGTGATAAAGGGAAAGGCTCTTTCTCGTTGCGCGATAGCGCCGGTTCTTGGGAGAATACAGAAGGTTGCAGGGAACGAGCTTTATTTTGTATTTACGGCACAGAAGGAGGTCGGGATGCGCGGTGCGGACATTATTGCACGACGGATAAAGCCCAATGCCGTTATAACTGTAGGGACGGCTGCCGCAGACGATATGTTTGGTACGGAGGATAGTACGATCACGATGGGTGGAGGTGTTGTCATACCGTATATGGACAAATATGCCGTATATGACCGGGAGCTCCTTGATATGACGGAGGATCTGGCAAAAAGACTTAAAATCCCGTATCAGAGAGCGGTAATAAAAAACGAATTTTCGGATTCGGGTGCTCTTGGCTACGGAGCAGGCGGAGCAAGATGTGTTAATATTTCGATACCGTGCAGGTATGCAAAAACTCCGGTCGAGATGGTATCAAAAAAGGATATTATCGCAACAGAGCTGCTGCTCAGTGCGTTGATTGAGAATATAGATGAATGGGTGGAAGGAGTATAGTAAATGGAGCTTTTAAAACATTTAGCGCAAATTAGCGGGCCTTCTGGTGCGGAGGATATGATACGCAATACAATTAAGGCTGAGGCCGCAGGAAAATGCGATGAGGTTATAACAGACGCACTCGGGAATCTTATTCTTATAAAAAAAGGCGATGCACCTAATAAAAAGAAAATAATGGTTGCTGCGCATATGGATGAGATAGGGATAATCGTAAAGCATATAGATAAAAACGGATTTATACGTTTTTGCGCTGTAGGCGGAGTGGAAACTCGCCATCTTGTTGGACGGCGCATAAGCTTCCTAAACGGAATAAGCGGCGTAATAGGCTGTGAGGAAGAGGAATTCAATAAAAAGCCTGCGCTTGATAAGCTGTTTATAGATGTTGGTGCCTTGTCGGCAGAAAAAGTAAATGCAAAAATAAAAATAGGTGATATGGCCGTATTCTGCGGAGATACTGTAATAAAAGAGGATACTGTAATTTCTAAGGCTCTTGATAATCGTGCCGGTTGCTATATTCTTCTTAAGACCCTTTCTAAGTTAAATAGAAAAAATGATATATATATGACATTTACAGTTCAGGAAGAGGTAGGGGTGAGAGGCGCTGGTGCAGCGGCATATTCAGTCGAACCCGATTATGCTATAGCCGTTGACGTGACCGATACCGGAGATACGCCAAATGCTCCTGTTATGGATGTTCAAATGGGCGCAGGCGCTGCGGTAAAGATAATGGACAGATCTGTGCTGTGTGATGCGTATCTGCGCAATTTTATTATAGAGACCGCAAAACGCAATAATATACCGTATCAGACTGAGATAATGGCGGACGGAGGAACGGACGCCGGAAGAATACACATAACGCGCGGCGGAATAAAAACTGGCGGAATATCGATACCGACGCGATACATTCATTCACCGTCGGAAATGGCAAGTATATCGGATATAAACGCCTGTATTGAGCTACTTGCGGCCGTGCTTAATGAATTATAAAAATTGTTTATAATGAAAGGGTAGAATAAGTGAAAAATCTATTTCAAAAGCTAACTGCCGCATCGCTTGCGGTGGTGCTAACAGTCGGCATTTCTGTATCGGCGCGGGAAACTAATTTTTATGGAGATTTCAGCTTTCCGAATATAGACTATTCCCAGATGGCGTATTATCCGTATAATGTATCGGAATTTAATGACAGAGCTGAAAGAATACGCACGATAATGACTGCCGGAGGTGACTTTACCGAGATTTCAATGCTCCTTGATGAATGTGAGGTTGAAATAATAGAGGCTGTCACACTTTATAACTGTGCAGTTATAGAGGCCTACAAAGAAAACACAGAAGAGAATAATACAGAAAGTGCTTCAGCATATGCATCTGTGATGGAGATGAGTCAGAATTTAGAGGCTCTTATAAAGGATTTGTATAATTCTGATTATGGTGACAATCTTTCCGAAAAATACGGACGGGAAAATATAGAACAGCTCATAGACAATAGCGGTACCGATAAATTTTATGAGCTTTCAAACAGCGAAGAGGCTCTTGTAAATGAATATTATTCAAATCAGGGCGATATTGAAAAATGCCGTGAGATATTTATTGAGCTTGTTGACACAAGAAATGGCATTGCTGTTGAGCAAGGTTATTCAAGCTATGCGGACTACGCCTATGAGGTGATGTACGGCAGGGACTACAGCAGTGAGGATGCCGATATGTTTTTTGGATATGTAAAGCAGTATATAGTTCCTGTATATGTTACTATTGCCAGTGTTGTGACTGATATGTCAGGCGATGCATATGCATCGGAGTTTACTGCTCAAGAGGCACAGGATATTGTTTCTGGAGGTCTTGATGATATAAGCTCGGAGCTAAAGGAAAGCTTTGACTATATGCTTGCATATCATCTGCTTGATATGGATTATTCGGATAAAAAGATCATGTCGGGATCAGGAGCAACGTTTGATCTTCCGTATTACAGGTCAAGTTATGTATTTATAAGTCCGTTTGAGGACGGTGAAAACAACGGTTGGAATTTGTCTACACTCATACACGAGTTCGGACATTTCAATGCCGGAATACGCAGTATGAACTCCGATGATATTATTTTCGGAAGTGAAAGTCTCGACATTGCCGAAACACAGTCACAAGGCTTGGAGCTTTTGTTTATGCCATATTACGACAGAATGTATACGAGTGAGGCAGGATATGAGCGTCTGTATATGATCTTTAAAATGCTTAATTCCATAGTTGAGGGCTGTATTTATGACGAGTGGCAAAGACGCGTTTACAATGAGGACAGCCTCACAGCCGACAGAGCGGACGAGCTGCTCGCCGATGTTGCCGGAGAGTTTGGACTTGTTGATGGGAAGAATACAGATAAAACAAATTTATGGTGCTATATATCGCATAATTTCGATTCGCCGTTTTATTATATAAGCTATGCGACATCGGCTATGGCTGCACTTGAAATTCTTGATGAAAGCCTTGAGGATTACGATGCTGCAGCAGATACTTATATGGCGCTTACGCTTAACGGCTCCGATGGGGGCTTTCGTAGCAGGCTTGCTAAATGCGGATTGAGCGATATTTTTAATGAGAACACAGTAATAGACATTGCCGATATGGCAGCAAATGAATACTGCGGCTTCTTAGATGTCAAGGCGGGGGATTGGTTCAGAAATCCTATTATGTTCGTTTCTGACTGGTTCGATGGATATGATGACGGGAATTTTTATCCTTATAACAGCACTACGCGCGAACAATTCATCACGGCTCTCGGGAGAATGTACGATGGATTCTTTGGGATAGAGGCCGAGGGCAACTGTCCATTTATAGATGTTTCGGATGAGGAGCTGCAGGAATATGTAACATGGGCGCAAGATAACGACATCGTATACGGCGTAGGAGGGAACAAGTTCGGAGGCGATGAAACAATCACACGCGAGCAGCTTGTTACTTTTATGTACAGACTGGCTGAGTATTCCGGAGCCGATACTAAAGCTCCGGACGGAAATGCCGGTTTTTCCGATTTTTCGACTGTTTCGGACTATGCTGGCGAGGCCGTAACGTGGGCTTATGCAGAGGGTATAATAAACGGCTACGAGGACGGAAGCTTTAAGCCGCAGAATACAGTAACACGTGCAGAAACCGCACAGATAATGAGGAATTTTTCCGTAAAAATATATTAATTAAATTCTGTCATACACCGCCAATATCTCTTTGGCAGCAGAGACATTCGGCATTTTTCGTTGCGGCGTTCTTTTATTGTGATGGTATTATAAAATTCACGCCACATTTCCTGAAATGCCTGTTCGTCCTCTGCATATTTGAGCAGCGGAACACTATCGGTTTCGCGGATCTCAACAGAGTTCCCGTTATAGACAAGACACTCAGCATGATTTAGGTCGTGGATCATAAACGGCATTGAGGAGAAGCGCTCGCAGAAATGGTGAGATATAAGCGGAAGAACGCGTCCTTTAGGCTCTATTTCGCTGTAGTATATGCCGTTTTCAAGCTTTTTGAAGCGTATAAAGCCTCGGTAGAGATGTGCTTCTGACGCAACAGTTTTAGCGGTATTTATAAGTCTCCACACACTGTCGAGGTTCATGCGATTCGTGACAGACGCTCCGAATTTATATCCAGTGTGTAAAAAATCGAATATTTTCATTTCGCGCCCTTTTGTTTCCGAAAGATAGGCGCAGTAAATATGATAAAACGCTTCTGATGATATTTTGGCAAATATCGAGTTCATGACTCTGCCGGCCTTTTCGCGGTCGGCAGAAGTCCCGATATAATCGCATAAAAGTACTGTCTGCATATTTCCCTCATTACATATATCGTACGGATAATCATGACTGTAATAGCAGTCGAATATGGCACTCATGAGTCCCTCAAAGCTGCCGTCGTATGTGTAAATTACATCTCGCCTGTTAAGCATTTTATTCTGTCCTCTCCTGTTACTTGATCGTCAAAAAGGCTTATTTGACCGAAGCCCGCCACGCCATTTTCCGAAAGCAGCATTGGCGTTATAAGCTCCTGCCTGAGCCATATATTACCGTATGACTTTCCCTCAGCTGTTATAAAATATTTGGCGCGCTTCATTGATACTCGCATTTTTTTTAGATCGTCAAACGTAAGATGTGTGTATCTTCTTGCCTTGACTATTTTAAGTGCATTTCTGACTCCTATTCCTGGAACTCGTAGTATCATTTCATATGGGGCTCTGTTTATATCGATGGGAAACAGCTCAAGATGCTCAAGAGCCCACTGACATTTGGGGTCTATGATATTGCTGAAATAAGGATTTTTTTCGCTCAAGAGCTCTTCCGCCGTGAAGCCGTAGAATCTAAGTAGCCAGTCGGCCTGATACAGCCTGTGTTCACGCAGCAGAGGCGGCGCGGTCGTCGGTAGAAGTGGATTCGTGCCGACAGGCACATATGCTGAATAGAATACACGTTTCATATTCATTTTTTTGTACAGTCCCTGTGAAAGGTTTATTATTGCCTTGTCACTCTCGCCCGTTGCACCTATTATCATCTGCGTGCTCTGTCCTGCCGGAACGAATTTCGGAGCATGGCGGTATACGGCAAGCTCCTGTTTTGATTCCGTTATACCGTTTTTTATTTGCTGCATTGGATTTAGTATGTTTTCCTTGCTTTTCTGCGGAGCAAGTGCCAACAGCGATTTCTGGGAGGGAAGCTCTATATTGACACTCATCCTGTCAACAAGAAGCCCGAGCTTCGCAATAAGGTCTTTTGAGGCACCCGGAATGGCTTTGGCGTGGATATACCCGTTAAAGCGATATTCATACCGTAATATTTCAATTGTTTTTATGAGCTGTTCAGTGGTGTAATCGGGATCTTTTATGACAGCACTGCTCAGAAAAAGCCCCTCTATATAATTCCTTTTATAAAATTCTATCGTAAGGTCCGCAATTTCTCTAGGTGTAAACGATGCGCGCTCCGTATCATTTGAACAGCGGTTTACACAGTATTGACAGTCATATATGCAGTAGTTTGAAAATAGTATCTTAAGCAGCGATATGCAGCGTCCATCAGCGCTGAAGCTGTGGCATATACCCGCTTCTGCTCCCGAGCCAATACCACCCTTTGTGTTTTTTCGATTTGAACCTGAGGATGTGCACGCAACATCATATTTCGCTGCATCAGACAATATTCTCAGCTTTTCCTTTATCTCCATAAATATCACCGCCTTTTATAATTTGATTATATCATACAAACGAATGTTTGTCAAATAAATTTTCGTTTTTTTGAGGATTTTTTATTCCCGGTAGATGCTTTTGTGAAATACCTATCCGCTCAGGCAGTTCATCTTGAGTCAAATCGGCTTTGTTCTGTAATGACGTTATTCTTTTGCCGATCTTTATATTTACATCACTTCTGTTCATTGCTTTACTTATATACAAATAAAAGATGTAGAGATAAATTATAACTTAATATACATATTATATAGCTATATAAGTAATATTGGGGATGGTGTTTGTTCGATATGCCTGGTGTGATATTTTTATAAAACCACATAGATAAAGTCTAAAGATAGATATAATAAATAACGAACATTGAAAACAGCAGCAATGAGTTATATATAGAATTTTTGCGGCCTTTTATAAACTTGCGCCATTCACAGTCGGGACTTGTTCGTTAACATTACTGCGGAATAAAACATCCCGCCTCGGCTTTCAAAGGAAGCGCTGCCATTGTATTTATCGGCAATATTTTTTACACTTTTCAGTCCGAGTGCGTCATGATCGTGCTTAGTCGAGATAAAGTCACCATTCTCAGTAATGAGAGTGCCGTCAAAGCTGTTATCAACAGTAATGCCCAGCATTTTATGAGAGAATCCGACATTGATGATGATCAGACGCTTATCCTTTGGCAGCAGTCTGCCGGCATCGAGAGCGTTTTCAAGAAGATTCCCCAATATAGTAACAAGGTCGTAATCCGGTATATTCATAACAGCCGGGAGCATTACATTACATTTGAAGGTAAATCCCTCCGTCTCGGCAGTCGATTTGTAATAACTTATTATAGAGTTGAGTATAGCATTTGTACAAATGGGGGTTATGGAATACTCAGGTATATGATCTATATATTCAGCAAGATATTCCTGGATTTTTTCGGGCTGCTTATCGCAGAGCCCTCGCAGCGTTATGAGTTGTTGCCTGAAGTTATGACGCAGCTGACGCTGTGATTCTATATTTTCGCATATATGCTTATACTGCTCCTGAGCCATATTATTGGTATGCTCAGACCTGAGAACATCTATTCGCAGCTGCTGTTGTTCATTGAGCTTTCGCACAAAGATAAAGCTCACTGTATAAACGCTGCCAACGGCGATGCAAAGCACAAGACAAAAGAATACAGATGCAGATGTTGCTATGAGTTCGGTTCTTGTGACTGCAAAACCTACAGAAAGCAGC
>CALXRY010000103.1 GCA_944390955.1 uncultured Clostridia bacterium | reverse complement strand
AACCGCCGAGAACTGCAACGAGCGGTCTTACGGGATCGTTTACGGCATTGCCGAGGAATTCGATCTCCTTCTGGATAAGGTATCCCGCAGCTGCCGGCTTTAATATCTCTGCTACGCCCACGTTTGAGCAGTGCGCTCTGTGCGCCGTTCCGAACGCATCGTTTACGAACAGGTCTGCAAGCGATGCAAGTTCCTCTGAGAAAGCCTTCTCGTTCTTTGTTTCTTCTTTTCTGTAACGTGTGTTCTGGAGAAGAACAACGTCTCCGTCCTTCATAGCCGCAACGGCAGCCTTTGCATTGTCGCCTACAACGTTATCGTCAGCAGCAAAAACCACTTCTTTGCCGAGCTTCTCCGAAAGGCTCTTTGCCACCGGCGCAAGCGAAAGCGAGGGAACAGGCTCTCCCTTGGGCTTGCCCATATGCGCGCAAAGGATAACCTTTGCGCCGTTTTCAATAAGGTACTTTATCGTCGGAAGCGCGCCTACTATACGGTTTTCGTCAGTGATATTTCCGTTCTCATCAAGCGGAACGTTAAAGTCGCATCTTACCAGAACTTTTTTACCCTTTACGTCAATGTCCTCAACAGTTACTTTGTTGTACGTCATGCTAAAAATCTCCTTTGCTTTTTGTATCTGCATACGCAGTCTTCTTATTATATATTATATCTAAATTTTCTGAATTTTTCAATAGTAATCCGAAATTTCGTTAAAAATATGGCAAATTTATTCACATGTCTTATATATGCACCGCTTTTTTTGTTATTTTTGTGATTATACACAAAAACGGCGCATTCCTGAATTTACCCTGCATAATTATGCGTGTGCCAGGATAATAAAAAAATCTCGCAAAATACTGTACTAAACCTCGTTTATCTGGTATAATATAATTAACGCAAAAATAAGTGACAACTCCGCAGGCTTCTTTTCTGCGTTATGATTCACGGAACGGAGAATGATATGGAAATAAACAACGATATAAAAAAAGAACGCTTTATCCTTGCCGGAGTATGCCGCGGTCTTCGCGACAAGCTCGCCGATACGACAGAGGATTCTCTTAAGGAGCTCGAAGAGCTTGTTAAAACGGCGGGCGGAGAAGCCGCCGCGGTCGTCGTTCAGAACCGCCCCGACATAGAGGCGGCGACGTATATGGGCGAGGGCAAGCTCGAGGAAATAAAAAACGCGATAGAATCGCTCGATGCTGACAGCATCGTTTTTGACGATGAACTGTCGCCTGTGCAGCTCCGGAACATCTCCGATATGCTCGGAATAAAGGTCCTCGACCGTTCTATGCTCATACTTGATATTTTTGCGATGCGCGCAAAGACGAGCGAGGGAAAGCTTCAGGTGGAGCTTGCACAGCTCAAATACCGTCTTCCTCGGCTCAGAGGCTTCGGAACAGAAATGAGCCGTACCGGCGCGGGTATCGGCACGCGAGGTCCCGGCGAAACACGCCTTGAAAGCGACAGGCGTCACATAAGGCGCAGGATATCGGCTCTTGAAGGCGAGATCGACGATCTGAAAAAGCGGCGCGGTCTGCTGCGCTCACGGCGCAGAAAGGACGGTGTCATAACTGCGGCTCTCGTCGGATATACAAATGCGGGAAAATCGACGCTCCTGAATACGCTTACCGGCGCAGGCGTTTTTGCCGAGGACAAACTCTTTGCAACGTTAGACCCGACCTCCCGCGGGATAACTCTTGATGATAACAGGCGCATACTGCTAGTCGATACGGTCGGATTTATAAGAAAGCTGCCGCATCACCTTGTCGAGGCATTCAAATCAACGCTTGAGGAGGCAGCAGCCTCCGACCTGCTGCTGCACGTCATAGACTCATCGTCAGACGAAGCACAGGAGCAGATAGCTGTCGTCGAAAGCGTGCTTGCGGAAATAGGCGCAGCGGGAAAGCCTGTAATAGGCGTATTCAACAAATGCGATAAGGTCGTATCCGAGCCGCTGCTTAAAGGGGAATTTGACCGGACGGTGAGCATCAGCGCCAAAAAGCAGCTGAATATAGACGGTCTGATGAAGGCTATCGAGGAAACGGCTCCCGGGCGCAAGCAGCGCATAACCGTCCTTATCCCGTACAGCATGGGCTCCGAGGTAAGCGCCCTGCACAGCAGCCAGAAGGTCATAAGCGAGGAATACACCTCCGAGGGAACAAAAATGGAGCTGCTTGCCGACAGCGCGGCATATGAAAGAATCAAGGAATATATTATATAAAAACGGTGCGGCAAACCCGCACCGTTTTTATTTGAACTGTCATGTTAAGAAGTGTCTAAGATGCACATGAGGTTGTTTAATTTTAGATGCAGAACGGGCAAAACGCGCCCGACGATGTATGTGGATACTCCGAGCGGTGCGTTTTATCCGTAGCCAGGGGCTAAAAGCCCCTATGGCGAACTTACACTTCGTGTAAGTCGCTGTGACCTGCTCTAAAATCGACAGTCCCTTACTAATTTTCAAATAGCCTCTGAAGTATAGTCGCCGCCTCGGCTCTTGTAGTATTGCCCTTGGGGTCAAGGCTTCCGCCGCCCTTACCGTTCAAAAGTCCGGCTCCGACAGCCCACGACACGTTGCCTCTTGCCCATTCCGCAACCTGATCTGCGTCGTCAAATACTTCAAGATTGCCGACCTCCGTTGTCGACATGCCTATGTAGTCTGCAAATCTTTCCAGAACAGCTGCAAATTCTTCTCTCGAAATAAGCCTGTCGGGAGCAAACTCAGTATCGGAATAACCCGTTACTATTCCTTCGCTTGCCGCCCAGCGTACAGCCTCGGCATAATAAGCCGACTGGTTAACATCCGTAAATGTCATCAGATAATTTACAACTGGTTCACCTTCGCTTCTCCAAAGCACCGTTACGAGCATACCGCGCGTTATCGGCGTATTCGGCTCAAACAATGTAGACGTAACGCCGCTGAACAGCCCGTTTTCGTTTGCATACCGCACTGCGTCATAGAACCAGTCGCCTGTATTAACATCTGTAAACGGATTCCTCCAGCCTGTTGAAGGCTCCGGAGTAGCAGTAGGCGAAGGCGTAGGAGTAGCAGACGCTTCCTCGTCCTCTATCCACTTCGCATACAGTGTAATATTTTCAGTTATTCTTGTACCGAAGGAATACTCATCCGTGCAGTTTCTGTCTGTATACCAGCCGTCAAATATATATCCATCTCTTTCAGGATCTGTCGGCTTTGATACTGTTGCATTTCTGCTGACGGTCTTGCTGCTTACACTGCTTCCGCCGCAGCTGTCAAAGGTCACTCTGTAGAACACCGGAACTCCGCCGCCTGTCGACGTCCAATATACCCTTACCGAAATACCGCCGACCTCTATGGGAGCGTAATTCGTATCTGTCGGAGTAAATATCGCAGTTTCCTCAAACGTGCCGTTTTCTGTCATTTCGCGGTCGTTCTTCCATGTCCATGTACCCTCAAGCGCCGTTGTTCCGTCAAGTCCAACAACTACTCCGCCCGAAAGCCCAGATTCGGACAGCATATGATCGCGGTGTACGCGCTCCGCAGTCGGAATAGTTTTAACTGTCGGCGTTATCTGATTTATCTTATATGTAAGCTCATCGGATTCCACGACCTCATAGTTTTCCGTACCTGCAAATACCGCACTTAAAACGTAATCGCCTGCATCGGGCAGCTCAAGCGTAAGCGCTGCCACTCCTATAGCTGCATTATCCGCAGACGCTGCCGTCTCGGCTGTACCGAGAAGCACAGGCGTCTCTCCGGCATTATTATAAAAGCTTATCGTCTTGCCGGTACTGCTGTTCGCGCCGCTGAGAGTCGCCGTAAGCGTTACGTTATTTCCGTAATCAGCCTCGTTCTCCGGCAAAGCGGTAAGAGCTATTGTCTGTATCCTGCTCATTATGAGCTGCTTCTGCCCTTCTCCCGCGTCGATCTCTCTTACTTCAAAATCATCTCTGTTGCTGACAAAATTACTTGCCAGCGCCTTTCCTTCCGTATAGGCGTTTGAAAACGCCTGACCGAACTCAAAATTACTGCTGTTTATATAAACTCCTATATTTGCGTCTTCGGTCAAGCCGTTCTCACCTATGGTAAGAAGCGCT
>CALXRY010000102.1 GCA_944390955.1 uncultured Clostridia bacterium | reverse complement strand
ATTTTTCGACAGATTATAGCATGTTTCGATCGGAGATTTTACGGCTATTCCGGGCTTTCTGGGGTATTTTGACGGAGTGCGTCGCACTTTTTTTATGACTATTATTTTGTGATTGAGCTCCGTAAATGGGATATGCGCTTCAAAAATATCCTCCACCTCGCCGCCGAGGATATATACTGCGCGGCGCGCCTCCTCAAGCTCCTCCTCCGCAAGAGGACCTTTCAGGGCAAGAAAATATCCTCCCTGCTTCACAAATGGCAGACACCATTCCGAGAGCACACGCAGATTTGCAACTGCCCGCGACACGACCGTATCAAATTTTTCTCTGTACTGCGCGTTCATGCCGTAATCCTCGGCACGACCATGTACGAGCTCTGTATCGCTGAGTCCTAAAGCATCTGACGCCTCTCTCAGAAACGTTATGCGTTTGTTGAGCGAATCGAGCAGCGTAAGCTTGATATCGGGCTCTGCGATTTTCAGCACAAGCCCGGGAAAGCCTGCTCCCGTGCCGACGTCTATGACCCTTCCGCCGACCTTTCCGGTGCACAGCGCAGTTAGCGAATCGAGAAAATGCTTGGTCGCTATATCTTCGTCGTCCGTTATGGCTGTCAGATTGACGTGTTTGTTTCTTTCCTTGAGCATTTCGGCATAGCACACAAGCATATCCGCCTGCTCATTGGAAAGTCCGATGCCGAGCTCCGCACAGCCGCGTTTTAAGATGTCCTTCATCAGCCTAAAATTTCCTCTATCATGTTGGCAAGCTCCTCAGCCTTTTTTGCAATATATTCCTTGTCCTTGCCCTCTATCATAACTCTCACAAGCGGCTCCGTGCCCGAGGGACGGATAAGCACTCTGCCCTCTCCGGCAAACTCCTCCTCAAGCTTCCTGCACGCTTCGGCGATCCTTTCGTCGTCCATGTAGTGATCTTTATTTTCCGGCTTTACCTTTGCGTTTACGAGCACCTGCGGAAGCACTGTAACTATCGACGCCGCCTCCGACGCCGTCATTCCCGTTTTCTTTAATACAGAAAGGAATTGCAGCGCGCTAACGAGCCCGTCGCCTGTGGTGTTGTGGTCAAGGAATATTATATGACCGCTTTGCTCTCCGCCGATGTTGTAGCCGTTGGCAAGCATCTCCTCAAGCACGTACCTGTCTCCGACTTTTGTGCGAGGTATGTCTATCTCCATCTTCTCTCCGGCGATAAACAGTCCGAGATTACTCATGACCGTCGCAACAAGTGTATTCTGCTTGAGCGTGCCCTGCGACTTCATATAGTTTGCGCAGGCGGCCATTATCTGGTCGCCGTCTATGAGATCCCCATTTTCGTCAACGGCAAGCATCCTGTCCGCATCGCCGTCAAAGGCAATGCCGACGTCCGCGCCGATGGAGGTTACGTATGCCTGCAGGCTCTCCATATGTGTTGAGCCGCACTGGCGGTTTATGTTTACTCCGTCAGGTGTGTTGTGTATTGCCTCGACGTCTGCTCCAAGCTTGTTGAGAGCCTTGAACGCCGTCTGATAGCTTGCTCCGTTGGCGCAGTCCACCGCGACTTTCATGCCGTCAAGGCGGCAGTCGATAGTTGAGCAGGCAAACGCAACATAATCGTCTATCGCCGCGTGATTGGCGCTCACATAGCCCACGCCGCCGTGCGTCGGCAGCGGAGCAAGCTTCTTTTCGCCGAGGATATACTGTTCAATCTCGTTTTCTATGCCGTCGGAGAGCTTGTAGCCGTCTCCATTAAAGAACTTTATGCCGTTGTATTCGCACGGATTATGCGACGCCGAAATTACAACTCCCGCATCGGCGTTGTAAAGCCGCGTAAGATATGCAACCGCGGGCGTCGGTATCACTCCGAGCGGAATGACCTTAGCGCCCATCGAGCAGAGCCCTGCTGTTAACGCCGCTTCAAGCATATCTCCCGATTTTCTTGTGTCTTTTCCTATAAGTATCCGCGGACGCTTCGACGTGTGCTTTGTCAGCACATACGCGCCGCACTGCCCCGTTGAAAATGCAAGCTGCGCCGTGAGATCCTTGTTCGCCACACCCCTTATTCCGTCTGTTCCGAATAATCTTCCCATACTATTTTCGTTCCTTTCCGCTTGGTTATACCAGCTTATATTCATATCAGCTTATATTATATAACAAGTAAATTGAAATGTAAACAGATTTTTTCGATTTGCATAATATAAAATCAGACACACCACGGCATATTCCCGCAAATAAGTGCCGCCGTCAAGGTATCCGTACGCCGGAAGGGAGGTGATTTTTATGATTTACAATCGCGACGCGGCGGTAGAATATGCCGAAAAATGGGCCTACAGCCGAAATCCCGCCTATTATGACTTTTCGGAGATAGGCGGCAACTGCACAAACTTTGCGTCACAGTGTATATACGCCGGCAGCGGAGTTATGAACTATACGCCCGTCTATGGCTGGTATTATATAAGCGTCAACGACCGCGCTCCGGCATGGACCGGGGTGAACGAGCTATTCAGGTTCCTGAGCACAAACCGCGGTCCCGGGCCTCAGGGCGAGGTCGTACCGCTCAGTGACATAGAGAGAGGTGATATTGTGCAGCTCAAATTCGGCTTCGGCAGCCGCTTTGACCATTCGCCTGTCGTGACCGACGCGGGCAGCGGCACTCCTGAAACGGTGCTTGTCGCCGCAAATTCGAGAGATTCAAGATGCCGTCCTCTTTCTACTTATAACTATACCGAGCTGCGGCCTATCCATATTTTCAATGTAAATCCACAGAGATAAAATTTATGCGTCGACAGCTGGCTGTGTTAAAGTATGTATGACTGATAAACGATATGCTTTCGCTATGTGCGGAGCGCATTTAAATTTGTTTCGCGGAGCGATACACGCGCAGGATAAGCGTTGCTCCGCAAAACAGATTAAAACGGCGCTCCGCAGATATACACAAAAAAATTATTTTGCTTCGACGCCTGTTTATGCTAATTTTTACTTGCAAATTCATGCGGGATATTATATAATATATTGTATCTATAGGCAATCGCACCGGGCCGCTATTTATGTTGGTCTGCCCATGCGGATTGTATTATCCCGCTTCATGCGGATGGAAAGGCGTGAAATTATAATGAAATATATAGTAATACTCGGCGACGGCATGGCGGACTATCCGGTGGACGAGTTCGGCGGAAAGACGATACTTGAGGCCGCGGACAAGCCGGTAATAGACGATATGTGCCGACGCGGCGAGCTCGGAATGGTAAAGACCGTTCAGGACGGCATGAAGCCAGGAAGCGACGTGGCCAACCTGTCTGTCATGGGCTACGACACAAAAAAGTGCTATTCGGGGCGTTCACCGCTCGAGGCGGCGTCGATAGGCGTTCCGCTCAGGGATTCCGACGTGACCTTCCGCTGCAACCTAGTGACGCTCTCCGATGAGGAAAATTACGAGGACAAGACGATGCTCGATTATTCCGCGGGCGAGATATCGACCGAGGAGGCGGCCGAGCTCATAAAGGCCGTTGCCGCGGAGCTCGATACCGACAAAATAAAATTTTATCCCGGCATAAGCTACAGGCATCTGACCGTATGGGACGGCGGTTCGACGAACGTCGACCTCACCCCGCCGCATGATATTTCAGATAAGAAGATTACGGAGCACCTGCCAAAGGGTGACGGCGCAGACACGCTCCTTGAAATGATGAAAAAGAGCGAGAGCATCTTAAAAAATCATCCTGTGAATAAAAAGCGCGTTGCCGAGGGCAAGAACCCCGCAACATCCATCTGGGTATGGGGCGAAGGGACAAAGCCGCAGCTTGAAAACTTTGAGGAAAGATTCGGGCTTAGGGGCAGCGTTATAAGTGCCGTGGATCTTATAAAGGGCATCGCAAAATGCGCCGGAATGGAATCGATAGACGTTGAAGGCGCAACGGGAAACTGCGATACCAATTGGGAGGGTAAGGCAAAGGCAGCACTCGACGCATTGCTCGGCGGCAGCGACTTTGTTTACGTGCATATGGAAGCTCCTGACGAGATGGGGCATCAGGGACAGCCTGAGAAGAAAAAGTTCTCGGTTGAAACGATAGACCAAAAGGTCGTTAAGTTCCTGAGGGATAACCTTGAGGAAAGAGGCATAGACTACAGGATGCTCATAATGCCCGACCATCCGACGCCGATAAAGCTAAAAACACATGTAAGCGACCCCGTGCCGTATGTTATATTTGACAGCACAAAAACGGACTGCGGAAGCGGTCTTGACTACACGGAGGAAAACGGAAAGAAAACAGGAATTTATATAGAACAGGGCTATACGCTTATGAATAGATTTTTGGAAAAATAAAATTAAGGCCTGCCGCAGCGAGCTGCCCGCGGCAGGACCTCTATCCTTCCGGAAGGAGGAAATGCTATGAAATGGAAAAAGGCCGATTTTAAAATTCTGCTGTGGCCGCTGATAGCCGCGGCGCTGATCGCGCTGCTGTATATTCTTACGCCGAGGATCGTCGACCTGCTAGGGCTGCTGACGGGACTCCTTCTGCCTTTTATAATAGGCTATATCCTGTCCAAGGCTATAAACCCGCTCGCCGATCTGCTGCAGAAAAAATTCAAGATCCCGCGGGGAGTGACGGTCATACTCGTCATACTGGCCGTAATAGGGATTATAGCGGGACTCGTATACTGGGGAGCAAGCTCGCTGTCCGGCCAGGTAAGGGATCTTTTCACAGACAATCCCGATTTTATGGAATACTTCACCTCGCAGTATTCCCTTGCGATAGAAAAATTATCGGCATTCTATGACGGTCTGCCGAAAGCCGTTCAGGATGCGTTTGACGAGCTTCTGAACAGCACCGGCTCCGCAACAGGCGTCGTTATGGATTACGCTGCGCGGTTTGTGCGTGCGATGCCAAACGCGTTCGTTGCGATAATAGTAGCGATCCTGTCGCTGTACTTTATGGTTACGGATTCTGCGGCGCTGTCGCATGTGATGAACAGAATGTTCAAGCTTCAGTCGTCCAAATCGGCTATAGTTTGGGCGCAGATAAAGAAATACGTCGGAGGCTATATAAAAGCGCAGCTTATAATAATGTCGATAACGGCGACGATAATGTCGATATGGTTCCTTGCTTTGGGAGTTAGATATTCGGTGCTTATCGCACTCGGCATCGCGCTGCTTGATGCACTGCCGATATTCGGCAGCGGGCTCATATTATGGCCGTGGAGCGCAATGAGCTTCCTTAACGGCGATATGCGCATGGGCTTCTGCCTGATACTCGTATACTGCTCCATCGCTTTGACGCGTCATCTTGTGGAGCCGAAGCTCGTCAGCACAAATGTCGGGATGAATCCGCTGCTGACGCTTATGTCGATGTATATTGGCTACAGGACGCTGAGCTTTGGCGGTCTTATCCTCGGACCTCTTGCAATGCTGCTCATCGTGAGCCTTTACAAGGGCGGGATATTCGACACGCCGATAAAAATAGTCGTTCATATCTTCCGCAAGACGGGTCAGACGCTGAACGCACTAAAGGAATATATTTTATCCGACGAACAGGAATAACGGCAAGCTTTTAAAGAAAGGATTTACAAATGGAGAAATTTTATATCACAACGGCGATCGCATATACGTCAAAGACGCCTCATATAGGAAACACATATGAGATAATCCTGACCGACGCGATCGCGCGCTTTAACAGATTTATCGGAAAGGACGTGTTCTTCCTCACCGGAACAGACGAGCACGGCCAGAAAATTCAGGAGATCGCCGAGGCGGCCGGGATAACTCCGCAGCAGCATGTCGACAAGATAGCAGGTGAAATACGTGCCATAGCCGATATGCTTAATATCAGCTATGATAAATTTATCCGTACGACCGACGACTATCACGTCAAGGCTGTTCAGCAGATATTCAAAAAGCTTTACGACCAGGGTGATATATATAAGAGCGAGTACGAGGGGCTTTACTGCACTCCGTGCGAATCGTTCTGGACGGAAACCCAGCTCGTCGACGGAAAGTGCCCGGACTGCGGACGCGAGGTCAAGCCGACAAAGGAAGAGGCGTACTTTTTCAAGATGAGTAAATATCAGGACAGGCTGATGCAGTACATTGAGGAACACCCGGAATTCATCCAGCCCGAATCGCGCAAAAAGGAAATGGTAAATAATTTCTTGAAGCCCGGACTTCAGGATCTCTGCGTATCGCGCACGAGCTTTACATGGGGCATACCCGTTGAGTTTGACCCCGGACATGTCATTTACGTATGGGTAGACGCGCTCTCAAACTACATCACGGCGCTCGGCTATACTCCTGAGAAAAAGGGAGAGCTCTACAAAAAATACTGGCCCGCGGACGTTCACGTAATAGGCAAGGATATACTGCGCTTTCATACGATATACTGGCCGATAATACTCATGGCTCTCGGCGAGCCGCTCCCGAAGCAGGTGTTCGGTCACCCGTGGATGCTGTTCGGCGAGGAAAAGATGAGCAAATCGCGCGGTAATGTTATATATGCTCAGGATCTTGTAAGACATTTCGGAGTCGACGCGGTAAGGTATTATTCGCTGCACGAAATGCCGTTTGCACAGGACGGGACGATAACGTACGACGTATTTATGAGCCGCTACAACAGCGATCTTGCAAATACGCTCGGAAATCTCGTAAACAGGACCGTTGCAATGATAAACAAATATTTTGACGGCATCATCCAGAACGGCGAAACGGACGGAGAGTTTGACGAGAGCCTTAAGGAAACTGCCGCCGGAGCTATAGAAAAGGTATCGGAGAAGATGAAGGGCCTGCGCGTTGCCGACAGCCTTGACGAGATATGGAAGGTCGTTGACCGCGCAAATAAATATATAGACGAAACGACGCCGTGGGTGCTTGCCAAAAGTGAGGAAACACGTGCGCGTCTCGGCACGGTACTCTATAATCTTGCAGAAACGATAAGGATAATTGCGGCGCTGCTTTCGCCGTTTATGCCGGAGACATCCGAAAAGATAGCGGCTCAGATAAACGCTGACACTCTCACATACGAGAGCACAAAGACCTTCGGTGCGACAAAGCCCGGCACAAAGGTCGGCGAAGCCGTTCCCATCTTTGCAAGGATAGACGTCGAAAAGAAGCTTACGGAGCTTGCCGCAGAAGCCGAAAGATCCGCCGAGCCGGAAATAGAGATCGCTCCGTTCAAGGAGAATATAGAGTTCGAGGATTTTGAAAAGCTTGATATAAGAGTCGGCAAGGTGATCGAATGCGAAAAGGTGCCTAAATCCTCGAAGCTGCTGCGGTTCACGCTTCAGGTCGGAAGCGAAAAACGCCAGATACTTTCGGGAATAGCCAAATTCCATAAGCCCGAGGAGCTCATCGGCAAAAACGTGCTGTTTATAGCCAACCTAAAGCCGAGAAAAATAATGGGTCTCGAATCTCAGGGAATGATACTTTCCGCGGAATATAAGGACGGACTGACCGCATTGACCACGCTTAATGATATTCAGAGCGGGGCAGAGATAGTGTAAGCAATATATGAGGCTGCCGTATGGCAGCCTTTTTGAAAAACCTTGAATTTTCCTCGGTTTTGTGATAAAATACAATGCATTGGAGGGGCATCTTCCTTTGTTTTCCATTGACATAAACATAAATATATAATATAATGATAAATATCTATAAAAATACATAGCGGAATGCAAGGAGAAATACGTATATGCAGAGCTACTACGCAATGACGATCGCCGGAAAGAACCGAGCGCTGCCGCTGTTCCCGGTAAATGATAAGATACAGATAGCCGCATTTATAATACTTGGAGATGTGGAGATGACCACAGCCTGTGCTGAGGCACTGTCAAAAAAACTACCTGATTTTGATATTATAATAACGGCCGAGGCAAAGGGCATCCCTCTGGCGTATGAGCTGGCGCGGATAACGGAACATCCCTATGAAGTGGCGCGGAAATCTCCCAAGGTGTATATGAGCAATATCGTTTCCACTGAAGTGGACTCGATCACCACAGCCGGAAAACAGAAGCTTTTCCTCGGGGAGGATGCTGCGTCAAAGCTCAATGGCAGAAACGTGCTCATCGTAGACGACGTTATAAGCACGGGACAGTCACTTGCTGCGCTTGAAAGGCTCGTTTCGCTCTGCGGCGGAAATATCTGCGGAAAGGCCGCGGTGCTTGCGGAGGGCGCTGCCGCGGACCGAGACGATATAATCTTCCT
>CALXRY010000101.1 GCA_944390955.1 uncultured Clostridia bacterium | reverse complement strand
GGACATGGTTTGTTTTATTTTCCGGTTCGGGATTTACGCCGGAGCTGGAAACACTTGCGGAGCAGCGCGAGGATATTTTATTGGTCGGCAATGATTGAAAATGCTGTTTTTATGTACTCTGAAACATAAGTATATTGCATAATCCAATATATATCACCAAAGCTCACCCGAGAAAGGTGAGCTTTGGTGCTGCGAGGATTATTTTTTTGTCTTCGGATCTAATATTACTGCGCGCACATTTTGTCATCCCAGACAAATACCTTTACACTTTCGGTATTTTCGGGCGTTTCATATTCGTACACATTCTGCTGCTGTATATCAGTTTCAAGAAAGACTCCGGTCAATACGCCGTCCGCATCATATGCCGCAGTATATACGGTGGCGGCCGGGGCAGAAGGCGATTTTGTGACGGTGACCGTTATTTTTTCACTGTCAAAATTGCTTACTTCATATGTATATCCCTCCGACGTACCCGAGGATACTGTGTATCTGCCGTCGGAGCCAAGATTTACACTGGAATTATCATCCACGAATTGTGACGGATCATTGGAATATGTCCCTCCGTATACCGTCAGAACAGCGGACGATGCGGAATCCTTGCCAACTGCTCCCGTATATGCTCCGCTGTACAGATTTACCGTGCCTCCGGCATTTCTATAGATCTGCACAGCCACCGGATTATCCTCCGATGTATTCTCAAAAGTACCGCCGCAGACATTCATCGTTCCGTTAGAAGTCAAATACAATACTCCTTTTCCTTTGCCCGACGAGCTGAAGCTTCCGCCGTTTATATTAACTTCGCCGGATGCGGCAGCGTCGTTTATGACAATGCCGCCCGACGTAAATACGCCGTTTTCTATGTCTGCAGACGATTCTCCGGCTATCTTCATAACTCCTCCGCCCGATGCCGTCGGATGTGATGCGGTGCAGTCTTTGATCAATACATCATGATTTGATACGTTGAATGAAAAACCGTTTGAGTTCGTCGCAAGATATGTACCGCCCTCAACAATAAGCTTATAATCCGTGCCGGCCGAGCTGCTTGCAAGCACCGCCTGACCGCCTATGACGCTGCCGCTTTTTATCGTAATATTCTTCGCGGCCTTAACGCCGTAGCTTGACGTTCCCGTACCGGTATTATACACCTTTCCGGTCTGCGCCTCACTCGAATCGACTATCACAAGGTCGCTCGTGGCGTCTATGACGCCGTTGCCGCCGCCGCTCAGAGTATATCCGTTAAGATCAAGCGTCATATTGCACCTTGGCTTTACCTGAGAATTTGCTACATTGATATCATCACCAAGGATTATATAAGAGTCGCTTGTCGTAAGCGCCAATATCTCCTCCGCCGTCGTTATAACTCTCGGCTCGCCGGGCACAGTCGTCGGTGACGGATCTTTTGTCGCTTCCGGCGTAGAAGACGGCGTTACAGTTGCCGTCGGCGACGGAGTCGGCGTCGGTACCGACCAATCTATATCGCTTTCACTTGTATGAGTAATATTATCAATAAGGAACGATCCCTCGCCGCTTTCCTCTGCCGAAGAGATCACAAATCCCCGCACTCTTGAGCAGTCAAGAGGCATGCCGCCGTCCAGTACATTAAACTCGTCAAACGGCACTCGGAACTGCTGCCACTCATCTGTCAGCACAAATTCCTTTTCATCGGTCGGCGTTGACATGCTGTCTGCCGCATCGAGCACGCCCACTTTTATCGTCTCGTTTTTGCCGCTCGTCGATTTTCCGTAAAATACAAGATCGGTCATGTACTCCATATCAGCCTTGAGAGACGACCTGCCGGCCGTTCGCTCATCATCGTTTACATTGCTCTTGAAGAAGTCCGACGACGAATACACTATGCGTACCTTTGACGGATCGTCTCCGCTTCTGCTGTACGATATTTCAAGCGCGCTCGTTTCAAAATCAAGACCTCCGTCGACCTTCTGCGCCGATATCGTATCGCTTCCCTGCTGCAGCTTCAGCTGCGCCTCATATTTTGTCGTATTCCTTCTGTATGTCGCAAAATCATATACAAACGTCTTTTCCGGATAAGGTATGACGCGCTCGGGCTTCTCAATGCTGAAGCCGAAATTATCTGCATAGAAATACGAGTCCGTTTTCGTTCCCGATGTGAACTTTACATACTGTATATCCTCCGGATATTCGACATTACCGTCAAGGCAGAAAATATACTGATGCCAATCGGTATCGCCCTCCTCAAGCTCAGCATTGAACGATGCTATGTCGCCGATGCTTACTCCTATCGTCTGGGCTGTGCCCGAGCCCTTAAGGCAGACAGTAAAGTATCTTGCCTCCATCGTAGGAACGGTGGATAAATTGTATTGTGCCGAGCCGCCCCACGGTCCGTCGGTCCTGTTGTAGCTTATCTTCTTTACGGTCGTATCCTCTCCGTCATATCCTTCTGTCACTGTATTTTCCGATTTGAAATATGACGTATCTGCCGGACCGTCTATAAGCTTCTGCGACTCAAAATCTGTATTGTCTATATCAAAATACAGCTCCTCTCCCGTGTCGGTATGTCTGCACTCCACAGGAGTATATATCGTATCCGCAAGCTTTACTATTTTTACGTTGTCGATAGTTATATTGGCTTTTTCCGATGAGTTCGCTCCTATATAGATACCCGAAAGCGCACCGTCAAGTATCCCGTCCGTCAGGGCATTTCCCTCGCGCCTGAGCTCATCCACACGTATAGTCACCGTTTGTACGGTATCGTCTATATCGACCGTCTTTGTCCATGCCTCCATATCGGCGCCGTACAATCCTATATTTACGCTCTCTGCTATATCGGAGGATATGTCCATGGTTATCGTCTGGATCCCGTTCAGATCCCATTCATACGGGAAATCAAGCTTTGCGCTCCATTCCGCCGGCTGATGATATACGACAACGTTCTCGTTTTCCTCAGAATATGTTACCGATGATTTGCCGCTTTGTCCCGTATAGCTCCTGAAAACGTCCTTATCCGAAAAATCACTTGAATATACGCCGTCAAGCTTCTGCGGATCATTGCCATAGGACATAAGCCTTTCCTTTATGTATGTTCCGTTATACGGCGTCGTCTTGAAATCCCACGACAATATCATTCTCGGCGTTGACGACATATGAAGGTTCCAGCCCGTCCAGTTCACAGGTACCCCGTCATATTCACCGTATGTATCGTCCATCCAGTTCATTATCTGGTTCATCCATATATCGCTTGTGCAGTCTCCTCCGGATATTGCCTTATCCGATGAATCCCAGCCCCATTCGCCTATCAGTATCGGAGCGACTTTGCGGACCGGCCCTATCGTCTCATCCCATGAGCTTTTTGCACCCTTTGACGGATACGCATGCGAATCATACATTACGCCGTTGCCCTCCGGCGTATCGGTAAGCCTGTAGCCGTTCTCAAGCCCGTCGTATCCGTCGGCGAGCCCGCTTATATCGAACGCCCAGTTAAGTCCGCCGGCTATGCATATATTGTTTGCGCCGGTTGATCTTATCGCCTCAAGAAGCTGCTGATGACCTATGCCGGTCACCTCCTCGCCGCTTATCGTTATCTGACCGCCGTTTCTCCATACGTCCCATACGGACCTTTCCGAATCAACGCCCGCCGGCTTTATATCATGCGGCTCGTTCAGAAGCCCAAAAAGCACCGCGCTGTTATTTGCGTATTTTGCCGCGACCTCAAGCCACATATCAAGGCTCTCCTGTACCGGCATAACGTATGTATGGCAGTCAAGGATTATATACTTTCCCCTTGCCTGAGCCGCCGCCACCATATCGTCTATATGCTGCCTGTACTCTTCGGCGGACATCGCCATGCCCTTGCTTTCATCGTAATTTCCGTTGAACCAGTATTTCGGCTGTATAGGCAGACGTATAAGATTGCCCTGCCAGCTGTCGTATACCTGAGTCATAGATTCATAGAGATGCTCCGCCATTCCCCAGCCGAGGCTCGGAACGTTAACACCCCTAAGAACAACAAGATTATCGGTCCCTTCCTCAACTATCTTGTTTCCCTTTACCTCGATAGGTATCGTTCTGCTGTAATTTATTTCGGCATCCTCGGCCACAGCCGCAGCCTCCTCATAATTCGATGCCGCACCGGCTCCCATAGGAGAAAAGACCGATGCCGATACAACAACAGATACTAAAAGACTTATTATCCTTTTCATGCTCTATTTCTTCCTTTCGATTACAGCAGCAAAATTTTGAGTATCTTAAAAGGACTGCTCCAAACGAGAGAGAGATTAAGAGAGAGATGTGAGAAATTTGCGGCAGTACCGCATATAAGGTTTGCAACAGTCCTTTTTATATTGATATTTTAGCATATTACCGCTTTTAAATAAATGCGGTAAACTTTTTTTTGCGTGATTAATTTATAGACAAATCAGTCTTTGCAGCCGTTTTATACCGGTATATCACACATTCACGGCGTATATTTTATCGTATATATCTTTTTCGGCGCTATCTCAACCTCGGTCCAGCCGTCGCTGTCGGTATCCAGCTGCCTTATGTCCAGCTCCTCGAGCGTGACCTCTTTTATGCTGCTCCATGGTCTTCCTTCATCTGCCGGAAGCTCATATTCCGCAGCCCGCCGCTCTGTCGGCGACTGCACTCCGTTCGCTCCGCAGCTCCCGCCGTTAAAGCGTATCTTGTTTTTCACAGTGCCGGATGACGGATTGAAAAGCCTTATCACCCACCCCGTACTATCCTCGCTTCGCTTTACGGCGCTGATATAAATATCATTTTTCCAAAGCTCGATAAATGATCTCTCGAGCGGATTTTTTCCGTGACCTGTCGGAGCGATCTGACCTATAAGTACCTCCTTATTGAAATTTTCGGCCTCCTGCCAGACACCGGCTTTTTCCCAGTCTCCGCTGTGCGGCATGAACGCATATCTGAACGTATGCTTTCCGAACGACTGCGAGCCGTCCTCTATGCGTGCGTAATTCTGCTCCTCGGGAGTTACGTAAATACGAAGCTCAAAGCATCGCAGAAGCGACAAATATAAAGTACGCTCCCGGTCATCATCGGCCTCATACGCTTTCAGCCCCGTATTCAGCAGCGCGGCGCCTTCATCATCATTGCATATATCGACAAAAGAGTTCATCGGCTTTTCTGTCATAGGTATCTCATCGTACAGGGAATAATCAGGCTTCTTTATCTCGCGCTTCACGACATCGAACTGCCCCTGTGCATACGTGTAATCGGCAGCTATGCCCGTCGGGAACGCCGCCTGCAGATAGTGATTCGGCACGCTGTTGTCTATATGCGTTTCAAACTCTACCCAGCGGCAGCCCTTTCTGAGCTTTACGAGCATTTCTATCCTGTAGGGCGCAAGACGAAGGCTCCTCCCCTTTTCGTCCGACGTCTCGGGTATCGCCCAATTTAATATTATCCTGTATGCCGTTTCAAGTCCGCCGGTATATGCAAGGCTTACGGACGCATTCTCGTTAAGCGTCGTATAGACCTCGTTCATCTCCGGAGCCTTATGCTCCCACGGGCTCCCGTCCTCGCCGGTATCCTTGAAATAGCCGATATTATCGTATACTCTTCCCGTTTCCTTATCGGTCACGCAAAGCGTCCCGTTTCTGTTTATCGTGACCGACAGGTACTCGTTCTCCATAGTCTGGGCGCCGCTCAGCATGCTTTTCGGATTAGATGCTCTTGTGTTGTATTTCGGTGTGACCTTCAATGTCTTGTAGCCCATCTGCGGGATATTTTTTACGTCTATCCTTACAGAATGCCTTGAAACAGGGAGCACGTCGACCGCATCGGCAGGATCCTGAACTATCTGGTACATAGGTTCGATAGACGAGAGCTTCTGCACCTCGCATATATTTCCCTCGGCATCGGTTATCTCAAAATCATCGCACTTCCATTCAAGAGGTATCTCCAGCTCGCACGGTACCGTGCAGCTTCGGTCAAACGGAGCCGGATTGAAAAGCACGAGCGCCATTTCATCCTTGCTCCAGCCACCAAGATCGATATCCCCTGCAACGTCCATCATTGCGCGCTCCAGCACGCATGTCGCTATCTCCCGCGACTGCCTGAAGCGGTACTTGACATCCTTATACACAACGTCCCTGCCGCATGCTCCTATCGAATCATGTCCGTGATTCTGGAGCATATAATTATACGATCTGTCTATGAATGCCTGCGGATACGGCGCTCCGCAAAGCGACGCATATACAGCCATCGGCTCCGCATAATGCGTAAGCAGCCGCTCTGTCCTGAAATTATCCTGCTTGACGGCAGTGCGCGCCGACAATATCCAGCCGAAAAGAGCGCTTACACTGCCCTTTGTAAACGGGTAGCGCATCTCTCCCTTGAGCACCGGAGAGCTTTTGTCAAAGCAGCTTATAACGCTCTGCTCAAAATCATACACCGTGCTGTGGAATACGTCAACGTTTTCATCCGCCGCATCGCAATCTTTTACGAGCCTTGCCTCGCGTATATCGGGTATCGACGAATCATGGCCGTTCGACCAGAATCTGTGCGGCGTAGTCCATTCGCCGTCCTGCTCCTCAAGCGCCTGCCTTGTCTTTTCCTCGATATATTCGCTGTGATATTCATATTTCCTGTGTGTGTACCTGTATTCGTATTCGCACCGCTCGGGATCGGCCATCCTGAAAATACCGTCTCCTGCTCCCCATGAAGCACGCCTGTCGTCGCCGTTCCTCTTTCCGTAAAATACGGGGCGCTGCAATATATACCATACGTTATATCTCGGACGCTGCCCGAGCCTCGAGGCATAGATCATGCTGCCGTCGGCGCCCTCCCAGTAAAATTCCGACCTCGGCGCCATATATGTGTTCAGGCCCCTGTAAAACGATGCAAAATTGATGCCGAAGCCGCTGTACAGCTGCGGCATCTGCGAGATCTGCCCCCATCCGAAGGGCGAGTATCCCGTCTTTGAAACTTTTCCGAATTCCTTTGCTATCTTGTGACCGAGAAGAAGATTTCTTACAAGAGATTCGCCTCCGACGCAGAATTCGTCGGGAAGGCAGAACCATGGTCCTACGGCAAGCCTGCCCTCGCTTATATATTTTTTCAGGAGCCCGCGCTTTTTCGGACGTATCTCAAGGTATTCCTGTATCGGCAGTGTCTGGGAATCGAGATGAAAATGCTTGTAATCCGGCTCCTTTTCAAATATATCGAGCAGCATATCCATTGCCTCTACAAGCATGTGCTGCGTCCTTTTCGCGCTGAATTTCCATTCCCTGTCCCAATGCGTATTTGATATAAAATGACACTTTGTTTTCAATTGTGCTCCTCCTCGTCTGCATATCCTTTTATAATATCCATAGCCTCCTCAAGGCTTTCGCAGTAATGGCTGCACATCGGGAGCGTGCCGCTCTCCTTGATGTTGCCTCCCGCAAGCCCTATCGTCGTATATCCAGCAAGCCTTGCGGAGCATACTCCCGCGCCGCTGTCCTCGATCGCGATAACGCATGACTTATCTGTAATACCGAGCCCGACCGCGGCAGTTTCGGCATACAGCCACGGGTGCGGCTTCGGCGAAAGCTCGCCGAGCGTTCCGACCTTTCCCTTTCCGAGCGGATAACCCGCCGAGATTATCGCATCGTAAAAATCCTCGGGCCGCCCCATCCCGAGCGTTCTGAACGCCGATATTATTTCCGGCATAGCCTTTTCGTACAAGCCTGACGTCACAAGTCCTATCTTGATGTCCATGGCCTTCAGCCCCGTCAGGAACTCCTTCAGCCCGCTCTGCGGGACAAAGGCATTTTCTCTGCCGCGGCCCTCCATTATCTCCTTCATTTCACGGCTCACGTTCTTGAAGTAAAACTCACGCGCCCTTGAAAGCTCGGCCTGCGGACAGTATTTGTCAATGCAGTACTGGAGATGCTCCGATACGCTGTGTCCGGAAACAAACGGCATATCCTCGCTGCTGAGCCTGAACGTCCGGTCGCCGAGCAGATCGGCGGTCGTTTTTTCTATTATCCATATCCAAAATTCCTCGCTCCTTACCGAGGTGCCGTCGAGATCCATAAGCACAGCTCTTACGCTTCGGTTTTTTACAGGGTATACGGGATAATATGCAGGATATCCGAGCGATGAATTTACAAGTGCAAGAGTATGTGCGGAAAAGGCCACAAGCTCCACCTTGCCGTCGCCTGTTGCCGCAATGCTTTTTACACCGTCCTCTCCTACTCTGAATCTGCCGTCGGACGTCGCTTCCGGAAAAGTAAATCCCGAGGTCTCATCGATCATCCCGAAATCTGGTATAGTCACTTCTCTGCTCATAGCTTCACCCTGACATTGCAGACCTCGGCGTTCGATGTCACAGTATTCCCGTTCACGGTCCCATTGTCTGCCGTTATGCTTTTTCCTTCCCCGGTATTTTCTACCGAGATATTATATGTCGTTCCGCGGAATTTTCTTGTTACGGTAAAGCTGCCGAAGCTCTCAGGCATGCACGGATCTATTATCAGTCCGTCAAAATCCGGACGTATCCCAAGCAGGTACTGCGAGACCGTGACATAATTCCATGCCGCAGTTCCCGTGAGCCATGAGTTCTTTGCCTCGCCCGCTCTTACCGCATCGCGCCCCGCTATCATCTGCGAATAAACATACGGCTCGGTCCTGTGGATATCGCTTATATCCTCTATATATGCCGGGGCTATCTTCTTATACAGCTCAAACGCTCTTTCCGCGTTCCCGAGATTCGCTTCGGCTATCATTATCCATGGATTATTGTGGCAGAACACGCCCGCGTTTTCCTTATAGCCGGGAGGATACGAGGATATTTCGCCAAGCTCCAGCCTGTAGCCCGAATACGGCGGATAATTGAGCACTATGCCGTAATCGCACTCGAGATATTTTTTTACGCTGTCGATAGCCTTTTGGGCTTCCCCGTACTCAGCGCCTATACTCGCCATAACGCAGATGCCCTGAGGCTCTATATATATCTTGCCCTCGCCGCATTCGGCCGAACCGACCTTGTTGCCCGCGGCATCGTATGCCCTTAAAAACCATTCGCCGTCATAGCCGTATTCAAGCACCGCATCTGTCATATCCGAGACCTGCCGCCTTATCTCTGCAGCTCTTTCTTTATTTTCGAGACGCTCATACAGCCTTGCAAATTCCTTGCCTATAAAAACGAACATCCCCGCTATCAGCACCGACTCTGCAATTCTGCCGTCCGGATCACCGTATGTCTGGAAGGATTCGTCGGGAGTTTCCGAAAAACAGTTCAGATTCAGGCAGTCGTTCCAGTCGGCTCTGCCTATGAGCGGCAGACCGTGAGGGCCGAGATTGTTTGTCACATGCGCAAAGGAACGGTCAAGGTGCTCAAGCAGCGACGCCTTATTCGTTTTTGAGCAGTCAAACGGCACCTGCTCATCAAGTATGCCAAGGTCACCCGTTTCCTTTATATATGCTATCGTTCCGAATATCAGCCACAGCGGATCGTCGTTGAAGCCGCCGCCTATCTCATCATTGCCCTGCTTTGTCAGCGGCTGGTACTGATGATATGCGCTGCCATCCTCAAACTGAGTTGACGCTATGTCTATTATGCGTTCACGTGCACGCTCCGGTATCTGGTGCACAAAGCCGAGAAGATCCTGATTGGAGTCTCTGAAGCCCATTCCTCTGCCTATCCCGCTCTCATAATACGATGCGCTTCTTGACATATTGAACGTCACCATACACTGATACGGGTTCCATATGTTTACCATCCTGTCGAGCCTTTCATCGTCCGACTTCACGGTAAATACCGACAGCAGCCTGTCCCAGTACGCCCTTAGCTTATCCAGCTCCGCATCGCACTGTTCGGAGGTCTCGTAGCGTTTCATCATCTCCTCCGCCTTTGATTTGTTTATAACGTTCGGCGCTTCAAATTTACTGTCCTTTTCGTTTTCGATATATCCGAGCACGAATATATATTCCCTGCTTTCGCCTGGCTTTAGGCTGACGTTTATCATATGCGACGCTATCGGATACCAGCCCGACGCAACGGAATTTCTGCTTTTTCCCTCCGTCACGGCCTGCGGCGCATCAAAGCCGTTGAATGCACCGAGGAAGCTGTCACGGTCGGTATCGAAGCCGTCTATCGGAGCATTCACCGAATAGAAGGCGTAATGGTTCCTTCGCTCGCGGTACTCGGTCTTGTGATATATCGCGCTGCCCTTTATCTCCACCTCTCCGGTATTTAGATTTCTCTGATAGTTGAGCATATCGTCCTGCGCATTCCATAGGCAGAACTCGACGAACGAGAACAGCTTTATATTTTTTTCCGCATCGGACATGTTCGTTATCTTTATTCTGTGTATTTCGCAGTTGTCGTCCACCGGCACAAACGAGGTCTGCTCCGCCCCAAGCCCGTTTCTTGAGCCCTTTATCACCGTATAGCCCATGCCGTGGCGGCACTCGTAGCTGTCAAGCTCCTTTTTCATCGGCATGAACGAATGCGTCCAGCAGTCGCCGCCGTCGTTTATATAAAAATATCTTCCGCCGTTGTCTGCAGGGACGTTGTTGTATCTATACCTCAATATCCTCCTGTGCTTTGCATCGCGGTAAAAGCAATAGCCGCCCGAGGTATTTGATATAAGAGAGAAAAATCCGTTCGTCCCGAGATAATTTATCCACGGCAGAGGTGTTTTCGGGGTGTTTATCACATATTCCCTGTTGACATCGTCAAAATATCCGTATTTCATAAAATCTTCCCTTCCGCCCTTTTGCGGGCATTTATTTTACCAATACATTTTCCAGTCTCTGTTTTTCATGCGCATAAGCGCTTCAAGATAAAAATAATCTCCCCAGCTTGTGCACTCCGGCTCATGCCCGTGCTTTCTGCTGTACATACCGTCCTTCAGGATACCGTTGCTCTCGGGACGGTCTGCCGTTGTATACTTATCCGAAAGGCTCCGCACCATCCTTTCCGCCGCGTCCTTAAAGCGTGCATTCGGATAATACTTCTCCATTTCGAGTATCCCGCATACGGCTATCGCAGCAGCGGATGTATCTCTCGGCTCGCCGCTGCCGTCGCCGAAGCAAAGATCCCAATACGGAACAAAGTCTTCCGGCAGATGTTCTATGAAATATTCCGTCACCCTGTTGAATACCGGTATTATATTCTCATCCTTTGTATAATGATAGCACAGCGCAAGACCGTAAACAGCCCATGCCTGACCTCTTGACCAGCAGCTGTCATCCGAAAAGCCCTGATGTGTTTCGCCTCTCAGCGGCATATTCGTTTCCTTGTCAAAAAAGAACGTATGATACGTGGACGCGTCATCGCGTATGATATTTTTCACGGCCGTACACATGTGATTATACGCTGCGTCATAATACCATTTTTTGCCTGTAAGCTCATGAGCCCTGAAAAGCAGCGGAAGGTTCAGCAGGCAGTCGACTATGAACCTGTACGCCTGCGGGTCGTCAAGAGCGCCCCACGCCTGAATAAACCGTCCCTCCAGCTGATAGCGCTTCATAAGCCAGCCGGCGGCCTCAAGCCCGTCGTGCATCGCTTCTGTGTCTCCTGTCACCGTATAATCGGCCATGCTCGAAAGCGAGAACAAAAAGCCCATGTCATGATGCTCAAGCTCTGTTTTTGTTTTCAGCCTTTCATGGAACAGACGGCTATGATGCTTTGCCGACTTCAGGACGGCTTCGCTCCCTGTTAGCTCATACGTAAGCCACAGGAGCCCGGCATAAAACCCGGGCGTCCATGATACATTTTCAAACTTCCCGAATACCAGGTCCCTGCTCTGCTCCGTCGGGAAGCAGTCATAAAAATAATCGAGACTTTTTTCTACGGTTTTTACCGCATATTCAATTGCCTTATCCATTATAATATTCCTTTCCGGCACAGACCTTATCTGATGAGGCTGCAACCCCTTATATAAAAAGGGCTTTTAATTAGCCCTTTTTACTATTATCAGCTGCCTCTGCTTTCCGCCCTCCGTATGGAGTATAACCTTGGAGGCGTCCTCTCCGGCTTCCGCAGCCGAAAGCAGCTCATCTTCTCTGGGAACATATATCCTGTTGCTCCCCTCGTCTATACACAGCACATTAAAGCCCGAAAAATCTGCTATTTCCGTAATTTCCGTCTGTCCCATCGCTGTATCGACAGTCGTTTTCAGCACAAGATTCGTACCGTTCCGATAAAGAAGCGTTCCGTATACTACCCTGTATGTAGCCCCGTAATTATAGCTTCCTACCGCATTGTAAATATGCGGTGTATTATGGCCGTTCTCGACGTATTTGCCGTCGGAAACGGCTAAAAGCGTATTATTGAGCTCCGCGGGATCCGCAGATGTTCCCCACTCGTTGCCGACCTTGACATAATTCGGGTCGTCCTCATCCTTCAATGAGAATACCTTGACGTAATCCACAAGCTCGCCCTTATTGTTTGTGACATATCTAATGATGTCGCCGTGCCGTACCGTTGAGGTTATCTTTTCACCCTCGAGGCCGTTGTAATATTTCGTAAGATATACTCCGTCGGCAAGGTCTACCGTGATCTCGGCATTGCCCTGATAGCCCACAAGCCTGTTCACTTTTTCGCCTTCGTCATTTACAGCCTCGATAACCTGATCAACGACCGTTAGCGGGACCTTTTTATCTATCTCGGGAACGACATCGGACGTATAATATACTATGACCTCCGCAACACGAGACTCGTCCACGTTATACGCCTCTATACGGTTCTCGACAGTATACTGCGTCCCCGTCTGCGGATAATATACCCAATCGTTGAAGTACGCAAGATTCGATTTCTGATAATTATCGGGATTCCTTATAACTCCCGTGTCGTTTGATACAGGCACAATAAAGACCTTTGTATTTGTATCTACCGCAACATTATTGCCGTTGTCGCTGTTGAAGGCCAATGTATTTCTCAGGTACATCCCGCCGGGACGCGTCGCGGTACCGCTTCGTTTTGAAAACGGCTCGTACATTGTCATCGTATTATCGTGAAATACGTTTCCGTCATATACTGTTTCAGAAGCTCCGTGATACGGCGTATCTATATATGTGATCTCGCCGTCTTCATTTTGTCTGTAGAGCACCGGCACCCGCACATACACAAGCTGCTTGCTGTCGCTTTCCTCAGGGCTTATATACTGAT
>CALXRY010000100.1 GCA_944390955.1 uncultured Clostridia bacterium | reverse complement strand
TCTTCAAGTACCAGCAAGCTGAGCTTTCACGCGATGATGTTGAAAAAGTATACTATTATCTTATGAGAATAATATTCATGGGCGTTGAGCATCCGGAGCTTACCGTCGGTGAAATAATTAATATGGTATGATAAAAAGGAGGAAATGAAAATGTTTGAAGATCTTAAGGAAAAGCTTGGTGAATATGTGGACACGCCTATTGATGAGATAACTGAGGATACACGTTTTATAGAGGATCTCGGAATGAATTCATTCCAGTTCATGTCCCTTCTCGGATATCTCGAAGAAGAATATGACATCGTTGTTGACGAATCAGAGGTACGCGGACTCACCACGGTCGGCGAAGCGGTAGCATATATCGAAAAGCTCATGAAGTAATCAATCTCCCGGAGGTAATTTATAAATGTCAATGATAACAATAAAGGATATTATCAACCAGTGCACAACAGACTTCGCGGATATGACCGCATTCAAATACATCGATGGAAAGGACATTATAGAAAAAACGTATTCTCAGCTGCGCTCCGACAGCGAGAGCGTCAGCCGAATGCTTGATAAGTTCGCTCTCACCGGGAAGCACATCGCCATCATCGGTATGAGCAGCTACGAATGGATAATAAGCTATCTCGGAACGGTAAACAGCGGAAGCGTTGCAGTGCCTCTCGATGCATCCCTTCCGTCCGCAGAGCTGTATGAGCTATTGAACCGCGCAGATGTTTCGGCCTTGATATATGATAAGACTCAGAAGGTAACAGTAGACGGCATTAGAGAAGTGTGTCCCGGAATAACACATTATATCGCAATGCAGGAGGATGTTGTGATCGAGGGCGGATATGTTCTTCCACGGCTTCTGGAGGAATGCCGCGGAAGCTACGATACCGAAATAGATCCGGACAAGCTCTGCACGCTGATGTACACCTCCGGAACGACCGGCAAAAGCAAGGGCGTTATGCTGTCGCACAGAAATCTTGCGACAAACGTCGAAGCATGTGTCGTGCTTATCGAGCCGGGAACGGTTTCGATGTCGGTGCTGCCGATACATCACTCCTACTGCCTGACTTCGGGTATATTGAAGAGTCTTTCGCTCGGGAGCTGCATCTGCATAAACGATTCGATGATGCACTTTGCACGAAACTTCAAGAAATTTCAGCCGGAAGTAACACTGCTTGTGCCGCTCATTATTGAAACGGTCTACCAGCAGCTGCGTGATGCAGATCCGAATATCCCCAAGCCTGTGGTCGCTCAGGCGGCGTTCGGCGGCAAGCTCAAGATCATATTCAGCGGCGGCGCATACCTGAATCCCGATCTTGTGGGTTTCTTTGAGGAATACGGCATAAGCATCCTTCAGGGCTATGGAATGACAGAATGCTCGCCAGTTATAAGCACGAACAACCAGATCAACTCAAGACCGGGCTCGATAGGAAAGCCGCTTGAGAACTGCGAGATAAAATTCGATAACGAGGAAATATGCGTAAAAGGCTCGAGCGTTATGCTGGGCTATTACAAAATGCCCGAGGAAACGGCAGAGGCTCTCGATGAGGACGGCTGGCTGCACACCGGCGATCTCGGACGCATGGACGAGGACGGCTTCCTGTACATCACGGGCAGAAAGAAAAATCTTATAATCCTGTCCAATGGCGAGAACATATCTCCCGAGGAGCTTGAAAATGCGATCGGCAAGGCCGACCTTGTGAAGGAGATCCTCGTAAGAGAAAACGGCACAAACATAGAGGCCGAGATATTCCCCGACGCCGAATATGCCGAAAAGCACGGAATCACGGATATCAAGAGCGAGCTTCAGAAGATCATAGACAACTTTAACAAGAACATGCCACTCTATAAGCGCGTTACGGCTTTAAAGATCCGCGACACGGAATTTGATAAGAGCACAACAAAAAAAATAAAGAGATTTTAAACTGCAAAAAGCTTCCGAGCCACTTTGGTTCGGAAGCTTTTGCATTACAATAAATTAATGCAGAAATCTATATATCACTTGCCGTATTTCACCAGCATCTCCCACAGTCCGCAGAGATATGCTGCGCCGAGGGCTCTGTCATACAGTCCGTAGCCAGGCATGGCCTTTTCTCCCCAAAGCATCCTGCCATGGTCAGGACGGATAACGCCGTCAAAACCGGTATCATACAGAGCCTTGACTATTGCCGCCATATCGTATGAGCCGTCGGCGCTCAAATGACATGCCTCCTCAAACTGCCCGGGTCCTGTGTGCTTTATGTTCCTGATATGCGCAAAATGTATCCTGCCCTTTAAAGCATGAATTATATCTACCAGATCGTTATCAGGATTCGAGCCGAGTGAGCCGGTGCAGAGCGTAACACCGTTATATACATTCGGCACCGCGTTCATCAGCTTTACAAGTCCCTCCTTCGATGTGATTATCCTTGAAAGCCCGAACACACTCCATGACGGATCGTCGGGGTGTATTGCCATTTTTATCCCATATTTTTCACATGTCGGCATTATTGCATTCAGGAAATAAACGAGATTATTGAACAGTTTATCGGCATCAACGTCTGCGTACGCCTCGAACAGCTCCTTTATTTTCGACAGCCTTTCCGGCTCCCAGCCAGGCATTACAAAGCCGTTCGCCATTTTATCCATGCTTTCAAATATCTTATCAGGGTCTATCCTATCGATCTCCTTCTGGTCATACGCAAGCACTGTCGAGCCGTCCGGTCTCGGCTTTGCAAGATTACTCCTCGTCCAGTCGAATACAGGCATAAAGTTATAGCAGACAAGGTCTATCCCCTCTTCACCCAGATTTTCAAGAGTTTTTATGTAATTCTCTATATACATATCTCTGTCCGGAGTGCCGATTTTTATTGCATCGTGGATATTTACACTTTCTATTCCGGAAAGCTCGAGTCCGCCGTCGGTAATCTCTTTTTTTAGAGCCGCGATCTCCTCTCTTGTCCAGAGCTCGCCAGCCTGCTTGTAATACAGCGTGCTTATGATCCCCTCGACATACCTTATCTGCCTGAGCTGCTCAAGCGTAACACTGTCATAATCCTTGCCATAATAGCGCATCGTCATTTTCATAATAAATCTTCCTCCTTATGCCATAATAAGCTTTATATAAATCTGTTCAGTACTCTTCTGACTGCACCATTACCGATAAGCATTTCCGAAAAACGCTCTTTTATCCTTCCTGTAAGTCCGGCTTCATTTAAATCTACACCGAATATCGACTTGTTTAATAAAACCTCATCAAGCCGTCCTTCCGCCGTTTCAGGCCTGCCGAGCTCGATTCCCTCAAGAAGTGCCTGCATATCGGCAAGCATCGGATCGGGGCTCGGTTCAAATGAGTTTCCGTCATCGTCAACGGCAAGCAGATATCTGAACCAACCGGCTATTACTGTCGGTATCGCCTCAAGCTCTGCGGCCTCAAGTTCATCAGACGCCATATATGATTTTATCGTTTCACCGTAGCGTACGGGTATCTTCTGCGACGTATCGGTTGCTATCCTCTGAGGTGCATCAGGGATATTGGGATTAGGCAACCGCTCGTAGATAACCTCATTCACAAACTGTATGGGGTCTATTATCTTCGGATCAATAACAACCTTCATCCCCTCCTCGGCGATTTTTTTAACAATACCCGAAAGCGCCTTATCCTGCATTTCACGCCATATCTCGGTATAGCCGAGCAAACAGCCGAATACGGCAAGCGCCGTATGCAGCGGGTTGAGACACGTCGTGACCTTCATAGTTTCGGCCTTGTTGACCGTCTCTCGATCGGTCATGTACACGCCGGCCTTCTCCAACGGCGGCCGGCCGTTCGGGAATCCATCCTCAATAACAAGATACTGAGGCAGCTCGGCATTTACAAACGGAGCCATGTATGTATTCTTTGACGTAACGACTATATCCATATCCTCCGCGCCGAGAGCCTCAAGCTGTGCCTTTATCTTTGCATCGGGTCTCGGTGTTATCTTGTCTATCATACTCCACGGAAACGCAACCTTTTTATTGAGATATTCCTCAAAGCCGCCGTCAACAAAGCCATTTTCATTCCATCCCTTTACGATACGCATAACGCCCTGCATCAGCTTTTCTCCGTTATGCGAGCAATTGTCCATGCTCACAACAGCTATCGGGCATGCACCGTTTTTATATCGGTGATACAGCATTGCCGCGACTATGCTCATCGTGTGCTTTGGCGCAACGTCCGGTCCTTTTTTTATGTCGTCAGCAACAACACCGAAAAGCTCTCCGTCAGCGCCCGTTACAACATAGCCTTTTTCGGTTATCGTAAAGCTTATCATCTTGAGCGACGGCTTTTTGGCTATTTCAAGGAGCCTGTCAAAATCGGATGATTTTATGCTTTCCGCAATTCCGGCAAGCACCTCCATGTCAAGCTCAGAGTTTTTGTCCATCATGACATTAAGCGTAAGATTATCACATCTATTATATATTTTGTCTATGACATCAAAATCAAAGCTCTCCACGGCAATAATGCCGGTGCTCATTTCACCGTCATTAAGCAGCTTCTGAGCGATCGAGCCGATAAAGCCCCTGAAAATATTACCCGCACCGAAATGAATCCATTCCGGATTTGCCTTTGTTGCGGCTTTTACACCGTCAATATCAAATTCGGGAAGCCTTATACCGGCATCATCCCACACATTTCTCTGACATATTCCAAGGCGTGTAAGTTTCATGCTGCTATCACTGTTCCTTTCTGTTAATTATTTCTACTCCGTACGGTTCAATCTTGCCATCAAACATACTGCCGTTTATAAGCGATGTTCCTGTCATATCCATGTTCTTCTGCTCTGCGGTAAAATTCATAAGCATATAATATTCCCTGCCGTCACAGCTCCTTCTTTTTATTATTTCCGTGCCCTCGGGATGCGGTATATATTCCGCCCCGGCTTCGTCAGAGATCATTTTTACCAGCTTAAATAATGCGGCATCGCTCAGCTCACAGGCGACGTACCACACGCTCCCCTCGCCGAATTTATTTACCGTGACAGCGGGACTTCCGCTGTAATATTCGCTTGTATAGCGTACCTTTACATCGCCGTCGGTCTTTATGATATCCCGCCAGCCGCACGCTTTTCCAAAGCCGTCCGAAAGCTGAGTATCAACAGGTGAGGAATCAAACTCCTCAACGGTAATACCCGTCAGTCCGCGCAGCTTTCCCGGAAGAGTTTCGGTCACGATATTATTGTTTTCGTCCTTTATGCCGCTCAGATGCGTCAGCACAAGCGTTCCGCCGCCGTTCACATATTCCTCAAGAATGGCCTTTTCCTCGTCAGTGACGATTATATAAGCGGGCATGTATACGACCTTATATTTTTTGTCTATCATATTTACCGAGCCGCAGTCGGGATTTGTTCCGAGATCGTTGTTGGCCTTATAATACCTGTAAAGAAGCTCTCTGTAGTCGAAGCTGCTCATGTGCCGCTTTATCTTATGGCTCCATACCGCCTCGTAGGATTTAACTATAAGCACATCTGTCGGTGATTCCGCTCCAACAAACATATCGGAAAGCTTTTTTATCTCCGCTCCTGTCTTCTGTACTTCAAAAAACCTTCTGCGCGGCACTCCGTCATGGTCAACGAGCCCAAGCCAGTACTGCTCCATCCCGAACGGCGCTGACCTGAATCTGAAATATACCATTCCGTCACAGCCGTGAGCAATAGCCTGATATGTCCACAGCCTCAGCTGTCCCGGTCTCGGAGTTCCGCCGAACATATCCCAGCCGCACGGTCCGGCCTGCTCCTCCATTACCCAGAAGTTCTTATGCTTTGCACCTCTCATAAGCTCATGAGCCATGGACGTATTTTCATATGCCGGGTTGTTCCACTGATTGTCCACATAATTATCCCATGCCACAACGTCAAGCGGAGCAGCAAGCTTGTAATAATCTATATCTGAAAAATGTCCCATAAAATTATGGGTTATCGGTTTATCCGAATACCTGCGGATTATATCCGCCTGCAGCTGCTCATACTCTATCCACGAGTCGGAAGAAAACCTGTAAAAATCCATTTCAAGACTTGGATTATGCGCACGCCTGTCGCCATAGTCAGCCTCGCATGAGGTATATGCCGGAAGTATCACATCGTCAAAGCTGTCGTACTGCTGACTCCAGAATACTGTTCCGTACAGCGAATTCAGCTTATCGATATTACCGTATTTATCTCTCAGCCAATTTGCAAATTTCTTTTTGCAATGATCACAGTAACAGCGTGTACTGCTGTGGCAGCCGAATTCATTGTCTATCTGCCACGCGATAATGTTAGGATTTTTACCGTATCTTTCAGCCAGCTTTTCTACAATAATTTCACTGCGCTCCGTATAATACGGGTTATTTGAGCAGCATTCCCTTCGTGAGCCGAATCCGCGTGGTCTGCCGTATTTATCACGCATATAAACATCATACTTATCAGCAAGCCATTTTGGAGGCGCAGCCGTCGGCGTGCCCAGTATCACTCCTATACCTTCCGCAGCAAGCACATCTATTATTTTGTCAAGCCACGAAAAATCAAATGTATTTTCCTCCGGCTCAAGCTTCTTCCACGAAAATTCCGCAATGCGCACAGCATTGAAATTGCCCTTGCGCATAAGCTTTTCCTGAGCGGCCCATTCAGAGCTGTCCCAGTGCTCCGGATAATAATCAACACCGAAAATCATTTATCTCCCCTCTTTTTCTTAAACACTTCAAACAAGTCCCAATCAGTCATATGATTGTCGTTCACAAGAAGTGTCATCACATACCTGTCCTCAGGCTCATATACCGCTTCTCTGTACCATTTGTCATGACGTGCATTGTCACCGAGTTCTCGGATAACTCCCATAAGCTTTTTTATCATATATGCCGTATGCTTTATATCGGCAAAGCAGTCGTTAAAGTAAAAACCCTTCCATACACCGTATTCAGAACCGCGCATCGCATTTTCCGCCGCATCAAACATCTCGGCGCTGTATCCGAACTTCATAAATGCCTCAAGATAATTTTCCTGTTCTGATTCCTCATATGCCTCACCGAACATCCTTACTCCCTTTGCGCAGAAATAATGTATCTTTGCCTGCATCAGTATTATGGAATCAAACAGCATTTTTTCGTGTCCGCTCAGGCTTTTGCTCACAGCTTCACACCGCTCATAATATCTCCTTAACTTCTCCTCTCCGCCGGCGCACATTCCACAGAATATCCGTGTCTGCTCCGCAAGCGGCACCTTACCGGTAAGCCATATGAGTTTCCCGCTGTACGAATCTTTATCACGGATATACTGGTTCACTATCATTCGGATATTTTCCGCATAAAATTGCTCTCCGGCGTGTTCATCCTCATTCTTGCCGTATGCTATCATAGCATCAGCATATGTCCTCAGGCATTCCGCCGCGCCTTCACTGCCTCCGTAATAAACGGCTGCAAATTCCTCGCTCTGAGTTTTTCCCTCTATGTCACGTCCGCTCCATTTTTTGCTTATAGC
>CALXRY010000099.1 GCA_944390955.1 uncultured Clostridia bacterium | reverse complement strand
GAGCATGATTAGCAGTAGTTACAAAGGGAAATAAGGGGAGGTAATCGTCATTTTGCACAAATAGACGCTACAAACCGCATGGTTGATAAGGTTTTCGTAGTGGTACAAAAAAACACTTGACACTACCCATGAAATACGGACTCATATGATTGGCAATATAATTAAACACATGAATAGATGTTCATATGTTGCCGATTATAATACCTCCGGCGGCGAGCTGCCGGAGGCATCTTTAGTTAGATGTAGATCTCGCAGTCATCTTCGACTTTTTTGCAGTTTTTGAGCACATCCTGCATAACAGCTTTATGGTCGCTTCCCTCGTCAAACTCCACATTCATCTTGAGTGTCATAAAGTTAACGACAGCGTCCTTGACGCCCGGAGTATTCCGTGCCGCATCCTCCATTTTGTTTGCGCAGTTTGCGCAGTCAACCTCTATTTTGTACGACTTTTTCATGATATATATCTCCTTTAAATTATTTTTATGATTTAACGCTTGTTTAATTGTTCATCTATATAATATTCTTTGTCAACTAATATGTCAATAGTTTTGTCAAATCTCATTCCCATTGGATAAAAAGTGTTTCCGATAGGGCTAAATGAAGAGAAAATGTGTTTGACTTTCGCAGTCAAAAGTGATATTATTAAAATAATATAATACGCTATAAGAGGGATTTGTTTACATGGAGGGATTTTTATGGCTGATATTTTGCTTCCGCATGACCACGGGCAGGGAATAAGATTGGTGTTGGAGTATATGCCGAAGGCCGAGTCATTTCAGATCGTTTCGGATATTTTCAAGCAGCTGTGCGACGGGAACCGAATCAGGATATTCTGGATGCTGTGCCACTGCGAGGAATGCGTTATCAATATTTCCTCGGCAATGAGCATGAGCAGCCCGGCGGTCTCGCATCATTTAAAGCAGCTCAAGACCTATGGACTGATCCTTAGCAGGAGAGACGGCAAGGAGGTATATTACAGGGCAGCTGATACGGAGCAGGCTCAGCTCCTGCATAAGATGATAGAGAAAATGGTTGAGATAGCATGCCCGTCTGGTACAGAAGATTCCGGCAGCTCCGAACAGGAAGATGGAGTTTACGTTTCTCAGAAGGCGGAGCTTATAAAGGAGATACGCGGCTTTTTGGTGCAACATCCGGAGCGGCGTTTTACGATCGAGGAGCTATCGAAGAAGTACCTTATAAATACATCAACGCTGAAGTCGGTCTTCAAGGCCGTATACGGTATGCCGATAGCCGCGTATATGAAGGATCACAGAATGCACCTTGCAGCCGAGCTGCTTCGCACCACAGACGACAGCATAGCCGCCGTTGCGGAAAAGGTTGGCTATGAAACGCAGGGTAAATTCACAAAGGCGTTCAAGGATATAATGCAGCAGCTGCCGACAGAATACCGCAGGCAGCACAGAAAATAAAGTCTATTCAAGCGGAAGGATGAGTGCCGCGATAAAACCGCCGTCGTTTTTTGCTGCGAGGCGTCCTCCGTGTACGTCGGCTATTTTATACGCCATCGGGAGCCCGAGACCGTGCGCAGTTTTTGGTATCGTGCTTATATTTTGGAGTATCTCTTCCGGAATCCCCGTACCGTCGTCCGAGATCGTGATCTTTACGCAGTCGCCCTGCTTTTCCTCGGTTATATTTATATTGCAGCCGCCCTTGTTGTGGACTATGGCGTTGTTTATAAGATTGAACACAGCACGTTCCAGAAGCTGCGCGTCGCCGGTAACGGTGGCCTTTTCGTATTTTAGGTCGAGGCTTATCGGAAACTTCTCCGAAAGACCGTTGTTTATGATGTCGGTGACAACGCTCCTAAGCAGCGGACATATCCTGACGGACGCCTTGCGTGCCGGCTGCATATCATACTCAAGCGATGAGATAACGTTAAGATCGTCGATGAGCTTTTTTATTTTTATGCTGTTCGAGAGGATCACAGCGGCCTTGCTTTGCTGAGCTTCGCTGAGTGCTTTGTCGCAGGAGAGCACCTCGGCATTTCCGGAAATGACCGAAAGAGGAGTTCTTATATCATGAGAGATACCGGCTATCCAGTTCTGCCTTGCACTCTCGCGGATGCTCAAAGCATTATTTTTTCGTTCTATCGCCGAAGATGTGATGTTTATATTACGATAGATATCTCTGAATATTCCGCGTTCCCGCAGCTTTACCGGCTTTTCTGCGCGCAGATCGCTTAAGCCTCGCGTAAGCTCGCGTATTCTGCGGTATAGACTAGTCCCAAATACACAGGCAAGCACCGTTGCCAAAAGGAGGTTAAAAAGCAGAACATACACCAATCTCTGCGGCAGGCTGTCAAACCAGCTCATAGAATATTCCATCTGATATTTCCCGACGGCATTTTTGGGCTTTGCAAGAACAAGAAGCCCATAATCCTCCGTTCTGGTGTATACCGGATAATCATTTAAAAACCATCTTGACATGCGCGCGATATCGTTTATTGTGTACGTATCCGGCACATCATCAGGTTTGTCCTGGTCCCACACTACATTGCCGCTCTCATCGATAAGCATACACCAGTAGCCCTCCGGCAGCGAAACCTCGCGGCTGCCTGCTTCAAGGCTATCGCTGATCTCAGCAAGAAGCGCTCTTTGCCCGCTCGATACTGTTGATACATCACTGCCGACGAGCGCAACGCTAAAAAAGTTTATCACCATAAGGATTGTCGCTATCACTCCCGCA
>CALXRY010000098.1 GCA_944390955.1 uncultured Clostridia bacterium | reverse complement strand
CATGTGCGGGGACAAGCAAAGCCGTCTCCGCGTACAAACTCGTTCGCGAGGATCCCCCCCGCACGGGCGGGGACACGCTACCCCTACCGCTTGGAGGCCCGGCAGGACAGGGATCACCCCCGCATGTGCGGGGACAAGACTAAAAGATCCCATAGCTAAGCCACGTTTTTGTGTGCATCGTTTAAATTTCATTCAGTTTAAAAAACACTTTGCACAGCAGCTCACAGTCGTTTATCGCCCTATGCTGTTCTTCGACATCTATTCCCAACAAATTCGCAATAGTTGCCAATTTATGATCAGGAATATCATCTATTTTTTTCGCCATAGTCAAAGCATCTATCACTCTGCCAAAACCTATGCTGCAACCAATCCTCTTTTCAGCACGTCTTAGAAATGCCATATCAAACGACGCATTATATATAACAGTCACCCTGTTGCTGAGCTTTTCTTTAAGCAGCGCAAGAGCCTCTGAAAGATCTATACCTTCAGCTGCAGTCATGGCATCGCTTATACCTGTAAGCTGTGCCGCGCATTCAGGTATATGTCTCGATACTCTTATCAGTGTGCTCCATCTTTCGGTTATGGTCATACCTTCGGTACAAACCACACCTATTTCTATTATCTCATCCGTTTCTCTGTCAAGCCCTGTTGTTTCAATATCCAAAAAAGCATATTTCTTTTTTTCGCTGTCGTTTTTTCTTCTACGTCCCATTCGTCTTTTTGAAGCCTTACTAAAGCCCTCTTTCAATTCCTCCTGGCTTTTTTGTTTTGAACCCGGCAGCGGTCGTTTTATAAGCGTCAGTCCGTCAAAGTCAGTAGGCTCCCATGCCGAATTATGAATACGAAACTCCATATGCTGTTCATTCTTTGCACTGTACACCATAGTTGCCTGTCCGTACTCGATATTTTCGCATATCCTTTCCCAAAGCCTTTCCCTTACGCGTGCATTTACATTTCCCACAAAAACACCGGTGTTTATCTCAAACAACCACTTTGAAAGATCTCCTCTCAGTTTCGGAGGACAGTTATTGATCGTCACTACTATCATCGCTGTCCTCCACTTCATCATCGTAGGCTATATATTCAAATTCATCCTCATACCTCGGCGTATCATCATTTTCATGATACTGTATCCCGTTCTGCACTTCTCCTTTCATATTATCCCACAAGTATACCGTTTCATATTTTTCGTCAGTCACCTCATCCTCTGACAGCAAATATTTTATATCAGCCACCATACGCTCAAGCAAATGCATCGAAACTGCCTTATTTCTTATACGCCTGCGCACCTCGCCTGCAAACTCTTTAGACGGTTCTTTTCCCTCCGGCTTCAGCTCTGCCGCCATTTCAAACGCGATCGGTATTGTTATTTCCGCCTTGTAAAGATCCGCTATATCATATGCAAACGACCATTCATGCCCTACATGTATAAATCCCAACCCGGCCGAACAGCCAAGTGCCGATATTACGGCATGTGCAAGTCCGTAAAGACATACGTTCCCTGCGGAGAGTGCCTGATTTACAGGATCTCCCGCATGAAAATCGTCGGGATCGTAATTACGGCCGTTCCATGGAACTTTATATTTTTTTGACTGTCTTCTGTATTCCGAGCGCATTCTGCTGCCTTCGCGTCCCCGCAGTTGATGAAGGGTGAGCCTGCTTATATCCTCTCCGTCCCCGAACCTCAGTCTATACATTTTTCGCACCACCGCAAGATGCTTCCTTGTGTTTGAAACAAGCTCAGCTTGGCGGACAAGCAGTCTTGTATGTGAGTTAAGAGCCCTGCCGTGAGCATAATAGCGCACGCCATGCTCCCCTACCCACACCATCCCTACCCCGCTGTCACCTATGAGTTCAACGGCCCGATGCGAAATGTCGGTACCCGGTCCGAGCAGCAATACCGTGATATATGCTGCAGGTATATGTACAACACCCCTATCGTCAATGACCTTTATTGCGCTGTCCTGCCTGCTTATACGGCACCGCTCAAGATATATGAACGTCATCCTGTCGCTGACTTGCGGAAGCAGCTCAAGCTCCGGCTTTAACATACCGTCAGCCATTGCCGCACCTCATAACAGTAAGCAATCCCATGCCGTATGCCTTTTCACGTCCTATGCCATCGCAAAGCGCATTTTTGAATTTTTCCCTGTCTGTTACCTCCAATATTCCTTCATACGTCACTGCGATCATCTGCACAGCTTTTGAGCCGTCGCTGTTTTTTTTGCGAAACTCCAAAAATTCCGCACCATTCACCGAAAAATCATCATTACTAAGCGCAAAGCCATTCTGCTCTGCCTTTTTCAAAAGCCACTCGCGCTGGTGCTCCTCCGTTCTGTGAGCCTTGACCTTTCCGCGTTTTCCGTATTCTCCCGAACGAACCGTATATGTTGGGCTTGCCGCCAACCTAAATCTCCATTTAGTGCCTTCTGTTATGCGGTCAATCAGTCCGGCATAGCTCTTTACCTCATATCTGCCCGGATACCCGAACTGCTCAGAAAACTCCTCAAGCTCCGGCGTATCCTCGCTTAGAATAAGAATATATTGTTTTCCCCTTAGAGCATCCACACGCCATAGCCTTCTCTTTTTTTCTCCTTTGAACGACGATTCCACAGCACCGTGAAAGATAGACGGCGACGTGAGCGCCTTCATGGTCTTACGCCTGTTTACATCCAATTCTATCCTTGATAAATACATATACAGCACCTCACAATTCCACCATCGGATCGTGTTCCTCGTCACTGCCGAACGAGATCACTTCCTCAGTCTCATGTCTGTAACCGTATTTTCTGTGTGAAACATTAAACGAGACAGGCACATCGTGCTTCCTCGCTCGTCCCGCAGGCGCGTCACAGCGAATACGCATATCCGTTTTTTTGCCCAAGGTATCGATAAGCGGGTTCTCATTCCTGAGTGCTTCAAGCAGTGTACAGTTTTTTACACCAAGCGATATCGGCAGCGTGGGCGGGCATGACCTCCTGCCAAGAAAAAGCGGGAATACCGGGCACTTCAAAGCATTTTCTATGCTTTTCAGGAATTCAACATCATCGCTTTCTACGGCAGCAAGAAATACTGCATCTGAGAGATAATGCCGGTACGTTACATATGAAACAGTTTTTTTCTCGGTTATAACAGCCCTTGCAGTGTGGAAATCCCTGAGCAACACACCGGGCCTGTCCACCCTTACGCCGAACTTTAACGCGCTGAGATCGTCAAGAGGCTCATCGCGTCTTCTTCCGAGAGCCGCGGCAAGCATACCGATCACTCCGCTTTTTGTCGGTTCGCTCTCCGTTCCTCTTATCTCAAATTTCGAGCTGCTCCCCCATGACTGGAGCGGTCCCGCAAGCCTTAGCAAAAGCGTAGGCATATTACATCACCTCTGCTTCCACGAGCTTTTCCTCAACATACTCCGCAAACTCACCGAGCAGCTCCGAAAAATCAACATGCTTTTCGGCCGCGCCGAAAGACGACAGACCGACATCCCATGCCGCAAGCGGCTTTGACGCAAAATTTTTGTATATCATATCGGAATATGCCGCAAGTGCCTTTACGGAGCCTTCGACATATCCCCCGCCTTTGCCCGATACCGGCTTTTCAAAGGCTCCCGAAAGATTGACCGGCTGATCGCTGCGCACTGTAATATATACATAATCAGGTAATGTTCGATTTGCAAATGTATTCTGCTTGCCGGTCGGCATGGAGCACACAAACGCCTTAGCAAAGTCCCTTACAGTTTTTATCGTGATATCCTTGCCGAGACTTTTGCAAAGCTCGTTCACGTTGACCGTCGCATAGCGGTACAGCGTTGCGGAATTGAATTCTACCGTTCCGAGATGCCCTGCGCCCGCGTTGTCCTCAGGTGCAAGATCGTCCACTGCGGTAAAATAATCGTATTCGTTATGTACCGTGTGTGTGGAGATGCTGTGAGCTACCTGCGCCGCCGCGTCATAATTGAGCGATGGGTCGGACGCTACCATCCTGCCGAAGAGCGCCATATCTACCGACGGCTGAGCCTTCAGCGCAGCCTTGAAAGCGTCATTTCCTATATCACCGCCATTGTGCTTTTCAACAGCAAGACGCGCCAGCTCACGTGCCTGCGCACAGCTTATGAACATCAGGACATCCGACTGCTGCTCCTTCTTTTTATCCATCGATATCCCCGCGGCCTTGCAGGCGTCATTTGCAAGCTTCATGCATTTTTCTTCCTCGAACGAGCCGCCAACGGCTTTTATCTGTGACGCCACCAGCTCGACAACATGCTTTGTGCGGTCACCGAGGAGCTCATTGTTCAAATTTTCTTTAAACATCAGCCTTACGGCACGCTTCCATGCCTGTGATGATACTCTTGCTCTTGTCGTTCCGCCGTAAACAGCCGTTTTTGGGCTTCCGGTATCGTCCCTGTTGACGCAGCTTGGCGGTACTGTCTGTATAATATGTAAATCCACATACAAATTACTCATTTTCTATTCTTCCTTTCCATTGGTTTCATTTTTGTTTGCTTCCTGTGCTTTTCTTCTGTCTTCTCTGTAATAATCGCGCCCCCATTTGAGCCTTACATTTGCGATGCTGTCCGCATACTGATATCGGTACAGATCCTTTGCGAGATCGGCATAATCAAGACGCACATTGCCTGCCTTTAAAAGCTGTATCATCGACCTTAGATGGTGGGAAAGCTCAACCATATCTGACGACGTTGCCATTGCCGAGAAACGTCTCATAACGCGTTCCTCATCGTCCTGCGACCTTACAAGCTTTCTTACGGCACTGCCGAGACGGTATTCCGCGTCTCCGGAATTGACCGATTCGGAATTTCCCTGCTGATGGAGCGCATACAGCGTCAAAGCCGTATACACCGCCCATTCGGCATAGGTGATATCCTTCGAGTCGCTCTCAAGCTCCTCGGGAAGGTCGGCCAAAAAGCTCCCCCACAGCTTCGGCAGCTCTCCGGGCTTTTTGCCTATGCCGCGTCTTAGCTCTGCAAGCTCTGCCTTTGTGCCGGCATGGCTGAGCGTGTCTGCCAAATGCTTTATCCTCATGCCGACATATTTTGATACGGCGTCGGATATACTGTTCATAGCGTTACTCCTTTCTTGATCTTTCCAAGCTTAAGCTTAAAGAAGTTTTCAGCCTTTGCTGCCGAATACCTCACTTCTGCTTCCTTTGTCTTTATCAC
>CALXRY010000097.1 GCA_944390955.1 uncultured Clostridia bacterium | reverse complement strand
TTTGTGGCGTTGCCTATCGCGGCCATTATTGCTGTTGGAGTAGCAAGTACAAGAGCGCATGGGCAGAATACCAGAAGTATTGTAACTGCGCGTATTATTTCGCCTGAAATGAGCCATGTGAGCACCGATGCTGTCAGTGCGATCACAACGATCCATGTCGCCCATCTGTCAGCGATTCCTACGATTTTTGCTTTTCCCGCATCGGCTGACTGAACGAGACGTATCATGCGCTGTATTGAGCTGTCTTCGCCGACTTTCACAGCTCTCATCTCAAACTTTTCTTTTTTATTTACCGTTCCGCTTGCGACTTCGTCGCCTTTACCCTTATCGACAGGCAGCGATTCGCCGGTCATCACCGCCTGATTGACCGAGGTTTGGCCCGAAAGTATGATACCATCTACCGGTATGGTCTCGCCGGGGAGTACACGAACGGTATCGCCTATCTGCACATTCTCCGCGCGGATTATTTCCTCGCATCCGCTGCGTATGACGCGTGCCGTCTGCGGCGTTAAATTGACGAGTTTTTCGATGCCTTCGCGTGCCTTGGCGACGGTCATTTCTTCAAGCAGAGCGCCGAGCTGCATTATAAACGCGACCTCACCTGCGGCAAAATCCTCTCCAATGCATACCGAGGCTATAAGTGCGAGCGAAACAAGTACATCCGCCTTAATATCAAAGGCTGTGACAAGCCCTATAAACGCCTCAAGAATAATTGGAACGCCGCACAGTATGATCGATAACCATGCAATGTCAAACGGGAACGGGTTTAATCCTGCCAGGCTTAATATCAAAGACGCTCCGGATATTACAAGAAGCGTGATATCCTTTTTTGTTCCTCCGAGCTCAAGGAAATCCTCAAGCTTTGAAATAAATTTACTCATATGATCCCTCCATTCATTATACCGTTAGGGGTATATGTATATTATACCCACCTGGGTATAATATGTCAATAGAAAAATAGAAAAAAGTAAAATAACCGGATCGATGCAAGCAATATGCATATATAATGATTATAATTTCACAAAAATACTTGAAAAAATTTTATAAAAGTGTTAGAATGAATAATAATATGTGTTGTTATAGCTTGCATATTAAATGAAAGGAACAGTGATGATGCTAAGATATTTTACAGCTGGAGAGACTCATGGCAAATGTTTGACGATTATCGTTGAGGGAATGCCATCGGGCGTAAAAATAGATATCGAAAAGATCAACAGCGCTCTTGCCGCGCGTCAAAAAGGTCATGGACGCGGAGGGCGTATGCTTATAGAGAAGGATACGGCGGAAATACTTTCGGGAGTACGCGGAGGAATTACTCTCGGGAGTCCGATAGCGATGCGGATAGAGAACAGAGATTGGCAGAACTGGTCTGAGATCATGGGGACGGAGGAGTCAAACGGAAAGAGAGCGGTCGAATGTCCGCGCCCAGGTCATGCGGATCTTACCGGCGGCATGAAATATAATCACAGAGACCTGCGAAACGTACTTGAGCGCGCAAGCGCAAGGGAGACTGCTGCAAGAGTTGCCGTAGGTGCGCTTGTTAGACAGGCTCTTGAGCCGTTCGGAATAGAGTTCAGGAGACGTGTTGTCAGGATAGGAGAGGTTGAGGATTCAGCTCCGGAGCTTGATGAAGCATTTTACGATCGTGTAAGAAATTCGCCCGTTGCTTTTGGAGATGCTGAACGCGAAAAGGCCGCCATGGAATATATAGATATGATAAAAACAAGCGGTGAAAGCATAGGCGGGATTGTTGAGGTGCGTGTATTCAACCTGCCTCCAGGTCTTGGAAGCTATGTTCATTATGACAGAAAGCTCGATGCCAATATTGCTTTTGGCGTGATGAGCGTGCAGGCAATAAAGGGCGTTGAAATAGGTATGGGCTTCGGAGTAGCCTCAGACTGCGGCTCAAAGGTTCATGACTGCATTGTCTATGATAACGGCTATCACAGAAAGACAAATAACGCGGGTGGTATAGAGGGAGGAATGTCAAACGGCGAACCGATAATAGTCCGCGCAGCAATGAAGCCGATTCCGACATTGTATAACCCTCTCGATACCGTAAAAATCACAGACAAGTCACCGGTAAAGGCATCTGTTGAGCGCAGCGATGCCTGTGCCGTTCCGGCATGCTCCGTGGTTGTTGAGGCTGCTGTCGCTTTTGAGATCGCAAAAGCGTTTCTCGATAAGTTCGGAGGCGACTGTATGGAGGATATTTCCTCGGCATATGATTCGTATATGAACCGAATAAAACAATTCTGATAAACCTTTAAACGAAAAGGCGGTGAAAGCTTGTTGGAGGAGAAAAAGTTAATAAAGCAGTGCAAAAGAGGCAGCCGTGAGGCCTTCAACGAGCTTGTACTCCGTTATCAGGATCAGGTTGTCAATTTTTCCTACAGTATGCTCTCTAACCGTGAGGACGCATATGACGCGGCCCAGGAGATTTTTATCAAGGTGTATAAAAACATAGGCACGTTTGAGGAAAAATCTTCTTTTGTAACATGGCTTTATAAAATTTGTTCCAATGTGTGCAAGGATCTTCTGAGAAAACGGCAGGTGCGATCAAATGTGATAAGCATCGACACGGGCGATTATGACGAGGACAGGATGGATATCGAAGATACTCGTTATACACCCGAAGGTGCCCTTGAGCAGTCTGAGGCTCAGAAGCGTGTACGGATGGCACTCAGCCTCATAAAAGCGGAGTACAGGGAAATTATTACTTACTGCGATATACAGCAGAAAAGCTATGAGGAAGCTGCGGCTATACTGCAATGTCCCGTAGGGACGGTAAAATCAAGACTTAACAGGGCAAGAATGGCGCTAAAGCAGCGCCTTGAGGATCAGGATTCTGAATCTGTATAAAAATATTTTAAATTATTTCTGAAAAAGTGGAACAAAATCGTTAGCTGAAACGTCTAATATAATGAAATAGCGGTAATGATATGTGCATATATGTGCATTACATCAGAATAGATGTGCACAATATGTTGTGTCAATACAGTATTTTGATAATTTCAAGGCAGGGATTGTTTGATGAGCGGCTGTCTACTGTTATTAGGTATGCAACGGCGGCTGCATATAAATATCCTATATGCATAAACATTTGAGAAAGGGGGGAAAGCTCGTGGATTGTGAGAATTTTCATAAAAAGCTTGCCGATTACGAAAATCTTTCTGTCAGCGAGAGGGCAGAGTTTTTGGAGCATACTGAAACATGCGGCAGCTGCGCCGAGGAGTGGGCAAGCTATAATAAACTGCTTGAGACTGTCAGGTCTCTTCCCGAGCTTAAGGCTCCCGATGACTTTATTTCAAAGCTCAATGAGCGGATAGATAAGGAAAAGCCAGCAAGGGAACGACCGCCGGGAGTATGGACATACCTAAAACATCACGGATACAGATACAGCGCTGCGGCTGCTTGTGTTATGTTAGCTGTTGTTATAGGAGTGAACAGTACTGAATTTGTCGACAAAATGAGAGGATCGGATTCTGAAGTGCCTGTCGGGATCACGAATCTTAGTACCGAAAGCCCTCAGGATGCAGAGAATGCCAAAGCACCGGATAAAACATCGGAACCGACGAGTACACCATCGGCTTCGGCGGCTCCTTCATTGAGACCGACAACAAGACCTGCTTCATCAGGCTCAGGCTCGGTATCAAACACAACTGTTCCGAGAGCAACACAAAAGCCTGTTGCGACAGCAATTCCTTCTAATAAATCAAATAAATCGACACCGTCAACTCCTACGCTTAGTCCGAGAGTAACGGCAGAGCCGATTCAAGAAGAATATAATGCACCAGAAGCAAATAATATGACAGGCTCCAATAATCAACCGGCAGTCACTCCGGAATCACATACATTCAGTGAGGGAACAGAGGAAGCACCTCAAAGTACAGAGGCGAGTTCGGGAACGTCTGTCCCTGAAGTAACACCGAGCAATAACGATACAATGGTTGCATCGGCAGATACTTCGGATGAAGATGAAATAGCTGTAAATTCCATGATGGATCCGAGTCTGTATTCACTTCCCGAAGCAAATGATAATGCGTCGGGCGGCGGTTCCGGAGGAGGAAGCGGATACTCACGCTCAACGGAAACTTCAAATTCAATTGAGGTTTCTTCCGCAAATGCGGAGCGCGCCAGAGAGATAATAAGCGAATATTCTATCGCAAGCGACGGTGACTGCTACAGCGTCAGCTCCGATAGGATGGAGGAATTTCTTGAGGCGATGAACAACGCGGGGATCGAATATGACCAGAACTGCGTTGAAATGGATTCTGATACGGTAACGTTCAGATTGATAATATCATAATTATATGTATATAACATTTGCTATAAGGATAAAAGGTATTTGCTGCAAGGGTAAAAGGGTAGGATTGTAAAGAGGCCGGCGTATGATACGCCGGTCTCTTTGAGTTCATATTTGTAAACAAAATAAAAATTTATAAAAAAAATATTGCAATATAATAAAAAATTATGTATAATAAAGTTCATTATAAAATTTAATGGTTATATGTTTGAAAGGACTTGATATATATGAATAACATGGAAGTGCTTCCCGTTGTGCCTATGCGCGGGATAGTTATCTTTCCGGGAATGACGCTTAACTTTGATGCCGGGCGCGATGTTTCAATAAAAGCTCTTGAAACAGCCGCCGATGAAAAAACAGAAGTTTTTCTTACGGCTCAGAAGAACCCCGATGTAAAAACACCTGGAATAGGTGATATTTATGCTATGGGCACTGTCTCAAGGATAAAGCAGGTAATGAAGATCCCGGGCAACGGCGTGCGTGTTATCGTTGAGGGCCTGCACAGAGGTATTCTCAGAGAAAAAATATCGTCGGCGCCGTATTTGCAGGCCGTAATAGAAGGCGTCGGCGATCATGCTGATATAGATAATAAGCTGGACGAGGCATACATAAGGCAGGTGAAGGCTGTATATGAGGAATATGTATCGCAGCTTCCGCGTATGGTTACGGATCAGTTTATGGCTGTTATGTCGACCGATGATCTGTCACTTGTCTGTGATCTTATAGCCGCAGGCGTGGATTTTAAGGCGGAGGTCAAGCAGACTATTCTTGAAGAGCTTGATGTGTGCGCACGTGCAGAGCTTGTTATGAGTGCTCTGCATAATCAGACAGGTATTTTAAAGCTGGAGCACAGGATCGCAAGGCGGGTGAAGGAAAGTATCGATAAAAATCAGCGTGAATATTATCTGAGAGAACAGCTTAAGGTCATAAATAAAGAGCTCGGAGAAAATGCGGACCCTGTTGAGGAATCGGATGAATACAGGGAAAAGATCAATAAGCTTAAAGCATCAAAGGAGATAAAGGAAAAGCTTTTAAAGGAAGTTGACCGTTTTTCAAGACTTGCACCGTCATCGGCGGAGAGTGGTGTAGTACGCAGTTATCTTGATACTGTGCTCGATATGCCGTGGAATAAGCTCACAAAGGAGACGTTTGATATAAAGGAGGCTGAACGAATCATGAATGAAGATCACTACGGGCTTGAAAAAGTCAAGGATAGGATACTCGAATATCTTGCCGTAAGGCATTTTACGGGCGGAAAGAGCACGGCGATCTTATGTCTTGTGGGACCTCCCGGAGTCGGAAAGACATCTGTTGCAAAATCGGTCGCAAGAGCGCTCGGGCGGAAATATGTAAGAATATCTCTCGGCGGTATACACGACGAGGCGGACATACGCGGACACAGAAAAACATATATAGGCGCAATGGAGGGACGCATAATGGCTGCCATGAAGGAGGCCGGCACAAAAAATCCGCTCCTGCTTCTTGATGAGGTCGACAAAATGGCCGCAGATTATAAGGGCGATCCGTCGGCAGCACTGCTCGAGGTGCTTGATTATGAGCAGAATTCGTCATTCAGGGATCATTATCTTGAGGTGCCGTTTGACCTGTCAAAGGTTTTGTTTATAACGACTGCCAATACGCTTGATACCATATCGCGCCCGCTGCTTGACAGAATGGAGATCATCGAGCTTTCGGGCTATACATATGAAGAAAAATTTCATATTGCAAAGGGTTATCTTATAAAAAAGGCGGCTGAAAAAAATGGTCTTACGGAAAAACAGTTTACCGTAACGGATGAGGCGTTAAAGGATATCATTGATTATTATACGCGTGAGGCCGGCGTCAGAAAGCTTGAGCAGACTCTGGAGTCGCTTGCGCGGAAGGCCGCTAAGACAATGCTTGATGACGATAAGCGGTCTGTAAAAATTACGCCGCGGACGCTTGAAAAATATCTCGGCAAGCACCGCTATCATATCGAACAGATGAATGATAAGAGCGAGGTGGGGATTGTTCGCGGTCTGGCATGGACGTCTGTAGGCGGCGAGACCTTGTCGGTCGAAGTGAACGTCATGGACGGAACAGGCAAGATAGAGCTTACGGGAAAGCTCGGCGACGTTATGAAGGAATCAGCAATGGCCGCAATAAGCTATATACGCTCACGTGCCGAGGAGCTTGGGATAGACGGTGATTTTTATAAAAATAAGGATATTCATATACATGTTCCGGAGGGGGCTGTTCCGAAGGATGGACCGTCAGCTGGGATTACTATGGCAACGGCACTTGTAAGCGCACTCTCAAACAAACCTGTAAGGAATGATATTGCTATGACAGGTGAAATAACTTTAAGAGGCCGTGTGCTACCGATAGGTGGATTAAAGGAAAAATCGCTTGCCGCATACAGGGCCGGAATAAAGACAGTTATCATCCCGCAAGAAAACAAGCCGGATATAGACGATATTCCCAAGGAAATACGGAAAAATATTAAATTCATCCCTGCGGATAACATGGATTCGGTGCTTAAACGAGCTTTTGTGTAAAAAGTAGGGCCGCCGCATCGAAAAGCGGCAGCCCCTGACAGCATTTGTGTTAAATGCTTAAATATCAGTCACACATACATGTTACGATAACGATTATGATAAGAACCCAGAGGATCATATCAAGGTCAAAATTACAGCCACCGTGGTTGTTGTTCATCATACCACCGTAGTTGTTCTCGCAGCAGTCACTCATTCCGGAGCCCCTCCTTTCTTGCGGTTTGTAATGTATACTATGAGTTTTATAAAAAAAATGTTACCGAAAATAAAAAAACTATCGTATACCCCTTGCAATTTTTGCATAAATCATGTACAATATATGATAGTGTCCGCGGAACGGCTTTTCGCGGAGTGAAAGGAGAATTGCTTTGGACAAGAAAAAGATCGCAAGAATAAACGAGCTGGCAAAAAAAGCAAAGACCGAAGGCCTGAGTAAGGAAGAAAAAAAGGAGCAGGCGCTTTTAAGAAGGGAATACCTTGAAGCGATAAGAGTGAATTTCAAAGCAACTCTTGACAGCATAGAAATAATTGATAAAAAATAAAAACGCAAAGGAGTATTTGTGGACATGTCTCTTATTTTGCCGGAAGGCTACAAGTCAAAACTTAACGGAAGGCGCACAGAAGAAGCTATCAAATCGATCAAGGATACTTTTCAGAGGGAGCTTATAAACGCTCTTAATCTTCAAAGAATATCCGCGCCGCTTTTTGTAAGACCGGAAACAGGTATAAACGATAATCTTAACGGCGTTGAACGGCCTGTTGATTTTGACGCACCCGGTGCTGGAGGACGTCTTGAGATAGTACATTCGCTTGCAAAGTGGAAGAGACTTACTCTCGGTAAGTATAAATTCCCGAAGGGTGAGGGACTTTATACCGATATGAACGCTATAAGACGCGATGAGGTGCTTGATAATCTTCATTCCATCTATGTTGACCAGTGGGACTGGGAGGCTGTAATAGATAAGTCGGACAGAAATATCGATACTCTGAAAAGCACGGTCAAGAAGATATATTCAGCTATAAAGTCAACAAATGCTATCATAAAGCAGAATTATCCTGAGCTTGATACGAAGCTTCCGGAGGATATAACGTTCATAACGACACAGGAGCTTGAGGACATGTATCCTGAGCTTGAGCCTAAGGAAAGAGAGGATAAGCTCCTAAGAGAAAAGAAGGCAGTATTTCTCATGCAGATCGGAAAAGTTCTAAAATCAGGCAAAAAGCATGACGGCAGAGCCCCTGATTATGACGACTGGGAGCTTAACGGAGATATACTTGTATATTATCCGCTGCTTGATATTTCCTTTGAGCTTTCAAGCATGGGAATAAGAGTTGATGAGGAAGCGCTGAAAAAGCAGATAGCGGAGAGCGGCTGCGAGGAACGCCTGCAGATGGATTTTCATAAGAAGCTTCTTAACGGAGAACTTCCATATACGATAGGCGGCGGCATAGGTCAGTCAAGGTTGTGCATGCTTATGCTTGGTAAGGCTCACATCGGCGAGGTCCAGGCGTCGGTATGGAGCGACGATATGGTGAAGACCTGTAAAGAGCACGGAATAGAATTATTATAATCAAACAGGAAGGATAACACATATGGAAACACTTGTAAAACGATTGTTTCGTGAAACGGATTCATATGCCGGAAAGGAAATAACGGTATCGGGATGGATACGAACGATAAGAGTATCAAAAAGCTTCGGCTTTATAGAGCTTAACGACGGAAGCTTTTTTAAGAATTTGCAGATAGTGATCGAAGAGGAGAAGCTCAAGAATTTTAAGGAACTCTCAAAGCTCAATGTAGGTGCAGCCATAACGGCGCGCGGCATACTGGTGCTCACACCGGATGCAAAACAGCCGTTTGAGCTGAAGGCCGAGGATGTAATGATAGAGGGAGCCTCAACACCGGATTATCCGCTTCAGAAAAAGCGGCACTCATTTGAATATCTGAGAACTATAGCGCATCTGCGTCCGAGAACAAACACATTTGCTGCGGTATTCCGCATGCGTTCACTTATAGCGCAGGCAATACATCAGTTTTTCGGAGAGCGCGGCTTTGTATATGTACACACACCGATAATTACGGGGAGTGACTGCGAGGGTGCAGGAGAGATGTTCAAGGTAACAACGCTTGATATGGATAATCTTCCAAAAACTAACGATGGTGCTGTTGATTATTCAAAGGATTTCTTTGGCAAGGCAACGAATCTTACGGTAAGCGGACAGCTGAACGTTGAAACGTTCTGTATGGCATTCAGAAATGTATACACTTTTGGACCTACCTTCAGAGCTGAGAACTCTAACACTACTCGTCATGCTGCGGAATTCTGGATGATAGAGCCTGAGATCGCGTTTGCCGATTTGGCGGATGATATGGATCTGGCGGAGGATATGCTCAAGTATATAATCAACTATTGTCTTGAGAATGCACCCGAAGAAATGGAGTTTTTTAATAATTTTGTCGACAAGGGACTTCTTGACAGGCTCAATAACGTTGTATCAAATGAATTTGCAAGAATAACGTACACCGAGGCGGTTGAGATACTCGAAAAGAACAATGATAATTTCGAATACCGTGTTGAATGGGGAAGCGACCTTCAGACCGAACATGAGCGCTATCTGACAGAACATGTATTCAAGAAGCCGGTATTTGTGACCGACTATCCGAAGGAAATAAAGGCTTTCTATATGAAGCTGAACGATGACAACAAGACGGTTGCGGCTATGGATCTGCTTGTTCCTGGAGTGGGAGAGATAATAGGCGGAAGCCAGCGAGAGGAAAATTACGAAACGCTTGTTCGGAAAATGCATGAATGCGGTTTGAACGAGGATGATTACAGCTTTTATCTTGACCTAAGAAAATACGGGACAAATAAGCACGCAGGCTTTGGACTCGGCTTTGATAGAGCTGTTATGTATATTACAGGAATGCAGAATATCAGAGACGTACTGCCGTTCCCGAGGACGGTCGGAACAGCTGAATATTGGTGATCAAGGGGGACGGCGTCTCCGGCGTTTCCGCTGCGGAATCCGCCGGGAGTTGTCCTCGCTTTATTTTAGGATGCCGTATGTCCGCAGTCGGCATTCGGATATTATTATCTGCGGTCAGAAAGTGGGATTAATTATGGGATTTATATATGCTGTATGTGTTGCGATAATTATATTTCTGGCATTCCGCACCAGCATTGTTTTGGGGATAATTGCAAGCTTGTGTGTCATAGCTTACGCTATATACCAGTATATTCCGACATTCTGGGCGGTGAGAGCTCAAAAGGCGTTTGCTGATGGGAATTTTCAGGAGGCCAAGCGTCTGTATAAAAAATCGGTCGATACAAAGCATGCCAAAATACAGATACGCATAAATTACGCGTACGCTTTGATGCGCACCGGGGATTTTGATGAGGCTGAGAGAGTGCTGACCCCTATTGTGCGTATGAAAAATACAAAAAAAAATAATTTTAAAATGAATGCAAAGCAGCAGAGGTGTATGGTGTACTATAAGCAGGGGCGTCTTGACGAGGCAATGGAGGACGCTATGGAGATGTTTGAGAGCGGTTATAAAAATACGCAGATGTACGGTATGATAGGCTATTTTAAGCTCATACGCGGAGATGATATGGACGAGGTGACGAAATTCTGTGAGGAAGCGTATGATTTCAATAGTGATGACCGTGACATAATGGACAATCTATCGTTATGCTATTATAAAAAGGGAGAATACGACAAAGCCGCCGAGCTCTCTGACAAGATAATTGCCGATGCGCCAAAGTTTGTTGAAGCGTATTATCACGGCGCACAGATAGCGGTAAAGCGCGGTGAATATAAAAAGGCTGAGGAGCTCATGTCTCATATAGATGAATGCCGCTGGTCGAATATGACTACTGTAAGCCGTGAAGAGGTAGATGAATTAAATAAAGAAATAGAGGAAAACTTAAGATGAACAGAGCACCGCTTGCGGATAGGATACGCCCGCAGAGCATAGACGAGGTATGTGGTCAGCAGCATTTATTAGGTGATGGAAAGCTTCTGCGCAATATTATAGAACGCAATGAAATTCCGAACATGATCTTTTGCGGCCCGTCCGGAGTAGGGAAGACGACCGTCGCAAATATAATAGCCTCTCGGACAGGAAAAACGTTGAGACGGCTCAATGCTACAACGGCTTCAGTGTCCGATATAAAGGATATCGTATTGTCGCTCGATTCTTTCCTTGCTCCCGAGGGCGTACTGCTGTACCTTGACGAGATACAGCATTTTAATAAAAAGCAGCAGCAGTCGCTGCTGGAGTTTATGGAAAACGGTAAGATCACGCTGATTGCGAGTACTACGGAAAATCCGTATTTTTATGTTTACAACGCTGTGCTTTCAAGAAGTGTTGTCTTTGAATTTAAGCCGCTTGAGCCGGAAGACGTGGAAACGGCTCTTCGGCGTGCGGCGGATATTCTTATAATCGATGATTATAAAGCTTATAATATATCGATAGAAGATGGCGTGCTTACGCATATAGCTCATACGGCAAATGGTGATGTAAGAAAGGCGCTGAACGCGCTTGAAATAGTATTTCTTGCAGCCAAGCCCGATAAAAACGGAAATATGTCCGTAACGATGGATGCTGCACAGCAGGCCACTCAGAGAAAGGCGTTCAGATATGATAAGGATGGGGACAGCCATTATGATATACTGAGCGCATTCCAGAAATCCATACGCGGCTCCGATCCCGATGCGGCTGTGCATTATCTTGCAAGGCTTGTAAGCGCAGGAGATCTGCAGAGCATTTGCCGAAGACTGCTTGTTATTGCGGCCGAGGATATAGGTCTTGCGTACCCTAATGCTATAGTTGTTGTAAAGGCGTGCGTTGACAGTGCCTTTCAGCTTGGATTCCCTGAGGCGCAGATACCGCTTGCGGAGGCAGTGCTTTTGCTTGCTACAGCCCCTAAATCAAACAGCGCCATATGTGCAATAGGCGATGCGATGACCGACCTATCTGAGATAGATACAGGCGACGTTCCCGAGCATTTAAAGGATTCGCATTACGGGGGTGCAGAAAAGCTCGGGCACGGAATAGATTATAAATACGCGCATAATTATAAGAATCATTATGTACAGCAACAATATCTGCCGGATAATATCAAGGATAAAAAATATTATATCTACGGTCAAAATAAGACAGAGCAGGCTGCCAAGGCATACTGGGATAAGATCAAGGAGGAAAACATTTGATGAAAGACGGGTTTATAAAGGTTTCGTGCGCTGCTGTCGATATAAGGGTCGCAGATGCAGAATATAATACCTCAAATATGATCAAGATCGCCCGCGAGGCTTACAAAAACGGTGCAAAGCTTATAGTTTTTCCTGAGCTTTCAATAACGTCATATACGTGTTCGGATCTGTTTTTGCAGCAGCCGCTTCTTGACGGTGCGATGAGGTGCCTTATCCGCCTTGCTAAGGAAACGGCAGACACAGATATTATAATAGCCGCCGGTTTGCCTGTTGCGTTTGACGGCGATCTGTATAATTGTGCGGCCGTTATAAACCACGGTGAAATAAAAGGTCTTGTTCCCAAGATGAATATACCGAATTACGGTGAATTTTATGAGGCAAGGCATTTTAGAGAAGGCTTTAACGATACACGATATATAAAAATAGGAGACAAAACGGTACCTATAGGCGGGAAGCTGCTGTTCAGGGCAGTTTCTATGCCGGAGTTTGTATTTGGTATAGAAATATGCGAGGACCTTTGGACTGTGAATCCGCCGTCAAGTGCTCATGCACTTGCGGGAGCGACAGTCATCGCAAACCTTAGCGCAAGCGATGAGCTTATAGCGAAGGACGAATACAGAAGCATGCTTATACGATCGCAGTCGGCGAAACTTTACTGCGGCTATGTTTATTCAGATGCCGGTTATGGAGAATCGACAACCGATATGGTGTTTGCGGGAGATAATATAATAGCGGAAAACGGCGTTATTTTATCAAGAAGCAAAAAATTCACAAACGAATGTGTATATGCGGAGCTTGATCTGGAAAGACTGTTAATTGAAAGAAGAAAGGCTACCACCTACAAAAGCTCCGGGGCTGATGAGTACACGTTTATAGACGTTGATTTTGACATTGATAAAACAGAGCTTACAAGGCACATCGATCCGAGCCCGTTTGTTCCCGGTGACGAAACGAAAAGGGAAAAGCGCAGTGAGGAGATCCTTGCAATACAGTCAATGGGCTTGAAAAAGCGCCTTGAGCATACTCATGCAAAAACGGCTGTAGTCGGCGTCAGCGGAGGGCTTGATTCAACGCTTGCTCTGCTTGTTGCGGTAAGGGCTTTTGACAGTCTCGGATGGGACAGGAGCGGAATAACTGCGGTGACAATGCCGTGCTTCGGAACTACGGGACGAACGTATAATAATGCGGTGAATTTTGCTAAGTCCCTTGGAGTGACGCTCAAGGAGATCAATATAAAGGCGGCTGTAACGCGCCATTTTGAGGACATAGGCCACGACGGTGAGACACTTGATGTTACTTACGAGAATTCACAGGCCAGGGAAAGAACGCAGATATTGATGGATATTGCGAATATGAACGGCGGTCTTGTTATCGGCACGGGAGATCTTTCTGAGCTTGCACTCGGCTGGGCTACGTATAACGGCGATCATATGAGCATGTATGCCGTCAATGCCGGAGTACCGAAAACACTTATACGCTATCTTGTAGATTATGAGGCAAAAAGAACGGACAACGAAATTCTTCGTGCTACTCTTGAAGATATTCTTGCAACACCGGTAAGCCCCGAGCTGCTCCCGCCGAAGGACGGAGAAATATCGCAGAAAACAGAGCACCTTGTGGGACCGTATGAGCTTCATGACTTCTTCCTGTATCATCTGCTCAGATTCGGTTTCCATCCCGCCAAGATACTGCGCCTTGCGGTAAAGGCGTTTGATGGGACGTACGAGCGCGGGTTTATACTCGAATGGCTTAAGGTTTTCTATAGAAGATTCTTTGCCCAGCAGTTTAAGCGTTCGTGTCTTCCGGACGGCCCTAAAGTAGGTTCGGCAGCACTTTCTCCGAGAGGCGACTGGCGTATGCCAAGTGACGCCTCGGTCAATATGTGGATGAGCGAGCTCAATGATCTTTAAAAGCTGCTCACTGCAAAACAGGGAGAGGCTTTATGCGCGAACGGTTAATAAACAGCAAAGGTAAAATATGTCTTTTGATTTCGGCATTTATATACGGTCTTGCACCGATACTTGCCAAAAACGCGTATTCAGGCGGCACAAGAGCTGTAACGCTCGCATTTTTGCGTGCGTTTATGGCTGTGCCGCTTTTATTTATTCTGATGAAGGTAAACCATAAGTCGCTGAGGCTTACAAGATCCGAACTGAAAAAGGTCTCGGTCCTCGGGATATTCGGCGGTGCGGTGCCAATAGTATTTTTATATCTTTCATACGGCTATATTTCAGCGGGGCTGGCTACGACTCTTCACTTCATATATCCTATTATAATAGTCTTTGCGTCTGCATTTATATATCATGAAAAGATAAAACGCACAACGATAATAGCCGCCGTGATGGTGACGATAGGTATATTTATGTTTGTAGATATAAACAGCGTATCAGATAAAATAGGGATAATTCTTGCGTTGCTTTCTGGGGTTTTTTATAGTTTTTATGTATTGTATATGGATAAATCGGGACTTGACTCAATGGATTATATCAAGCTGACTTTTTATACGATGCTTATGATAAGTGCAGGAACTCTCATATATGGAATTTTTGTACACGGGATATCGTTTGACATGACTCCAAAGGCATGGATATATTCGCTTATGATATCACTGCTCGTAACACTTCTGGCTGTGCCGCTGTTTCAGGCGGGAGTTAAATATGAGGGTGCGGCTACGGCAGGGATACTTTCTACAATAGAACCCATAACAACGCTTGTACTGGGAGCTGTGTTCCTTGGAGAATTTATCGGCAATATGCAATACCTCGGCGGGATAATGATACTTGCCGGAGTGACAGCCGTACAGATAAAATGAACATCAATCTAAAAAGCGCCGCATATGGATATTATGGTATATATATATAAAGGCGGTGCGGCATGTTTTTATCAAAAAGGAATATCATGATATGCTTTGCGGCAGCTATTACCGGAATAGCTGCCGGCGTGGCTGTAAATCAGACAAAAACGATTGAGACTTTTTCCACAGGAGAAAAAACGATAGTTCTTGACGCCGGGCATGGAAGTCCGGATGGTGGTGCTGTCGGCGTTTCAGGAGTGCTTGAAAAGGATATAAATCTTGCGATAGTGCTGAAGCTTGAGGAGATACTTGAAGTACGGGGCGTTAACGTTATCCTTACACGTACGGACGACAGCGAGCTCCATGACGGAAGCGGAACTATACGCAGTATGAAGGTGACAGACATGAACAGGCGTCTGGAGATAATAAACGGCTCCGGCGCCGACCTGTTTATATCGATACATATGAATTCCCTTAACGATTCGTCAGTCAATGGTTTGCACATATTCTATGACTCAAAGCATGAGAGCATAAAGATGACAGCCGAAAAGATCCAGAACGCTCTTGCGGAGGCAACGGGAGCCTCCTCTCATGAAGTAAGAGAGGCTTCGTCCTCGCTGTATCTGATGAAAAATACATCTATTCCGGGAATTTTAGTCGAATGCGGCTTTCTTTCAAACCCCGAGGAAGAACAGAAGCTTGCCGATGAAGAATACCAGTCACGCATTGCGTGGGCTATAGCTAATGCTCTGCTGTGATATGGATAGATATGCTCAATTTGCTTACGCATATGACGCTACCAGGATATTTATATAGCCCGGGCCGCCATAATTTGCGCCCATATATCGATTTTTCTGATAATTATACCACTATATATAGCATAAATTTTGTAAATAATCGACGTTTATATACAATTTAATAAAAATCAGCGGATAAAATAGACATTTTTCTAACAAAGATTGCGTTAATATCGGAAAATTATATTGACTTACTTATTCAAGTGGTGTATAATATTAGTTGATGTTAAAAACGATGATTTCTATTTTAGAAAGGAATGGATGCAATGAGCAGAGTATACAATTTTTCGGCAGGACCTTCAATGCTTCCTTTGGAAGTGCTTGAGAAGGCACAGAAGGAAATGACGGAATACGGGACGGCCGGAATGTCGGTTATGGAAATGAGCCATCGTTCGGCAGATTTTAAAGCTATCATAGATGATGCGGAAGCGCTTGTACGTGAGCTGATGAATGTTCCCGATAATTACAAAGTTCTGTTTCTTCAGGGCGGAGGTTCGACACAGTTCGCTATGATCCCGATGAATCTGGCAGCGAAAAACAAGAAGGCCGATTATGTTATAACGGGACAGTGGGCTAAAAAGGCAGCTGCAGAAGCCGAGAAGTTTATAACGGTCAATAAGGTGGCTTCATCTGCCGACAAGACATTTTCATATATTCCGAAATTAGATAAGAGTAAATTTTCTCCTGATGCAGATTATTTCTATATCTGCTACAACAACACAATATACGGAACAAGATACACAAAGCTTCCAGAAACTGACGCTGTGCTTGTTGCAGATATATCGTCATGTGTTATGTCTGAGGTGATAGACGTTACAAAATTCGGACTGCTGTTCGCCGGTGCGCAGAAGAATCTCGGACCTGCGGGAGTTACACTTGTGATCGTAAGAGAGGATCTTATAGGCGAGACGCTTGACGGAACACCGACGATGCTCGATTATAAAATACATGCCGACAACGGCTCAATGTACAATACGCCTCCTACATATGCAATATATATCCTTAAGCTTGTTCTTGAATGGATAAAAGAAAAGGGCGGCGTTGCGGCACTCCAGAAGCTGAATGAGGAAAAGGCTAAGATTTTATATGACTTCCTTGATTCGTCTGAACTGTTTAAGGGCACAGTTGTTCCTGAGGACCGTTCACTTATGAATGTTCCGTTTGTAACGGGCAGCGATGAGCTTGATGCTAAATTCGTAAAAGAGGCAAAGGCAGCAGGTCTTGTAAACCTTAAGGGACACAGAACGGTAGGCGGAATGAGAGCCAGCATATATAACGCAATGCCTAAGGAAGGCGTTATCAAGCTTGTTGAATTTATGAAGAAATTTGAGGAAGAAAATAAATAAGGAGCGGTTTGACAATGTATAATATTCTTACTTTAAATAAAATCGCAAAATGCGGTCTTGCGCAGCTTGGCGAGGACTATGCGATTACAGACAACGAGGCCGTAAATGCAGACGGTATAATTTTAAGAAGCTACAACATGCATGATATGGAGCTCGGCAGCAATCTGAAGGCTGTTGCAAGAGCCGGGGCAGGAACAAACAATATCCCGATCGACAAATGTACCGAAAAGGGAATAGTTGTGTTCAACACACCGGGCGCTAATGCCAATGCCGTTAAGGAGGCCGTTATAGCAGGGCTTATTCTTTCGTCAAGAGATATAATCGGCGGCGTTGAATGGGCAAAGACGCTTACAGGCGACGATGTTACAAAGCAGGTCGAAAAAGGTAAGTCTAACTTTGCCGGCTCAGAAATAAAGGGCAAAACTCTTGGAGTTATAGGTCTCGGCGCCATTGGTATTCTTGTTGCAAATGCCGCTTATACACTCGGCATGGATGTAATAGGCTATGACCCGTATCTTTCGGTTGATGCGGCTCTTAAGCTGTCAAGACACGTAAAGAAAGTCAATGATCCCAAGGAAATTTATGAAAATGCCGACTATATAACGATACATATCCCTTATTCGGAAGCTACAAAGGATACGATCAATGCGGAGAATATAGCTACCATGAAGGATGGCGTAAAGATACTGAACTTTGCGCGCAACGGTCTTGTAAATAACGACGCTGTAAAGCAGGCGCTCGACAGCGGAAAGGTTTCATGCTATGTTGTAGACTTCCCGAATGAGGAAACGATCGGTTATAAGGGAATAATAGCTATCCCTCATCTCGGCGCATCGACCGAGGAGTCGGAGGAAAACTGCGCAGTGATGGCGTCAAGACAGATCGCTGACTATCTTGAAAACGGCAATATCACAAATTCCGTAAACTTCCCCAACTGCTCTCTTGCAATGAGCGGAATAGGGAGAGTGGCTATAATCCATCAGAATGTTAAGAAGGTTATAGGTCAGTTTACCGATGCTCTTTCAGAGGTGAATATCTGCGATATGGTAAGCAAATCAAAGAATGATGTTGCATACACAATCATTAATACAGATCATGCGATTGATGAAAATATGCTGGATAAGCTCAAGGGTATCAGTGAGGTTATTGCGGTAAGACTTATAAAGTAATTAATGCGGCTGCCGCAGAAATGCGGCAGCTTTTTTACCAATGTAGATATTCAGATTGTTTTACTTGCTGTTGAAAAAGTATAAAAGGATGGTAATGACATTGGCGCTCAGGCTTATGTTTTTAATAATAGGGATATTTTTATTTGTTGACGGAACTTTTTTTGCGTTTTACTCAAATTTTAACATAGGTACGATCCTGACTATTGCTATGGGGGCGTTTTTGATCGTATGTGGGATATGTTTGAAAAAGATCCTTGCTGTTCAAAAGCGCGGATTAAAAATACTGCAAACTGTTATAGCGGCAGGCTTGTGCATTGCAGTGGTGTTTTCTGTGTTTTTATTTATTTACGGCATAAATGATACTGTAACGTATGACGAGGACGTGCTTATTGTGCTCGGTGCGGGAGTCAACGGCGAGACTCCGACAGAGCCCTTGGCCGCAAGGCTCGATGCGGCTGTTGAGTATATGGAAAAAAACCCGGATGCAGCCATTATAGTGACAGGGGGACAGGGCCCTCAGGAGGATATAACAGAGGCTGAGGCTATGGCGCGGCATCTTATCGCAAACGGAATACAGGAGGAAAAAATTCTCCGTGAGGAAAAATCGACGAGCACAAGCGAGAATTTTAAATTTTCCAAGGAAATTCTCGATAATAATATCGGAAGCTACAGTGCGGCGGTAATAACGAATGAATTTCATATATACAGAGCAAAGCGGCTTGCGGAGCTTGCTGGGCTTGAGGTGACCACGCTCCATGCGCCGACTCCGTGGTATTCTGCGCCG
>CALXRY010000096.1 GCA_944390955.1 uncultured Clostridia bacterium | reverse complement strand
CAATACCTTTTTTTAATTTTTTTTCGTTTTTTTAAACTTTTTTCAGGCCTCTTCAGCCCCGCCGCCGCCCTCAAGCGACAACTCCGTTACTATACCATATCTTGCACCCCTTTGTCAACCCCTTTTTCTGCTTTTTTTCGTTTTTGTGCATCCTGTCGGTTTGATGCGCCATTTGTCGTTTGTCGTATGTGCTATTTTACGCTTATATATAGAAGTACAGCCGCAGCTTTCGCTGCGGCTGCCGTTATATTTTATCAATCAGTCTTTAATATATCACTATATGATACTACTTCAACTTGAGTGCTAGTATCTACCATACCGGTAAGCACAGATGACTGCGTTACTATGTTTTCAGTATTGAATTTAACTATATTTATTTCAGGTTTTTTATATTTAGCCATTGTTCTGTCCTCCCTGCATTTCTATAGTCACATTTGTGTCGTCGGGAATATCCGTTACTATAAGCCCCAGCTTTGTGATTCCCTCGACATGTGCATAATCAAAAACAAAGTTTCTGCTATTTATTCCGTCATTCACAGCATATGTAACTGAATTCGGCACTGTCGAAACCTCAAACAACGACATCTGGTCATATGTATCGTCATCGCCCACCGCCGTCTTATATGTACCGGAATCCATCGCCTTTTCGCTTACAGGAATAACTACATATTCACCTTCATCATTTACTTGCATCGAAACACAAGATGAATCAACAAAATACATCGGGTCTTCTGTAAATGTTCCGCCATAGGCTGTTATTCCATAGGCAGCCACCTTTTTATCGCTATCCTTGCTTCCTACTTTGCCATTAAATGTACCGTTATAAATTATTATTGATTTTCCCAATTCCATTCCTGTATCATTATCGGAATTAAGCACGCAATAGTTTCCTCCGGCAGCTCCACCTGTAAATACTCCATCATTTATTGTAACAGATGCGCCGTTTGAAATATATAATCCATAGAAAGCTTTGCTTCCCTGATATGAGCCGTCTGTAAGATCAGCTGCCGTATAAGTGCCGCCGTTTATCGTTGCTTTTCCGCCGACATATAGTCCGCCTTGGATACCCTGGACTGTGGTTCCGTTTAATTCGCCTTCACCCAAAATCTGAGTGCAGTAACTGTAAAGTCCTGCTTCATCATCATCCTTGCGGCCATTATGTGATGTAGATATTAATTTACATGCACCTAATTCTATATCGCCTTCACTATAAACCGCTCCCGATATTTCATTGAAAATGGTGACACCGTCTTTTACAACCGTTATGCTTCCCGGCCTCGTTCTTAACGTAGCACCGCCTCCTGAACCTCTTCTGTATCCGGCGGCTTCATACGTTCCGTTTTCAATAGTTAGGCTTCCGCCCTCTTTTACATCAAAAACCCCATATGATGTACAGGTGATCTTACCGCTTCCGGTAACAGTCATATCGCCATAAACATCAAAGGTCCTTTCTTCATTTACAGGATCCGTTGTAATAGTATTACCGTTCATATCCAGAGTGAGTGTTATGCCTGAGGGAATATCGATATTGGCTGTAACTGTAGCATTATCTATCATCTCAATAGTGTCCCCGGTTTTTGCTGCCTCGACCGCAGCCTGCAATGTCGTATACTTCTGATCATCTATCTGAGCGACTTCTCCTTCCGCATGCACCGCAGCCGCAAACGCAAATGCGGACATCGCGCATACCGCAAGCATTGCTGTTAGCTTTTTTGTTTTCATTAGGTCTACAACTCCTTTACTATGTAGTATAAATATTAATATTTTAGCTCAAAACGAGCTATGTATATCCATATTATAACTCATTTTGAGCCATGTGTCAATAGCTCATTTTGCACTAAGCTATAATAACATCCATATATACAGACCGACGGAATGAGACAGTTATGGTTATCGGACAAATCATATGAACTAATGAAAGCCAATGACCTGAAGCAACGCGATGTTTCGGCATAGCTGAACGCCGCTCAGCAGACATATTCCTGATATGCAACCGTAAACATAGGCCCTTGCAATAAAGCTCACCGTGTTTTATAATATGAGTGTAGATTATATGCTTGACCCTACAGATAAAATAAAGCTACATCCGCAAAAGTAATAAAAATGAGCTGTCGCTTAGCACAGAACGTTTCAAGTTTGCGAAAGCTTTGAAACATTCTGCAGCTAAAAGCGAACAGCCCTACACACTTCTTAATGCGACAGTCCCTTAAAGTATTATCCTCAGCTAATGCTCAGTCAAAAAGCGTACAGCCAAGCGCCTTATATTCCTTTATTTTTTCCTCGAGACATTCCGCCGGCACCTCAAGATATTCCGCACAGCAGTCAATACACATAAAGCTTTCGGCTGCGCGGTTAAACAGCTTTCTGTGCAGGCCTTCTTCATCATGCGTCAGAGGCCTGCCGCACTTCATGCAGCAGCTCACTTTACAAGCTCCCCAATAAATACACGCGTTCCCCATGCCCCAACATAGCAGGCAAAGCCGTCGCGGAATACGCCGACCTCTTCTCCCGTCACCGCATCGGTCAAGCGTAGCGCAAGCCCTGTCTCCGAATGTATCCCAAGGTCATCAAACGACACGCTTATGCGCGCGCCCTCCCATTCGCTGTCCTTGTCGGAAACATTAAAGAACCCGAGCGCGATACGCCCGCCGCTTAGAAGCCTTGCCATAGAATACGAGCTTTCGCCGTGCTTGTCAACAAGGAACGGCGGGCGGCACTCGTCATCCTGATTTATTGAGATGAGCCCTTTGTTAAGAAGCACCGCTTTATTCTTTTCATCAATATTCCTTATATCCGCGCCTATTATCAGCGGCGAGCCCAAAAACGCCCACATTGCAAAATGCTGAAAATACTGCTCGTCGCTGCAGCCACCGCGGTCAATGCCTACGTGCCCCTTTCCATGCATCCCCACTATAAGCATATCCATATCGTTATAGCAGCCCGGGGCATTTCCTTCGACATTTTCCATCTGACCTTTAAAGATATCGGAATATGACTTCGGAACATCAAATATATCTCCCGTTGAGCGGTATGTATGTGCTCCGCGCGAACGCATCCACTTTGCCGGGTCCTGAACTCCCCAATTGCATGCCGCAAAAAGTATATCACGTCCGCTGTTCCTCAGCGCCATCGCCATCGTGAGATAGGCGTTCTTTGCATCGGCACTTTTCGGGAAATTGCAGAAATCGTATTTCAGATAATCAACTCCCCATTCGGCAAACTGCTTTGCGTCCTCAAATTCATGTCCGTAGCTGCTCGGATATCCGGCGCATGTCTTGAAGCCCGCGCAGGAATACATGCCGAATTTAAGTCCCTTTGAATGTATGTAATCGGCAACATATTTCATTCCGTGCGGGAACAGCTCAGGATCGGGTGTCAGCCTGCCGTCCTGACGCTCCTTAAGCGACCAGCAGTCGTCGATTATTACATATTCATAGCCGGCGTCCTTATAACCGTTTTCTATTATAGTGTCCGCGGTATCCATAATAAGCTTTTCGTTTATCTTGTCCGCGAAGGTGTTCCATGAATTCCAGCCCATTGGCGGTTTGTGTGCTAACATTGCTTTATTCTCCTTTAATTGAATTTGGCGCATAATACGCCGATGCTTCATTTATTTACTGATATTATATTATCAAAATTATTGAAAATGTAAAGAGAAAATACTTGTATTTATGTGGTTAAATATTGTATAATGTACAAAAGGACTTTCTGCGCATGATACAAAGGAGGCATGAACATGGATCAGTACTTTTTTATACCGCACCAAGCAGGAGAACTGTCGGTTTTTGAGATAGGACTTGAGGAATGTGCTCCGGGGCATTCGTTCTCAACGGCGTTTACAGACCGCTTCCTGATACATTACATACTTTCGGGGCGCGGTATTTTCAGAACAGGCGGAACGGAATACACCCTGTCAGAGGGACATGCGTTCCTTATCGGCAGCCGCTACGGCTATTACGAGGCCGACAAATACGAGCCGTGGACTTACGCATGGATCAATATCTCAGGAGATGCGGCAGCCTATTTTCTGAAGCTTACGGGGCTGAGCCCAGAGACTCCCATATACCGTACAACAAACAAAAAGGCAGTCGGAGAACATATTTACAATATGCTTGATTCGGCTCGTACAGACGGGTTTTCATTCCATGGCAGCGTTTTCAGCCTGCTCGGAGCAATGGCGGAGACGAACGCAAAAAAGCCCTCTTCCGATACGAGCGGCGCATCTCCCGCCGAACGGTATGTTGAGCTTTGCCGGGAATATATCCATACAAATTATTACAGAAACATAACCGTAAGGGATATATGCGCCGCCGCAGGGCTTGAATATTCGTATCTGTTCCGGCTGTTTAAGTCCATTGCCGGCACAAGCCCGGGCAGGTACCTGACCGATTACAGACTTTCAAGAGCGGCCTTTCTGCTCAGGGAGACGCCGATGAGCGTTGGCGAGATTTCCGACGCCGTCGGATATGAGGACAGAACGGCATTCTCAAAGGCTTTTGCGAAGAGCCGCGGAATGTCACCGAAGAGCTACCGGTATTCGCAAAAAAACTGAATATTGATATAAAAAAGTGATTATTTTCTATTGAATATTTTAAAACAATGGTATATAATAGAATTGTAACAAAGGGAATTTAAATCTGCGCCCGCGCGCGGAGAAAGGAATGATCACAACAATGAAGATTTTAGTTACAGGCGGCGCCGGATATATCGGAAGCCACACATGCGTAGAGCTGCTCAATGCAGGCTATGAGATAATCGTCCTCGATAATCTCTGCAATTCAAGTGAAAAATGCCTTGACGCCGTGAAGGAGCTCACAGGCAAGGATTTTCCGTTTTACAAGGTCGATATGCTCGACAAAGATGCAATGGAAAAGGTTTTTGAGGAAAACGAGATAGATTCCGTCATTCATTTTGCAGGTTTAAAGGCAGTCGGCGAATCAACTCAGATCCCTATTGCATATTATCACAATAATATAACAGGCACACTTCATCTTCTCCAGCTTATGGAAAAGTACAATATAAACAATATAGTGTTCTCATCATCTGCCACTGTTTACGGAATGCCCAAGACGGTGCCCATCACAGAGGACTTTCCGCTGTCGACGACAAATCCCTACGGTTCGACAAAGCTGTTTATCGAGCAGATATTAAAGGACACTCAGGCTGCAAACAGTAAGCTGTCGGTAACTCTGCTGCGCTATTTCAATCCTATCGGCGCACACAAGAGCGGCATCATGGGCGAGGATCCCAAGGGCATACCCAACAACCTTCTGCCGTATGTTGCTCAGGTCGCAGTAGGCAAGCTTGAAAAGGTCCACGTATTCGGCAATGATTATCCGACAGTTGACGGAACAGGCGTAAGAGACTACATACACGTTGTTGACCTTGCACTCGGTCACCTTAAGGCCATTGAGAAAAAATCGAACGTTCCCGGCGTTCATATCTATAACCTCGGTACCGGCAACGGCTACAGCGTGCTCCAGATAATCGACGCCTTTTCAAAGGCATGCGGCAAAGAGATTCCGTATCAGATCGACGGCCGCCGCCCCGGCGACATCGCAGAATGCTACGCCGATCCTACAAAGGCAAAGAACGAGCTCGGCTGGACTGCGGAGCGCGGCATAGAAGAGATGTGCGAGGACTCCTGGAGATGGCAGTCGACGCACCCCAACGGTTTTGCTGACTGATAAAAGTACACGACAAATTTAAAAAATACCTCTTTTTCACCGCCCGGTGTATGCGTATCATTGCGCATATTCCGGGCGGATTTATTTAAAAATCGCAGAGGTTAAGGTTCTTAACTGTATTTGCACCGGTGAATACCAAATGCACTTTCTATTTTGTATAAAGCCCCATTTTCTGACATCCTTCTATATGATCATCTGTACGTCTCTGTCTCCAAGATTCTTTCACTGTCGGCCGTTATCGTAATATCACCGCTTATATCTGTCCTGTACAGCTCCGTATCCTTCAGTGCCTCAAGCACGCTCTCTCTTGGAAAGCCGTACATATTATCCTCACCGAGACTTATCACGCTTATATCAGGATCGACAGCCTCAACCCATTCGCTGCCGGTAGAGGTCGCAGAGCCGTGATGCGCGACCTTGAGTATCTCCGCCTGCGGAGCCCTGTTTTTAAGCAACAGACTGTTCTCGCCGAATTTTGTCATATCTCCTGTGAAAAGGCAGTTCACATCGCCGTAGCTGACATTCATAAGCAGCGACGTGTCGTTCTCATCATCGCTCATTTTCGTTCTTTCGTCGGGCACGATGATCTCCACCGTGATGCCGCTTTTAAAATTCACACGCGTATCCTCGGAAATATAGTAAATATCCGTCCCCGCCTTCCTTGCCGCCTCCTCGGCTTCGGCTCTGAGCTCACTTTCAGGCATTGAGTCCGGCATAAAAAGCGCATGGACATCAAGCTCCTTGACAGCCGCTATTATCCCCTCGGCATGGTCCTTATGAAAATGGCTTATAAACGCAGCATCTATCTTCGTTTTGCCGTGGCTTATCAGATACGGCACAAATATCTCCTCTCCCGGGTCGTAATCGGAATACGCCGAGCCGCCTCCGCCGTCTATAAGTATGCTGCCGCGATACGGCACACTGACGACCGCGCCGTCACCCTGGCCGACATTTACAAACGTAAATTCGACTGTATTCAAGCGCGGTATCTGTACTGTAACAAATACCGCCGCAAGCGCTCCGGCCGCGATCACCGCATATTTGTATTTCCTTCCGCGCAGCTTCATATATACCGCGGCAAGACCTGCAGCAAAAACAGCCATAGCTATTATCCCCGGAGTCGACAGGTATATATACGACCACGGCAGCCCAAGAATAGCATACGGCAGCCTTGTATACGCCGCAAGCGAAAGGCTAAGCAGCTGCGAAAGCACAGGAGCCGAACCGAACAGCTTCATCATAAGCGCCGCCGGCCAGTAGCATATCCATATGATAATATTCGCCGGGATATACAAAAACACCGTTATCACCGAATACGGCGCGATACCGTTAAAATAATAGGCTGAAAGCGGCAGCAGCCCTATGGTGCATATGAGTCCCGCGGAAACCGAGCTTCTGACAAAATTATTTTTGATAAACACAAGCCGTTCCCTGACCGCATCGCCGAAGATCAAAAGCATCGCACTCGCCGCGGCCGATATAACAAACGCGCCGTTATAAATTAGCAGCGGATTTGCAAGCAGCACCGCAAAAATGACTGCGCACAGCACATCGGGTCTGTACGCATAGCCATATTTCATCCTCACAAGCATGACTGCTGCCGTGTAAATACACGATTTTATAAATACAGGCCTGTCACTGTTGAATATCCCTATCGCCAATATTGCCGCCATAAGGATATACGTCCTCGTTTTCTTTGACAGCTTATTTGAAAGGCTGCTAATCAGTACAGTCAGCACAAGTATAAAAAAGTATGCACTGTAAAGGAACCTGTAGCCACCGCTTTTTATAAGAGCGTCCTCAAGCTCCTCCGACAGACCGTTCCTGTTGCCGGACAAAACGGCGGCGGTCACCGCCGCATTATCGCCGCTCATCGTACCGTAAATCATATCTGAGATCTTATTTTTTATCCATACAGCACCCGTGCCCGGCAGATATGAGCTTATCGGAGTGTCCGAGATGCTTATATTTTCCGAATACATTTTATACTCTATATCTATCGATCTGTAATACAGCCGCGCATCAAAGCCGAATTCATTCATGGCACCGTCCATCGTCTCTATAAAGCCCTCGGCCGTTACCGTATCATTGAATTCGTATTTCAGCGGAGATGTGAGGATAATATTCTGCTTTATTTCTGATTTTACGCCGTCATATTCAATACTTCGCGTATCGAGGACGTATCTGTAATTATCGCCCGACATATCCGGCAGCTCCGCGACCCTGCCCGTGACTGTTGAATATCGGTTTACATAATCATTAAGCGAGCCGCCCGAGACTGCCCCACCATAGGCAATTATCCCTATGCAGACCGCCGACGCGGTACAGAATATATTCAGGCTGATATTTTTATTAAGTATGAATTTCATGACCGCTGCCGCTGCGACCAGCACAAAAAGGGCGCATACCGCAAAAAAGCCTCCGGTGTACTCCCACATAAGAAATCCCGCAATAAATCCGAGCGTCACGGCGATAAAATTCATATGCTTTCCCCTATTCTTTATATGAAAAAAGACCTGTTTCCGCCGGAAACGGTCTTATTTTTCCCACGGCATAACGTCGCCGTCCTCTTTTAAATATTCAAGTATCTGCCATACGCCCTCACCTGTGGCCGAATCCACATGAAAGACCGTTCTGCACCCGGCGAGCCGTAGCCATTCCTCCGCCTGCCTGACGTTCGCATGAGGACTGTTTATCTTCGTCACGATACCGATAACATCGCGGTTGCATACGGGCGTAACTGCCGGCGGGTACAGCGAAAACGGCTCCGTTGCGCTCATTATCATCCCGACTACGTCTGCCTCAAACGTGTACATCGCAAGTCCCGAGCCGAGATTCTTTGTCTGCAGGTACTCACCCGGAGTATCGATTATAACGTCAAAGCAATTCACGTACTGAGTTTTGTTGTAATGTATCTTTTCACCTTTCAGGGCCTGCGTCAGCGTCGTTTTTCCCGCCTCTGAGCGTCCGACAAGTATTATCTTTTTCATGTTTTGGTTATCTCACAGACGGAAAATCCGAGCCTGTCCTCACAGTATGAGCATATAGCCTTGAGCGACATCTCAACGTCAGCGACCATACCCGTTATTATAAGTGTGCCGCTGAACCTGTCGACAAAGCTCAGGTCGATGTTCGATGTTTTTGTCGCCAGATCTGCACCTATTATCGCAGTTTCGGCAGGCGAAAACGTAACGATGCCTATCGCGCTGCCGCTGTAATCTATTTCGGGATTAAGCCCGAGCTTCTGATAAAGTATCGGATCAGGGCTAGCGATTATGTGGGCAAGCGTGATCTGCTTACCTGGAACAAGCTCCTGAATAATTCGCTGTCTGTCCGAAGTATGTAATAATCTATCGTCCATGTAAATCTCCGCTCCGCCGCTTGATGCGGCAAAATAATAATCACATTGTTATCTACATTGTATCATATTTTTTGAATAATTTCAAGCCCTTATCCGACTCTTTTTACACAGATGAGATCAAAATCCAGACTTTGTTGTATTGAATATATACATTAAGGAAAAAGTATGATATAATTGATAAAAATATTTTCAAAGGAGCTTTGTTGAAATGTCCGTTGATTTTTATATATTGGGTCTTATCCAAAACCTGCGCTGCGGATTTCTTGATTTTCTGATGCCTAAAATAACGATGCTCGGCAATGCGGGACTTATATGGATAGCCGCTGCGCTTATGCTGTGCATATTCAAAAAGCACCGCAAAACAGGGATCATGATCCTCTGCGGTCTGCTTATCGGTCTTATTATATGTAATCTTATATTGAAGCCGCTCATAGCGCGCCCTCGGCCGTGCTGGCTCGACACCTCGGTACAGCTGCTCATCGACGTCCCGCAGGATTATTCGTTCCCGTCTGGGCATACTCTGGCGGCGTTTACCTCGGCGTTTATTCTTATGTACAGAAAAAGCAAGCTCAGCTTTATCGCCCTGCCGCTTGCTGTTCTTATAGCCTTTTCACGTCTGTATCTGTATGTGCATTTCCCGAGCGACGTGCTCGGCGGGATCATTACAGCCGCCCTGATATCGGCTGCTGTGATATACTTTGAAAGAAAAAATTCGGCTGACAGCCGTGGGAAATAAATCGCTATCACTTGGGGAGCTCAAGGGAGCACCCTCGAATAAAATCGCTTGCTTGCAAGCGGGTTTCGCGGAGCGAAACATACCTATAGCGAGTCGTAACGCGTGCGAAGCACCGTCAGGCCGCCCGTTCGCGCCGGTTTTAGACAACAAAAAAATTCGCGAAGCACGCGAACGGTATGGCGGGTGTATGAGCTGTTGTTTGCCAACCTTCTGAAAGCTTGCGCCCGGGATTCCAAAGGATATCGGCGAGGATACCCTTTGGCGGGGTACCGTGCATATGGACATGAGCTAAAGCTAAAATGGGGCAGCGCCCCACAAGCTATTATTGAACAAAGTGCCACGGACATTTTTCATAACGACACCGGGACTTGCGCAGCCCCGAATCCCGCGTTCAAAATGCTGATCGGGCTCTGCCCCGTCAAGCAGCTCTCAAGCTTTTTATTTTGCCGAATCCCCGCCAAAGGGTTTAGTGCGAAACCCTTTGGAAACCCCGCACAAACTTTTCACAAAAGTTTGACAAAACTTCGGCTCGAACAGCTGCCGACATTTGCTTTTTAAATTATGTTAAATCCCTATATAGCATGCAAATGTGCGGCAGAACTCGCCGCAAGGTAGCTTTGCTTCACAAAGGGATCTTATTCGAGGGAGCACCCTCGAGCTCCCCGCTGCACTGATTCAAATTGCCCTGCACAGCAATTTTATTTACATATCCTCCGGCATATCCCAGTTGTGATATACGTTCTGTACGTCGTCGTTATCCTCAAGCATGTCGAGCATCTTCTGCATCTGCTGTATCTGATTCTCATCTGTAAGCGTCGTCATGGTCTGCGGCACCATGCTCACCTCCGCCGAAGCAAGCGTGTACTTCTGCTCAAGCGCATCGCGCACCGTTCCGAGCTCGTTCGGGTCTGTCGTGATCTCTATAACGCCGTCATCTATCTCTATATCATCGGCCCCCGCCTCAAGAGCATCCATCGTTACAGTCTCCTCGTCGATCTCCTTGTCCTCGTCCTCAATGACGATAACGCCCTTCCTGTCGAACATAAACGCCACGCAACCGGTCTGACCCATATTGCCGCCGAACTTATCAAAGGCATGGCGCACGTCGGCAGCCGTTCTGTTGCGGTTGTCGGTCAGCGTATCAACGATAAGCGCAACACCGTTGGGGCCGTAGCCCTCGTACCTGATGCTCTCGTAGTTGTCGCCCTCTGTGGATCCTGCCGCCTTTTTGATCGTGCGGTTTATGTTGTCGTTCGGCATGTTGTTTGAGCGAGCCTTTGCTATGGCGTCCTTGAGGCTCGAATTATTGTCCGGGTCCGGCCCGCCCGCCTTCACGGCAACGATTATCTCACGCGCGATCTTAGTGAATATCTTCGCTCTCTGAGCATCGTTTGCGCCTTTTTTTCTCTTTATGGTACTCCATTTTGAATGTCCTGACATGGTGTGACTCCTCCTTCA
>CALXRY010000095.1 GCA_944390955.1 uncultured Clostridia bacterium | reverse complement strand
TCCAATACGCATTTTCGACCTTGTCCGCAAGCTGCGATATGAACGCCGCAAGCCACGGAAGGTACAGAAGCACCGTTCCCGCGGCCGAAAGCAAAAACGGCTTCAGCTTCTTTATCCTTATACATCTTATAAACAGCATCGCATAAATCACACCGGCCGAGACCATCGCAAAATAATGCGTATATGCCGCAAGCGTTCCGAAAAGCGCAAAAAAGACATAATCGCGTATACGTCCGCTCTGCTGAGCCGAGTACGCAAAAAGTCCGCAGCCTGTGACGAACAACGCCGCCCAGCCATACATTCTTATCTCTACCGAAAACGTCGTCATGACGGGAAGCATCGCCAGCATGAGCGAAAACATCAGTCCCGTTTTTTTGTTCACAAGCTCCGACAGCTTTACATATCCGAGGACAAGCGTCAGCAGCAGCGGTATTATTGAAAATATTTTTGCTGCCGCAAGGCTGTAGCCGAACGGCGCCGTGAATATTTTCAGCATAAAATAGTAAAGCGGCGGATGCACATCCTGTGCCGTTATTTGGCATATCTCGCCGAAGCTGTGGCGTATCATAGCCATTGAATACGCTTCGTCGTACCATACAGCGCCGTTGAATATGAGCAGTATATACGCTGCCGCCGCAAATATTATGATGCATAAAAACGAAAGGTCGTATATTTTCTTCAATTTAAATTATTCCTCCGGAGTTTTTTCTATATTGCTTTCGCGAGTTATATATATTGGACGTCCCTTTGATTCCATATATGTTTTTGAAAGGTACTGGCCGATGATCCCTATCGAGAAAAGCTGAACTCCCGAAAGCAGGAATATAACGCACATCATCGACGGGTATCCGGCGACCGGGTCACCCCAGATAAGCGTCTTTGTTACGACGACTACTATGAGCACAAGTGCGATAAGGCAGAACAGCAGTCCGAGCACCGATGCGATCGAGAGCGGTGCGGTGGAAAATGCCATTATACCGTCGAGCGAATATATAAGAAGCTTTGAGAAGCTCCATTTCGTTTCACCCTCGCTTCTTTCTATATTATCGTAAGAGATCCATTTGGTTTTGAACCCCACCCAGCTGAATATACCCTTTGAAAATCTGTTATATTCGCGTAGACTGAGAACCGAATCGACCATCTGCCTCGTCATCAGCCGGAAATCTCTTGCTCCGTCGACTATCTCTGTGGACGATATCCTATTTATAAGCCTGTAAAACATTCTGGAAAAAAACGACCGCAGATGAGGCTCACCCTTTCGGGTAGCACGGCGCGTTGCTATACAGTCAAAATCACCTTTTTTTATATCGTCATACATCTGCTTTAAAAGCTGGGGCGGATCCTGAAGGTCTGCGTCCATTATTGCCGCATAATTTCCCGAAGATGCTTCAAGCCCGGCAAACATCGCCGCCTCCTTACCGAAATTGCGTGAAAATGATATATATTTTACGCCGGAGTCGCGCTTCGCAAGTGTTTTCATAACAAAGAGCGAGTCGTCAGATGAGCCGTCGTCGACAAAAATGATCTCTTTTTCAACGTCTATATCATCAAGGGCGCGGGTAAGCTCGTTATAAAAAACAGGTATTGCAGTGCCCTCATTATAGCAAGGCACTATTATCGATATTTTGTCAGCCATAGTTACACTTCCTTTTCCATTACATTATATTATATCCAAAGAGGTTTGTCAAATAAAATATGCTGCCGCGCCGTATGGTTAATTCATAATTTTAGGCGGCAGTTAACGATTGTTTTTCTGGGTTAATATTCGTAATTTTTCATTTGAAAAATTCATGTTTTGTTCATAAACTTGTTACAAAATATTAAAAACCAATTCATACGGGTGTCAAATATATGATGTAAGATATATTTGTAATCGGGGGGAGAGATAAAACGAACCGATTATATACCTTAGGTATTAAAAACATATACAAAGAGAACAATAAATGCAGGAGGGAAAGACAATGAAAAAGTATCCATACACGGACTCTACTGATTTGATCATATATGACGCCAAGCCGAAGAAGAAAAAGAACAGACCCTGGCTGGTGGCAATTTCCTCGGCACTTGCCGCAAGCGTATTCACGGCGGCAGCGTTCACGGCAGGCTTCTATTATGTAGACAGTAAATCCGACGACACAACACTTACACAGCAGACGACAACAGCGACGACCGTAGCCAACTCGGCCAATACCGCAAGCTCGGCTACTACGACATTCGGCAGCAGCAAGCAGGCGCTTACAATACCGGAGATCGCAAGTCAGGTCGGACCGAGTGTAGTAGGAGTAATAAACAAGACAACAGTAAGCACACAGCAGTATTACGACCCGTTCAGCGGAAGATATTACTATTATCAGGATCCTTCCAACTCGGATGAGACCGTAGAGCAGGGAAGTGGCTCGGGTATCATCATAAGCGAGGACGGATATATAGTAACAAATCAGCACGTTATAGACGGAGCTTCGGAGATCTCGGTAATCTTGAATACGGGTGATGAGATAACTGCGGAGCTTGTAGGTCAGGATACAAAGACAGACCTTGCTGTACTTAAGATAAACACGGATATAGAGCTTACAGCGGCAGTCCTAGGTGATTCTACGACTGTTCAGGTCGGCGAGCTTGCTGTAGCAATAGGAAATCCGATGGGCATGGAATTCAGCGGTTCGGTAACGGCGGGAATAATCAGTGCCGTGAACAGGACCATGACTATAGATGACAGAACATACAATCTGCTGCAGACAGATGCTGCTATCAACAGCGGTAACAGCGGCGGAGCGCTTATCAACCAGTACGGTGAAGTAATAGGTATCAACTCGGTCAAGCTGTCTGAAACAGGCGTTGAGGGCATGGGCTTTGCTATAGCAATATCAGAGGCTAAGCCAATAATTGAGGATCTTATGAATAACGGTTATGTAACGGGCAGACCGGTCGTAGGCATAGGTGTTCAGCAGACACCATACGGACTGTTTATAAGTAGTGTTCAGGAGAACAGCGGAGCTTCGGCTGCGGGACTTCAGGTCGGTGATATGATCCTTGAGGTCGACGGACAGGAGGTCTCCACATCAAGCGAGATAAACGAGATCCGCGATGAAAAGAGCCCAGGCGATACACTGAGATTCACTATCTCACGTCAGGGCCAGACTATAGAGGTCGATGTGACCCTTCAGGAGGACACGTCCAATTAAGGGCGTACTCCTCGCTGATAAATTAAAGTTGTTATTAAGTTTTAATAGACTGCAGCCGTGAAATTCGGCTGATACCATCCTTTTTTTCATATGCCCCCGTTCGCAGCGCGGGCGGGGGTCCCCCCAAAAAACTACGAAAGGCCCGCCTTTCGGTTTTATATATACCTCCATTTAAAGTAAACAACAGAAACGGAATGAGGGATCATTCCGTTTCTGTTGTTTTTTTGTTAAACCGGCATAAAAACGTCAGATATGGCGAACAATAATAAGGTATAAATAAGCTCATATAAACGGAGGGGAAATAATGTTCAGAGGAAAAATTGTAATTGTCGGAGCAGGCTTTGTCGGCTCAACGATCGCATATACGATAATGTGCGGCGGATTATTCAATGATATAGTGCTGCTCGATATAAACCGCGATAAAGCAGAGGGCGATGCTATGGATATGGCTCATGGCGTATCGTTTGTAAAGCCTGTGAATATCTACAGCGGAGACTACAGCGAGTGCGCTGATGCGGATATCGTTGTGATAACCGCCGGAGCAAATCAGAAGCCGGGAGAAACAAGGCTTGATCTGCTGCGCAAAAATGCGGCAATAATAAAGGACATAGTCGATAATATAATGAAATTCGCACCGCCTGATATAATACTTCTTACAGTGACAAATCCTGTTGATATCCTGACGTATATAACGTATAAGGTCTCGGGTCTGCCTAAAAATCAGGTGCTTGGCTCGGGGACTGTTCTCGATACATCGCGTCTCAAGTATATGATCTCGCGCCATATAGACGTAGATCCCCGCAATTGCCATACGTATATAATAGGCGAGCACGGCGACAGCGAGGTCGCGGCATGGAGCATAAGCAATATTGCGGGCATGGGTATGCCCGAGTATGCGCGCCGTACGGGAAAGTGCACCGAGGCGGACCTTGATATGATGTATAACAAGGTGAAGCATGCGGCGTATGAGATAATTGATAAAAAGGGCGCGACATATTACGCCATAGGACTGGCTGTAGACAGGATATGTGCATGTATAGCCGGAGAGGAAAATTCGATACTTACAGTATCAAGCATATTTGAGGGCGAATACGGATTGTGCGATGTTGCGTTGTCAGTGCCAACGAAGCTGTCCGGCTACGGTGTGGAATATATTCTTGAGGTGCCGTTCGGCGAAAGTGAACTTGAGGGTTTGCGCAGCAGTGCGCAGACACTGAAGAAATATATAAAAGAATTGCAGTTTTGATGTATTGAAAGTAAAGGGCCGTCATGCCCATTCATGACGGCCCGGCCTCCGGATGCTCCGTAAAACCCAATAATGGCAGGAAGGATACGGAGCGATTGTAAATTTCCAAAACAGTTCATATGTAAAAGATTTAAATAAGCGTCAGTATCTCTGAATCATGGAGAGATTGATTCCACCTTTGGCATCGTAGCTTCATTGTATTTTGTGGAATCCTCGTATATAACGTCAAAAAAATCTTCGGTGATATATATCACGCTGTAATTGCGCGATGACATATGCCGCAGACGTTCCTGCACCTCGCTTTTGCTCTTGGCTTTTACAAGATCGCAGTTCTCGCCGCTTGCTTTGCGTATGTTTTCATAGCTGCCGATAATACAAATTTTCAGCATATAGATCACACCTTTCGTTAGAGAAAAACTATCGTCCACCTTTCAATTTATTTTCTTGACATCTATCTGTCTAAAGTATATAATATATTTATGGAAATTTCAATATACAGAAACGTAGGTTTGTCTTATATTTGACAGATTGTACAAACTGTCGATTTACAGGGAGATTATCATGGAAAAAAAAGCAACCGATCTAAGAGTAAGACGCACATGCAGCCTTTTATCGCTGGCGCTTGTTAATTTAATGCAGACGCGGTCATTCGATAAAATATCTGTCCTGCACATATGCGAAAGAGCTATGGTTCACCGTGCTACATTTTATCTGCATTTTGACGATAAATACGATCTTCTGCGGTATATCCTATCCGAATATGCAAAGCAGATAACGGATGATTCTATAGCAGACTTGAAGGAGTACATAACAGATGCTGCGGCGAAATTTTTCGCCGATATAGAAAAAAATTATTTGGTATATAAAAGAATGATCGAAAAGAACGACAGTCTTGTGCTTTTGAATGTGCTTGAGGACAGTATACATAATATCATATACAAAAAAATGTCGGAATGCCTTGATGAGCCGGAGGAGAAGCTCAGAACAAGAGCGTCGTTTTACTGCGGCGGAGTGATGAATCTTGCCGTGAAGATGTGCACAGGCGGTCTGAGCCGCAGCTGCGGCGATGTGCTGCCGGAAATAAGAAAGCTGATAGATAAAGTATTGTAAAAGCAAAGAAAATGAATTTGCACAAAAGCAGGAAGGGCTTTTCAGCTCTTCCTGCTTTTGTTTTTATCAAAATAATTCAGCATGCTGCATATAAGATTTATCTCGTCGTCGGAAAGCCCGTCAAGGCACAGTGTCCGCTTTGTGTCGACCTCAAGCAGATAGTCGGTCGTGACCCGGAAGAGCTTTGACATCTCGATGATATGCTTCATGGACGGCATCGACGTTTCGTTTTCCCATGCCAGCACGCTCGTCCTTGCGAGCCCGAGCTTTTTTGCCAGATCCGCCTGACTGTAATTGTATTGTTCTCGCAGCATTTTTATTCGTTCATGTATCATATAACAGTGCCCCTTTTTGTTTTGATTATACCCTACAGGGCTGTCAATATACACAACTTTTGATGTAATGTATATTGACAAACCGCATTAAGTGTGATACAATGCTTATACAGAAAATCATGAAAGGAAGAAACGAATATGAAAAAACTAATATCGGTAATATTGGCCGCTGTGATGCTGCTCAGCATGAGCGCTGTATCATTGGCGGCCGATAAGGATTATCCCCAGAGCTTCTGGGATCTGCCCAAGGATCATTGGGCGTTTGATGAAGTGGCGGAGCTTGTTGAAAGGGGAGTTATCGCAGGCTATGACGACGGCTCGTTCAAGCCTGACAATACTGTAACGCGTGCTGAATGGGCAAAGATAATGGTGCTTGCCGCAGGCGTCCAGGCCACGGACAGCAGCGTGCGCTTCAGCGATATGAACGGCCACTGGGCAAATCCATATGTCAACGCCGCGTCTCAGTATCTTGCATCATATGCCGACGGGAGTTTCAGACCCGATCAGGCGGCGGTGCGTGAGGATGTAACGGTGAGTCTTGTAAAGCTCAAGGGCTATGATGTGGATGATGTTGATTACTCGTATCTTAACAGCTTTACGGACGTCAATTCGATATCGAACGACCTGAAAAGATACGTTGCAGTCGCAGTTGAAAAGGGCTTGATAAGCGGCTTTGAGGACAATACCTTCCGCGGACAGGCCACGCTTACAAGAGCCGAAGCAGCAACGCTGCTTTGGAGAGCGTTCCAGTACGGGAATGATGACAAGGTCACAGTGACCGCAGCGCCGACAGCCGCACCACAGATAACTCAGACGTATCTGCCGACAGCCGAGCCGACCGCCGTACCGGCGGGAGGCTCGGTTTCTGAGCCTGTAAGGACCCAGAGCCCGACGACGGCGCCAACGGAACAAACATCAGAACCGACCTCTGAGCCTACACCGGAACCGACACCGGAGCCGACGCCTGCTCCCAAGCCGTATTATATCGATACTGTCAAGAGAGTGGATATTATTGATGATTATCACGATTATTACAGCGTAGGCGGAGGCGATATTTATTATGTAAGTGCGGATAATGAGATTATGAAGCTTAATATTGCGACTGGTGAAGAGGAAATGCTGGTAAATATCAATGATGAAATTGAGAGAATGGCTGCCGAGGATGATCCAAACAGTGCTGAAGACAATATTTATTTAGACGGCGGCAGAGTTAATCAAGTATTTTATGATACATACCGAAGCAGAGTGATAGTTTGCATTTCATTTAATGCATCCGGAAGCGGTAATTATATGATACAGAACGGACAGCTGCAGGAAATTATGCCGGAACGCAGAGGCGTAAGGAGTTTGATGGTATCCTTGCCGGATAATAAAATAATGACAGCCGACTCGATCATTGATGCTGAGACCGGTGAAGAGATCAGCAGCTTTGAATTATTGGAGACAGAGACGTGGGGTTATGGTGATGTGTTGGGTGCATATTATGATGACGGAAAAGTATATTATGAAATTCTTCCCACTAACAGCAATATCTCGATATTCAAATCATATGATTTTTTGAATCGTGAAACGATTATAGGTTCGGCTAAGTCTGCAGCATACAGTAATGGGGTTTGCTATGCTTTGTTCAACGATATAGGCATATACAATACTTCCGGAGCGAAAAAAGACAGTATAGCATTTTCGGATATAGAGATACGTGACATGGTGCCTAATATAGAAGGTCAGCTGATATGCTCCGATACGGGCGAGTTGCTGCTTTTTAACGGCAATACCTTTAGGATAATAAAGAAAAACGGATAATGGGAAGGGCTGAATGAATATGAAAAAGCTTATACTTATGCTGCTTGCGGCGGTGATGTGCATACCGGCTGTATCGATGGCGGCGGAGACGATGTATGTCTGCGATGTGGAGTATGCGGTATATCTGAGGACGGCTCCGACATCCGATGAATCGTATGGGGAGATCCCTGTTGGAGCGAGGGTGGAAAGCGTCGGCTGGCAGCAGGGCCGGGACGGTGAAGGCTATAACGAGGTCATATATAACGGAACGAGAGGCTGGGTAAAAACGCAGTACCTTTCATATACGGGATATGATAATGTGAGCTCAAGGTATTTTGGGACATGGACAGGCGATATGGGAGACGAGCTGAGGATATACAGGAGCGGAAACGCGGTAAAGGCCGATTACGGCAATGCAAGATTGTACAGCTATGTTCTCAGCGACCTTTCCTTTATAAACGGTTCAACGGCAGTATCATACGGCTACAGCTATGTGCGCGACTATTCATATAGTCCGCCTGTAACAGTATACAGCGAGCCGATGAGGATCGTTTTTGAATTCTATTCCGACCACGTTTACGCAGCAAATTACGACCGCGCAACGGGCGAATATCTTTACGGCGCTGAGCTGTATTGATTTTGATACAAGCAGAGACTTCAAACACCTTCGGTGTAAGCATATGCTTATACCGGAGGTGTTTTTATGCGAAAAATAAGCGGCGCATCTCACCACCCACCGCGATTCGACGTATGCATATACGCCATCGTCGCGTTGGGCGACAATCTGCACTCACCGCGAAGAAGTGCGGACGCCGAAGGCGGCTTTTGCGGAGCAAAAGTGATGACGAGTTTCTTTTCCGCATAATAATTTATGCCGCCGATGGCGGTAGAATGGAGGAAGTTTTATGCTTACGATGTTTTTTGATTATATCCGCACGCTGCTGATAATGGCCGGATACGTAAGCGGCTCGGCAACGTTCCCGAAGCCGCTCACGCCGGAGGAGGAGAAGGAATATCTTGAAAAATTCAAAAACGGAGACGAGAACGCAAAAAATATACTTATAGAAAGAAATCTGCGGCTCGTGGCGCATATCGCCAAAAAATACAACGGCGAAAAGAATCCCGAAGACCTTATCTCGATAGGAACTATAGGACTTATAAAGGGAGTAAACACCTTTGATCCCGAAAAGAACGCAAGGCTCTCTTCATATATCGCAAGATGCATCGAGAACGAGGTCCTGATGTATCTGCGGTCGTCTCAGAAGCAGAGCCGGGAGGTATCAATCGAGGAAAGCATAGGCGTCGACAGGGAGGGCAACAGCATGACGTGGGCTGATGTGCTTGTGCCCGAAGGCTGCGATATCCATGAGGAGGTACAGTCGCGTCTTGACGCGGGAATGCTCTACAGGGCGATGGATAAGGTGCTCACCGAGGACGAAAAGAACATAATAATCTGGCGCTACGGGCTTGGGAATTCGCGTAAAAGGACGCAGAAGGAGATAGCCGACATACTCGGGATAAGCCGCAGCTACGTTTCTCGGATAGAAAAACGCTGCCTTAAAACGCTGTTCGACGAGCTGAAGCGTCAGATGTGACGGCTGCGGCGGGATTTTTATAAAAAATTGCGTTATATGCGCCTTTTGCCTTGACATTGCGCTCCATTTTTTATATAATTATATGATGAGAATATTTTTGCTGTAACAGTTTTTACAGTTTGGAAAGGATACGAACATGAAAAATATAGGTGTAAACGAGATAAGAGAAAAATTCCTCAGCTTTTTTGAGAGCAAGGGCTGCCTCAGGCTCGGCAGCTTCCCGCTGATACCGAAGAACGACGCGAGCCTGCTGCTTATAAATTCTGGCATGGCTCCGATGAAGCCGTGGTTCCAGAATCCCGAAACGGCTCCGAAGCGCCGCGTTACGACGTGCCAGAAATGTATCAGAACGGGCGATATAGAAAATGTCGGCAAGACAGCGCGCCACGGCACGTTCTTTGAAATGCTCGGAAATTTCTCGTTCGGCGATTATTTCAAGAAGGAAGCTACCGCATGGGCGTGGGAGTTCTTTACGAAGGTGCTTGAGATACCGGAGGAAAAGCTCTGGGTGTCCGTTTATGAAAACGACGACGAGGCTGCCGATATATGGGTAAATCAGGTCGGCGTAAAGCCGGAGAGGATAGTAAGGCTCGGCAAGGAGGATAACTTCTGGGAGCACGGAACGGGCCCATGCGGCCCGTGCTCGGAGATATATTATGACCGCGGCGAGGAATACGGCTGCGGCTCTCCGACCTGCGGCGTGGGCTGCGACTGCGACAGGTTCATGGAGGTATGGAACCTTGTGTTCACGCAGTTTGACAAGGACGAGGACGGAAACTACAATCCTCTTCCGAATCCGAACATCGATACCGGAATGGGTCTTGAAAGGCTTGCGGTAGTTATGCAGGGCGTCGACAATCTTTTTGAGGTAGACACCGTTCAGGACGTTATGCGCCATATCTGCCGCATATCGGGGCTCGAGTACAAAAAGGACGAGAAAAAGGATATATCCTTAAGAGTCATAACCGACCATATACGCTCCACCGTTATGATGATCTCCGACGGCGTTACTCCGTCGAACGAGGGCAGGGGCTATGTTTTAAGAAGGCTTTTGAGGCGTGCCGCAAGACACGGAAAGCTCATAGGCATAGACGAGGCGTTTTTGTATAACGTCGCCGATACCGTGATCGACTGCTCAAAGCAGGCGTATCCGGAGCTTGACGAGAAGCGCGAATATATAAAGAAGATAATAAAAATAGAAGAAGAAAAATTCGATTCGACGATAGACAACGGTCTTATCGTGCTCAATAAATATATCGAGGACGCAAAGGCGGCAGGTTTGGAGAAGCTTGGAGGCGCAGAGGCGTTCAAGCTGCATGATACCTACGGTTTCCCGCTCGACCTGACGATAGAGCTTGCGGAGGAAAACGGGCTCGGTGTTGATGTTGATGGCTTTAACGAGGCGATGCAGAACCAGAAGGAGACCGCAAGGAACGCAAGGGCCGACGGCTCAAGCTGGGATTCCGACGAAACGTATGTATTTGAGGGAGCGGAGCCGACTGTGTTCGTGGGCTACGATACCCTCGAGGCAGAAGCAAAGGTCGTTGGCATCGTCGTCGAGGGCAAGGGCGTATGCGATACGATAAGCGAGAATGAGTCGGGATTTATCGTTACAGACAAGACGCCGTTCTACGCCGAAATGGGCGGACAGGTAGGCGACGTCGGAGCTGTTTCATTAAACGGAGAGGCGCTCGGAACGGTAGTGAACACCACAAAGACAGGCGACGGCTACTATCTGCACGAGGTCGTTATCCAGGGCAGCGGCGTGAGTGTCGGCGATACTGTAACGCTTACCGTAGACGGCTCCGTAAGAATGGATATATGCCGCAACCACTCGGCAACGCACCTGCTGCATAAGGCGCTGAAAACGGTGCTCGGCACGCACGTTGCGCAGGCGGGCTCGCTTGTTGAGGGCGACAGGCTGCGCTTTGACTTCTCGCATTTTGAGGCGATGACAAAGGAGCAGCTTGCAGAGACAGAGATAAGAGTAAACGAGGCGATACTCAGTTCGCTCCCCGTAACGACGCAGGAGCTGCCGATAGAGGAGGCCAAAAAGCTCGGCGCAGAGGCGCAGTTCGGAGAGAAGTACGGCGACGTCGTAAGAGTAGTTTCGATGGGCGATTATTCGGTAGAGTTCTGCGGCGGAACACACCTTAAAAATACGGCGCAGTGCGGACTGTTCAAGATAATTTCGGAAAGCGGCGTTGCCGCGGGCGTAAGAAGGATAGAGGCTGTAACGGGACGCGGCGTTATGGAATATATAATAGAGCACGACGCGCTTATAATGAGGACGGCGGCGGCGCTCAAGACAAACCTTCTGTATGAGATAGACAAAAAGGCGGAAGCTGCGATGAATGAGCTCAAGGACAGCAGGAAGGCTGCCGAGGAGATAAAGGCAAAGCTGGCCGCCGCAAAGGCTTCGGATATCATGGCGGGCGTAAAGCACGTGGGAGATATAAACGTGCTTACGGCGCAGCTTGACGGGACTACCGCCGACGGGCTGAAGACGATAGCAGATAAGTTCAAGGAAAAGGAAGAATGCGGTGCAGTCGTTCTTGCGGCGAATACCGACGGAAAGATAGTGTTCGTTGCGATGGCGACAAAGGCGGCTGTCGCAAAGGGTGTCCACGCAGGAAAGATAATAAAGGACATCACGGCAATTGCCGGCGGACGCGGCGGCGGAAAGCCCGACATGGCTCAGGGCGGCGGTAACGACGCGGCAAAGATAGACGATGCTCTTGCAAGAGTCGATGAGATAATAGCAGAGCAGACAAAGTAATATATTTATGAAGGGAGCTGTAGTTATGGATTGCTTATTCTGTAAGATAATAAACGGCGAGGTGCCGTCAACAAAGGTTTTTGAAAATGATATGGTATATGCGTTCCGCGATATATCTCCGCAGGCGCCGGAGCATGTCGTGATAGTTCCGAAGGAGCATATAAAAAGCGCAAATGAGATAAATGCCGGTAACGTAAAATATATATCGGCGATATGGGAGGCCGTGCCGCAGATAGCAAAGCAGCTCGGAGTTGACGCGGACGGCTACAGAGTAGTAAATAACTGCGGCAAAAACGGCGGACAGACAGTCGACCATCTGCATTTTCACCTGATGGGTGGGAGAGAGTTCGGCTGGCCCGCAGGCTGAGGCGGCGCATCTCACCCTTTATCAAAACTGGAGGAACAACATGACAGCTATAATAGATTATGGTGCGGGGAATCTTCACAGCGTAAAAAACGCTCTTGACTTCCTCGGCGATGACAGCATTGTAACGGGAGACCCCAACGAGATTTTAAAGGCCGACAGGGTCATACTGCCTGGCGTCGGCGCGTTCGGCGGCGCGATGGAGCAGCTTGAAAGCACAGGGCTTGATAAAACTATAAAGGCAGTCGCCGAAAGTGGAAAACCGCTGCTCGGAATATGCCTCGGGCTGCAGCTCATGTTCGAGGAGAGCGAGGAAAGCCCCGGAGTAAAGGGGCTCGGCATATTCAGAGGTAAATGCGTTAGGATACCCGCGCAGGGACTGAAGATCCCGCATATGGGCTGGAACAGCCTCGAGAAAGCAATGGAAAGCAGAATACTTGGCGAAAACGGTGAGTATGTGTATTTTGTGCATTCGTATTATCTTACTACTCCCGAGTCGGAGATAGTTTCGGCGTATACCGAATACGGCGGAAGGCTTGGCGTGGCTGTTGAAAGAGACAATGTGTTCGCGGTGCAGTTCCATCCGGAAAAGAGCGGCGAGGCGGGGCTGCGGATACTGAAAAGATTTTTGACCCTTTGATTCGGAGGTAAGCGGAATGAAAAGAATATTGAGCCTTTTTATGGCGGTGTTTATGCTTGCGGGGCTTGTGCCCATGACCTATGCCGCAGAGCCGGAAATGCTGCTGCACTATGATTTTGAAAGCGGCGCCTCGGACGTGAGCGGCTCGGGAGCAGACGGTGTTCTTCACGGCGGAGTTACGGTTCAGGACGGATACGCCGTTTTTGACGGTGTCGACGGTTATATCGAAATGCCCGAGGGGATACTTGAAGGTCATGACGAGCTGACTATAGCGATGAACGTCTGCCCGAAAATATACAATAAGAACCAGTTTACATTTAAT
>CALXRY010000094.1 GCA_944390955.1 uncultured Clostridia bacterium | reverse complement strand
CTGCGCAGCCCTCGTGGCACCGCCCCGGCGCAGGACATCATGCCATCAGAGGCTCGTTGTCAAGCAAACCGTGGAATAAATGCGACCACTTTGTGCATTTTGCTGATTTTCCCAAAAAATAAAGGTTTAATGTGTCCGTTATCTTGACATAGCACCATTTATCCTTGCCTCTATCTCCTATATCGTCGTCTTTACGAAATATCATTTTTGCATCATCAAAGCAAAAAGCCTCTATTATTTTATTAAATTTTCTTTTCTGCTCTTTATAGTCTTTATCTGTTTCTTTAATTGTTTCGTTGAGTTTAGAATAAATTTCTTCATCCGGATACAGATGTAAATCCATATTTTCTTGAAAGTTTTTCATCATTGTCTGAAATGTTATTCTTCTGCTTTTCTTTGCTGTTATAATTTCATTAAGCATATCATTGTCTGCCATCATATACTCCTCCCATCACACCAGCCGTATCGGCACTATAAGATTATCCTTGTCAAAGGCGCTCAGCTTTTCCGCCATGCATAGGATCGCTCCGGTCCCTCTTTGAAGCGGCGATTTATCGATGACCTCAAATACGTTCGTCAGCCGCTTATCCGGCAGCGCCGTTTTCTTTATCTCCAGCGGATGAAGCCTTCCGTCCTTTTCTATTATCACATCGATTTCTTTTGCATCCCTGTCACGGTAATAATAAATATACGGCTCAAGCCCATTGCACTGATAGCTCTTCACAAGCTCACTTACGACATAATTCTCAAGCAGAGCGCCGTTCATTGCGCCGTTCATTGCCGTTTCGGGACTCGACCAGCGGGTTAGATAGCATACAAGTCCCGTATCATAAAAATACATCTTGGGCGTTTTTATGGTGCGCTTAAGAACATTATTGGAATATGGATGGAGATAAAATATCAGCCCGAGCGTTTCCATAATATTAAGCCAGCTCTTCACTGTTATCTGATCGATATCCGCATCGTCGGCGATCCCCTTGTAATTAACCAGCTGCCCCACTCTTGCGGCAACAGCCGTTACAAAATTAAAGAACTTAAGAGAATCTATTGTTCCCGACAGCTCCCTCACATCTCGTTCTATATACGTCGATACATACCCCGAATAAAAAATATCCCTGTCAGTATACTGCCCGCTTACAAGCGCAGGCATGGAGCCATTCCATAGCCTCTCAAAAATCTCTGCCGCATCAGCCGGAGCTGTGTTCTTTTCGGCTTTTATCAGTCTGTCAAGATCAAGGTCAAAAGGCTCTGATTGCTCTCCGGTAATTTCCCGCTGTGATAACGAGGACATAGACAGCACTGCTACCCTACCCGAAAGAGACTCCTGAACTCCTCTCATCAGCTTGAATATCTGAAAGCCTGTGAGCCAGAAGGCCCCGGGCCTATGGCTTCTGTCGACCTCCATTTTTATATACGGGAACAGCTCAGGCGCATACTGGACCTCGTCTATAAGCACGGGCGGTTTATGCAGCTGAAAGAACATGGCCGGATCCGTCTTTGCAAGATTTCGCTCTGCCAAGTCGTCAAGCGTAACGTAATCCCGTATATTTCCTTCGTCCTCCATCAGCTTTTTCAGCATTGTCGTCTTTCCGACCTGCCTTGGTCCTGTCACAAGTATTGCGCTGTACTGCCCGCTCAGACGCTTCACTACATTTTCCAATGCTCGCTTTATATACATGCGTCCTCACTCCTTCCGGCAAAAATACTATTATAGTTATATTATAGCCGAAACCATAATGAATGTCAACATTTTTCTGCTGACACAAAATATTGAGAGCCGCATCAAATCCGATACGGCTCTGACTTAACTATATCAGCTTCAGATATTCATCCAGCTGCTTTTCCTCCAGATCGGCTATAAAATCGGCAAAGCGGCTCAGATCACCCTTGATCGCATATTCCTCAAGTGCATTGTAGTAATCAAGTCTGTCCTCCTGTGCAACGGAAACAGGCAGGAATCCCTGTGCCAGCAGCTGATAATTCATTAAAAGCCTGGCTGTTCGCCCGTTGCCGTCTATGAACGGATGTATCCTTACAAATTCGGCATGAGTCCATGCCGCAAGCTCTATAGGATTCAGGTCATCGCGGGTTTTCAGCTCTTCATAGAAGCCCTTGATCTGTACGTACATTTCATTTCCGGCAGGCGGAGTAAATCCGGCTCCGCTTATGCGGACCTCCTGATTCCTGTATATGCCGCCGATGATTATATTCTCCGTCAATATTGCGTGCAGGTCCTTTACGATATGCTCGCTGAGCGGCTTCTTTTCCGAAATGCATTTTTTCACATATTCATAGGCCTTCTTATGGTTGACTACCTCATATATCTCGCGGAGCTCCTTGCCGCCGATCGAGATACCATCCTCCAGCACGACCTTCGTCTCCATCAAGGTAAGCGTATTGCCCTCGATAGCCGTTGAATTATGAGTGAATCTCAACTCAAAGTCTTTCTCATACGATGAAAGTGTAACGGAGTCTATCTTTGATTTATTTTGCTCATACTTTGTCTTCTTTTCTGATATCCTCTTAAAATCCATGTTCATTATCCTTTGCCATTACGGAATCTGTTATAATAATTTTACAATTCGATTATACCATGGTATCAACAAAAACTCAATAGGTTTCATAAAAGATGATTATTATTTAATGAGACAAGGCGGCGAGGTCGTCCCTCACCGCTTGCCTTTGATGTCGCTGTAGTAGTCGAGCACAGCTTTGATAACGGCTTCAATGACCGCCATGGCGACCTTCTTTATATATTCATTTCCCGTCACACCTCCTTTCCGCAATAGATGTAATCTTCTATCTCATCATACGTAAGTCCGTATGCAAGAAGCTCATCAATATCGTCTGCCGTTATTCCCATGCCCGCGGCAACGGATATGAGGTCATTGTAGTATGTATCATCAAATTCATAATTACTCGCTCCATATCTTCTCCAGTCACAGCGGTAATCGAACATATCCTCATATTTGAATTTACCGTATTCAATCTTTCCGTTGCTGCTGATTTTAAGAATATCCCCCTCGGTGATTTTGACTTCCTCGTATTTATTTTGCTTGAGTTCATTGAACAGCGTTGTGGATATAAGCGCCTTCCAGAGTATTTCTGCTGTTGATGCGTATACATAAAGCTGCTTATCAGTGAAATGCAGTATCTCCATCGGGCTGTCTCCCTTGACTATGTAAAGGTTGTTCATTTTATCGAGCAGCGAAAATGTAAAGCTGCCCTGTACCTTTTCGGCCATATATGCAAGGCTATCCATCGTGAGTTTTCTCTTATTCTCAATGAGCTGTACCGCTATATAGCTATCGGTCTCTATCTTGGTTTTCGGCAGCTTAAGGCTGTTTCTTAATAGCAGATCATTCATCAGCACTCCGTTATGAGCGAGTGCAAATTCATCTCTTCCTGCTCGTCCTATGAATGGGTGGTTGTTATAATTTTTACGCTTGTCGCCCTGCGTAGCGTGACGGGTATGTCCGATAGCGGCTCTTGCTCCGTTGAGTTTGAATCTCATTCTATAAGCGTTAAGCGGCTTTTTATACACCTTCAAGCCCTTTTCGTTGTATGCGATGCCTGTCGCGTCCGTACCCCTTATGCTTGCCTCCTCCGCAAGACGAGCTGTGAGATCGTCCGCGTTTACCTTGTGGTTTCCGTAATATAAAAATCCAAATAATCCGCACATGTTATATTTCCTCCTCTGATATAAATAGTCTTCGTCTTTTAAGGTAACCTCTAAAAATTCAGAAAAAAAGTGTTGAAAAAATCGTCAGATTATGGTATAATAAAGATACTTAATAAAGGCGGTAGTAGTGAAATGCAGATCAATCTTTTTGCGGAAGAAACACA
>CALXRY010000093.1 GCA_944390955.1 uncultured Clostridia bacterium | reverse complement strand
ATCATTATAACATGATTTATCGTAATTTTAAATGGTGAGATGTGCATAATTAGCATTGATATTTTTGTAACAAATGCACAACATATGAACGTATAGTCAGATGTTTGTTGTAGCTATTATAGAAATGATTTTATTTTTAAACAAGCAAAAAAACCGCCGCGTTCATTACGGCGGCGCTGTGCCAAGCATAGTACAATATGCCGCTCGGGGCTACATTCTCAATCCCACGCCTTGTGTTATTGGGGCGCTCCGCCCCCAAACCCCCGGCCAAAGGACACACCCTTTTGGAATCCTCACATCGCATGACTCCGCTTGGGGCTCCACACAGCTTACTAAAAATTAATGAGGCGGCACACACGCGCCGCCCCACAGCAGAAGCTATATTCAGCCCTCCATATGCTTTCCCAGGAACCCGGCAGCGGATTCCGCAAGCTTTTCCTCGACCTCCGAGGGCTGCTCGTTATTTTTCATTATAAACAGCACAGAGCCTATAGTGTCGCCCTCCGCAACTATAGGAACGACAACTCCAGCGTTATATTTGTCGATGCCATCGGCAACGGTAACGTTCTGTCCCGACTGGTAATTTATAAATATCTTGTCGTTCATCACCTTGTCAAGATCGGGAGATATCCTCTTTTCTATGAGGTCCTTTTTGGGAACTCCAGAAACGGCGATAATGTTATCGCGGTCCGTTATGCATGCTCCGTGGCCCGACGCCTTGGCAAGCGTTTCAACATAATCGGCCGCAAAATCCCCCAGCTCGCCGATGGGCGAATATTTCTTGAATATGACCTCGCCGTCCTTCTCCGTATATATCTCAAGCGGATCCCCCTCGCGTATCCTCATCGTACGGCGGATCTCCTTCGGAATTACCACACGTCCCAGATCGTCAATTCTTCTTACAATTCCTGTTGCTTTCATAAATTACTCCTCCATCATATTGAAAGGCGTCGCGCCTGTTTTTTAGTTACTATGGTTTTATTATGGTTTTCAAAACGCGATAATATTCATAAAAATTCTTTTAAAGTTTTGGTTATAACATACAGCGCCGAGACCTCCGCAAAAAAATAAATTATTCAATTTTTTCAAACTTCTTGACTAAGACCGTTTTTATCTGTATAATATATGTAAAGTAATGTTGAGTTTTTGTATATTTTTCAGCAGCGTCAGTCTGCCGCACTGCGCAATTATTTTCAGAAGGAGGGCATATGCTATGGGCAGAAAAATGCTTTTTCTTTTTAACCCGCATTCGGGAAAGGGACAGCTTAAGAACAGCCTTTATGAAATAGTTGAAATATTCACCAAAGCCGACTATGACGTTACGGTGCGCCCAACTCAGGACAAAAACGACGCATACAGAACGGTGCTGCACGGCTGCTCCGAATATTCGGTGATAGTCGTCTCGGGCGGTGACGGCACGCTTAACGAGGCGGTGCGCGGAATGATGGAGCTTCCTCCGGAAAAGCGGATACCGATGGGCTATATTCCTTCGGGAACTACAAACGACTTTGCCGCAAGCCGCGGCATCCCAAAGGACCCTATAAAGGCCGCAGAAAAGATCGTGAGCGGCAGTCCGTTCCTCGGGGACGTGGGGCTCCTTAACGGAAACGCTTTTAATTACGTGGCTGCCTTCGGAGCTTTTACAGATGTATCGTATGACACACCGCAGGGCGTAAAGAACGTACTCGGTCAGGCCGCGTATCTCGTTGAAGGGATAAAACGCCTCCCGAACATAGGCTCCTTCCGTGTCAGGATCACGAACGCCGGCATAGACGACGATTTCTGCGTCGGCTGCGTGCTCAATTCAACGAGCATGGCCGGAATAAGCTTTGACGGGAAATATAAGGTGGAGCTTGACGACGGTCTTTTTGAGCTTGTTCTTATCAAGATGCCCGTAACTATCCTTCAGGCGCAGGAAATTTTTTCGGCCGTGATGAAGGGCGAGGAGGAAACGGAAAAATTCAGGCTCATACGCTCGGACTCGTTTGATATAGAATTTGACGATCCCATCAAATGGACGCTTGACGGTGAATTCGGAGGCACGTATAAGCATGTGAAAATAAAGGTCTGCAAACAGGCAGTCGAATTTATATTGTAGACGCCATTCAGCGTTTCTCATAATAATATATTTACGGCCGAGTGGTTTTTAACCAAAATGTATAAAATATAAAATTAGTCTTGACAAACATTTTTGAACATGATATTATATTAACCAGCAAAGGCGCTTCCCTGTATAGGAGCGCCTTTTTTTAATACCTGGCATAAAACATATAAAACCGGCAAACGACTATAATGAAAGGAGAGATAACGGTGACAAAGCAGGATATTATTGAATTGGCTGAAGAGGAGGACGTAAGGTTCATAAGACTTCAGTTCACCGATATGCTCGGACATATAAGAAATATGGCCATAACCGTATCAAAGCTTGAGGATGCGCTGAACAATAAATGTATGTTCGACGGATCCGCAATAAAGGGCTTCGCGGATATTGAGGAAAGCGATCTTTATCTCTATCCCGACCCTGACACATTTACCATATTCCCGTGGCGGCCGCATCAGGGAAAGGTGGCAAGGCTCATATGCGATGTTTACACTCCCGACGGCAAGCCCCTTGCGTCCGATTCAAGGCTCATCCTGAAAAGAGCGGTCGAGGAAGCAGCCGAAATGGGCTACACCTTCAACGTCGGCGTGGAATGTGAGTTCTTCCTGTTCAAGACTGACGACAGCGGCAATCCGGTCCCCGTACCTCATGACGAAGCCACATACTTTGATATATCACCTATCGACTGCGGTGAAAACTGCCGCCGCGACATATGCCTTACACTTGAGGAAATGGGCTACGGCGTTGAAGCCTCTCACCACGAGCTTGCAAGAGGACAGCATGAAATAGTGCTGCAGTATACCGACGCGCTTTCGATGGCAGACAGGCTCGTAACATTCAGAATGGTAGCAAAAACGCTTGCCCGCCGCAGCGGACTGCATGCGACATTCATGCCGAAGCCGTTCGAGGGAGAGCCCGGAAACGGAATGCACCTTACGCTTTCGCTCGACAAGGACGGAAAAAATGTATTCTACAACGAAAAGGACCCGAAGAGATTTTCGGATACAGCGTATAAATTTATAGCCGGACTTCTTAAATATACGCCCGATATATCGTGCATCACAAATCCCACGGTCAATTCATACAAGAGATTCATCCCGGGCTTTGAGGCTCCGTGCTATATCTCATGGTCGGAAAAGAACAGAAGCCTGCTCGTAAGAGTACCGAGCTGCTCCGGCAGCAATGCAAGGATCGAATACCGCTCGCCAGATCCTACGGCAAATCCGTATCTTGCGCTTGCGGCATGCCTTAAGGCAGGGCTTAGAGGTATAAAGGATAATATCCCGCTTCCTCCGTCGGTCGACGTTAATATCTATAAGCTTTCCGAGGAGGAGCGCGAGGCGATCGGAGTGAAAAATCTTCCGATAAGCCTTAATGAGGCTGTTGCCATAGCAAAGAGATCTGATTTTGTTACGGAGCTTTTGGGAGCGGAAATGAAGAAAAAATATCTTCAGGCCAAGACCGAGGAATACGGAGAATACCGCAAGACCATAAGCGAATGGGAGCTTAATGCTTATATGACGCGATTTTAAGCTTCAGACCGAAGCATTTACGGCAGCGAGAGGAGGGAACATGCAGTGGAACGTGTTATTCTGGCATTCTCAAAAGAGGAGACGGCCCGAAAGATAACGCATATGCTGGAAGGCACCGGCTGTGAGGTCTGCTGCGTGTGCCGCTCGGGCTCGGAGCTTTTGAGATACACCTCCGAGCTTGACGCTTCGCTCGTTATTATGGGCTATAAAATAGGCGGAGTGCTTGCCGACGATATTGCGGCGGACCTGCCGCCGGGAATGAAGCTAATGTCCATAGTCAGGGCGGAAAATCAGGATATGATCTCAAACGACGATATATTCGTTCTGCCGCTGCCGGTAAACAGGCAGAGTCTGATCTCGTCGATAGAGATATTCCTCGGTGCCATAAGCAAGCGCAGAAAAACGCGCCGTGATCCGGACGAGGAAAAGATAATAGACAAAGCAAAGCTGTACCTCATGGAAAAGCATCATATGACAGAGGAGCAGGCGCACAGGTTCATCCAGAAGCGCAGCATGGACACCGGCGCAAAATTCATCGATACGGCAAGACTTATACTGCACATATAAAAGGAGAAGCGATTTTTGATGCAGACAATAAATTTTACAAAAATGCAGGGTGCGGGGAACGATTATATATACGTAAACTGCCTTGAAAAGAAGATCGAAAATATAAACGAAACGGCAAAGCGTCTGAGCGACAGGCACTTCGGCATAGGCTCGGACGGACTCGTGCTGATATGCCCCTCTGACAAGGCCGATTTCAGGATGGATATGTACAACAGCGACGGCTCACAGGCCGAGATGTGCGGCAACGCGACGCGCTGCGTCGGCAAATATGTTTACGACAGGGGACTTACCGATAAGACTACCGTAACGCTCGAGACGCTTGCCGGAATAAAGATACTCGACCTCAACGTCGAAAACGGCAGTGTGAAAAGCGTGCGCGTGAACATGGGCTCTCCTGAGCTTGTCCCGGCAAAAATACCGATAGACAGCCCTCTCGACAGCTTCATACAGCAGCCAGTCACCGTAGACGGCACGGAATACCTCGTTACGGGCGTATCGATGGGCAATCCGCATGCAGTAGTTTTTATAGACGATACCGACAGTCTCGAAATAGAAAAGCTCGGTCCGCAGTTTGAAAATCATAAGCTGTTCCCGAAGCGGATAAATACGGAATTTGCGCAGATCGTCGACAAAAGCACGATCAAGATGCGCGTTTGGGAGCGCGGCGCCGGAGAGACGCTCGCCTGCGGAACAGGAGCGTGTGCAACACTCGTCGCGGCGGCGCTTTCGGGCCTTACCGGCGACGAGGCGGACCTGATACTGCTCGGCGGAACGCTCCACATAAAATGGGACAGAACAGAAAACAATATATACATGACAGGTCCCGCCGAGTTCGTCTTTGACGGAACGGTGACCTTATAAAAGTATATTATTTATACAAAACATATAACCCGAAAGGATCTTAACAAAATGGCAAAGATAAATGACAATTACTTAAAGCTTCCGGGGAGCTATCTTTTTTCCACGGTGGCAAAAAAATCATCGGAATTTGCAGCAGCAAATCCCGATAAGGAGATCATCAAGATGAGCATAGGCGACGTAACGATCCCGCTTGCCCCTGCGGTCATCGAAGCGATGCACAAGGCGGTCGACGAAATGGGCACACCCGAGGGCTTCCACGGCTACGGTCCGGAGCAGGGCTATGACTTCTTGAGGAGCAAGATAGTCGAGAAGGATTACAGGGCGCGCGGTATAGACCTTGAGCCGGACGAGATATTCGTTTCCGACGGAGCAAAATCCGACTGCGGCAATATCGGCGATATTTTCTCGGTAGACAACACCGTAGCCGTATGCGATCCCGTATATCCCGTATACGTCGACACAAACGCTATGGCGGGCAGGGCCGGCGACTTTATCGATGATAAATGGTCAAAGCTCATATACATGCCGTGCCTTGAGGAGAACGGCTTCCTGCCGGAGCTTCCAAAGGAAAAGGCGGATATTATATATCTCTGCTTCCCGAACAACCCGATAGGCGTTGCAATGACGAAAGAGCAGCTCAGGCCGTGGATAGAATATGCGAAGGAAAACGGCTCGGTCATCCTGTACGACAGCGCGTACGAGGCGTTCATAACCGATCCTGAGGTACCGCACAGCATATACGAGATAGACGGCGCAAAGGAAGTTGCGATAGAGTTCCGAAGCTTTTCAAAAACGGCGGGCTTCACCGGAACGCGCTGCGCGTATACCGTTGTTCCCCACGAGCTCAAGCTTGGCGGAACGGAGCTCAATGCGCTCTGGAACAGACGCCAATGCACAAAATTCAACGGAGTGCCGTATATCATACAGAAGGCTGCCGAGGCTGTTTATTCCGATGAAGGGCATAAACAGACGCGTGAGGCTATCGAGTATTACCTCGAAAACGCACGCATTATCCGTGAGTCGCTTACAGAAGCGGGATTCACTGCCTACGGCGGGGTGAACGCTCCGTATATATGGGCAAAGACGCCGAACGGCATGAAATCATGGGATTTCTTTGACAAGCTGCTTGAGGAGGCAAACGTAGTCACCACTCCGGGCTCAGGCTTCGGTCCGAGCGGCGAGGGCTATGTAAGATTTACGGCGTTCAGCACAAGAGAAAATACGCTGAAGGCGATGGAGAAAATAAAGAATCTGAATCTATAAAAAAGGCAATGGCGCCTGAGGACAGCGGCACGTCATGTGCCGCTCTCAAGCGCTTTTTTTGACCGTCACCATAGACAGTATATCAGAAAGGAAGAAAGACAATGGAGTATAACGGATTACCACAGAAACAGGGGCTTTACGACCCGCAGTTTGAGCATGACGCGTGCGGTATCGGCTTTATTGCAAATATCAAGGGCAGGACCTCGCACGGCATAATCAATCAGGCGATCCAGATATTAAAGAATCTTGCTCACCGAGGCGGCGTCGGATCCGACCCCGACACCGGAGACGGAGCGGGCATACTTATCCAGATGCCCCACGTATTCATGAAAAAGGTCTGCAAAAACGAAGGCATAAAGCTGCCGAAGGCCGGCGATTACGGCGTAGGCATGCTGTTCCTGTCACCCGACAATGAAACAAGGGAGCAGAGCCTTGAAAAGCTCAAAAATATCATTGCAGACGAGGGTCAGACGCTCCTCGGCATAAGGCGCGTTCCCGTGTACGAGTTCTGCATAGGCAAAGGCGCGCTCGATGCAATGCCGTATATCGTTCAGGTATTTATCGGCAAGTCATCGCCGGAGCTCAGCGCAGATGATTTTGAAAGGCGCCTGTATGTGATAGGAAAGATAGCAGAGCGTGAAATAAGAAAAAGCGGCATAGACAACTACTTCTATTTTGCATCGCTTTCGGCACGCACGCTTGTATATAAAGGTATGCTCACGCCTGACCAAGTAAACAATTTCTATCTTGACCTGAAGGACGTCGATATGGAGACGGCTATAGCGCTCGTACATTCTCGTTTCTCGACGAATACATTCCCGAGCTGGGAAAGAGCGCATCCGAACCGCTATATAATCCACAACGGAGAGATAAACACGATCCGCGGAAACGTAAACTGGGTAAAGGCCAGAGAGCATATGTTCAGCACGCCGGAATTTGAAAACGACATGGATAAGATTCTGCCAGTCATAAACGAGGACGGCTCAGACTCCGCAATGCTCGATAACTATCTCCAGTTCCTGCATCTTGCCGGCTTCAGCCTGCCGAGAGCAATAATGATGACGATACCGGAACCGTGGGAAAACAACACAGAGATGAGCCCCGAGATGAGAAAGTTCTATGAATACCACTCATGTATCACGGAGCCGTGGGACGGTCCCGCAGCCGTTGCATTCACCGACGGACGATTCGTCGGCGCGACGCTTGACAGAAACGGGCTGAGACCTGCGCGCTATTACGTCACCTCGGACGATATGATAATCCTCTCCTCCGAGGTCGGAGTTGCCGACGTAGACGAGGAAAAGATAATCAAGAAGGAAAGACTTCATCCCGGGAAAATGCTCCTTATCGACACCGAAAAGGGCAAGATAATAAGCGACTCAGAAATAAAGGAATACGAGGCCTCCCATAAGCCGTATTCCGAATGGGTAGACAAAACTCTCGTTGATATAACGGATCTTCCCGAATCGGCACCAAAGGGCGATACGTGGCATGACCTCATAGAGAAGATCAAAACCGACGCAGTCGGAAGCAGACATTTTGATCTCATCCTGCGCGGCACGATAGAGCTTGAGAATATGTTCGTGAACCGCGAAAACAGCGAGGATACGCTTCCGCTGCTGACACGCCAGAAGGCGTTCGGCTACACGTGGGAGGACGTAAACAGCACTATAAAAGAAATAGTTCTCAAAGCCGACGACCCGATAGGCGCAATGGGCACGGACGCTCCGCTTGCCGTGCTTTCTGAAAAGCCGCAGCTGCTGTACAATTACTTCAAGCAGCTCTTTGCTCAGGTAACGAACCCGCCTATAGACGCTATAAGAGAGCAGATAGTTACATCGACCTACACGCTCTTCGGCTGCGAGCAGAATCTGCTCACCTCCTCGGAGCTCAACTGCCGCAAGGTGCGCACGGACAGCCCGATACTGACAAACGACGAGCTTGAAAAGCTCAGAAAAATAAATCTTGAGGGCTTCAAGAGCATAACGATACCGATGCTCTTTAACGTCAATCAGGAGGACGATATGGAGACGGCTGTCGACACGATCTGCTCGGCCGCCGATATAGCGATAGAGAACGGCTATAATATAATCATACTTTCGGATAAGGGCGTTTCGGAGGATAAGGCTCCGATCCCGGCGCTGCTTGCGGCCTCGGGGCTTCATCACCACCTTATCAGACAGGGCACAAGAATGAAGGTCTCGATCGTGCTTGAGACCGGTGAGCCGAGAGAGGTACACCACTTTGCATGTCTTATCGGCTACGGCGTAAACGGCGTGAACCCGTACCTTGCCTTTGAAACAGTCAAGGAGCTTGTCGATGAAAAGATAATCGATATCGACCTTGAAACTGCAGAAGCAAACTACAAAAAGGCCTGCACAAAGGGCATCGTAAAGGTGATGTCAAAGATGGGCATTTCGACGATACAGTCATATCAGGGAGCACAGATATTTGAGGCTCTCGGCATAAAGGAAAGCGTAGTCGACAAATACTTCACCGGCACCGCTACAAGAATAGGCGGAATAGGCGTTGAGCACATAGCAAGAGAGGCGCTCATGCGCCACAAGGAGGCATTCAGCAAGGTCAACGGCAAGAAGGCGCTCAAGACGGGCGGCGAATACAAATGGAGAGCAAACGGCGAATATCATATGTTCAATCCTATCTCGATATACAAGCTGCAGAGAGCCTGCCGCACCGGCGACTACAAGCTCTACAAGGAGTACGCCGAGGAGATGAACGCACATAATGACAAGCTCTGCACTATCCGCAGCATGCTTGACATCAAGACCATCGACAAGCCGATAGCGATAGACAGCGTCGAAAGCGTTGACAGTATCGTAAAGCGCTTTAAGACAGGTGCGATGTCCTACGGCTCGATAAGCCTTGAGGCCCACGAGTGTCTTGCGATAGCTATGAACAGGCTAGGCGGCAAGTCGAACAGCGGTGAGGGCGGCGAGAACCCCGACAGATATATCCCGGACGAAAACGGCGATTCGCGCTCAAGCGCGATAAAGCAGGTGGCGTCGGGACGCTTCGGAGTTCATATCCACTACCTCAACCAGGCAAAGGAGATACAGATAAAAATGGCGCAGGGAGCAAAGCCCGGCGAGGGCGGTCACCTTCCGGGAGGAAAGGTATATCCGTGGATAGCCAAGGCAAGACATTCGACGCCCGGCGTTGGTCTTATCTCTCCCCCGCCCCATCATGATATATACTCGATCGAGGATCTTGCACAGCTTATACACGACCTCAAGAACGCAAACCGTGACGCAAGAGTAACAGTCAAGCTCGTTTCCGAGGCTGGCGTCGGCACTATCGCCGTTGGCGTTGCAAAGGGACGCGCGGACGTTATACTCATTTCAGGCTATGACGGCGGAACGGGCGCGGCTCCGAGGACATCGGTAAGACACGCAGGTCTCCCCTGGGAGCTCGGCGTTGCCGAAACGCATCAGGCGCTGCTTATGAACAACCTCAGAAACAGAGTCGTTATAGAGACTGACGGTAAGTTGCTCACAGGGCGCGACGTTGCCGTTGCAGCTCTCTTGGGCGCAGAGGAATTTGGCTTTGCCACAGGCCCGCTTATCGCGATAGGCTGCGTTATGATGAGAGTCTGCAGCCTCGATACCTGCCCGGTAGGCGTTGCTACGCAGAGCCCGAAGCTCAGAAAGCGCTTTGCCGGAAAGCCCGAATACGTTGAGAACTTTATGAGATTTATCGCTCAGGATCTGAGAGAATGGATGGCAAAGATCGGCGTAAGAACTGTCGATGAGATGATAGGCCACGTTGAGATACTAAGCCAGAAGAAGATAGAAAAGAGCTGGAAGGCAAAGGAGGTCGACCTCTCGTCGCTGCTTTACCAGCCGAAGATATGCTCAAACGATTATGAGCGCTACCACAATCAGATGCAGGATCATGAGCTTGACAAAACGCTCGATATGAACACGCTGCTTCATCTCTGTGCTCCCGCGATCGATGATGGCAAAAAGATAACAACCAAGCTTGAGATAACAAATATAAACCGCGTGACGGGCACGATACTCTCCTCGGAAATAGCAAGAAAATACGGCGAGGAGGCACTTCCCGACGATACTATAAGCCTAACCTTTACGGGCAGCGCGGGACAGAGCTTCGGAGCGTTCCTCGCTCCTGGCGTTACGCTGCGGCTTGAGGGCGACAGCAATGACTATATCGGAAAGGGACTTTCAGGCGGTAAGATAATCGCTGTGCCGAAGGCGGAATCAAAGCTCACGCCGTCAGAAAACGTTATAATCGGAAATGTTGCATTCTACGGAGCAATAAAGGGCGAAGCGTATATCCGCGGCGTAGCGGGCGAACGCTTCTGCGTAAGAAATTCCGGCATGACGGCGGTCGTTGAGGGCATAGGCGACCACGGCTGCGAATACATGACAGGCGGAAAAGTCGCTGTGCTCGGCGAAACGGGCAGAAACTTCGCCGCAGGCATGTCGGGCGGTATCGCATATGTATATAATACGGACGGCGAATTTGAGAAAAAGTGCAACAATGGTCTCGTTTCACTCGAGGAGCTTGACGAAAAGGACGCCGCGTCATTAAAGGATATGCTCGAAAAGCATTTAAAATACACCGGTTCGGATATAGCAGAACGCATACTGAACGATTTCGAGAACGAACTCGGTAAATTTGTAAAAGTCATACCGAACGATTACAAGAAGGTCATGACCGTTCTTGAATCGGAGCTCGAAAAGGGCGCCGACCGCAAGGATGCATTGCTTACGGCATTTGAGAGCGTAACAGGCAAAAAAGTTGAAACGGCGTAACAGAGATGGAGGATAGCAATGGGAAAACCAACCGGATTTTTAGAATATGAAAGAAAGCTTCCTCAGGACAGACCTCCTGAGGAGAGAATCAAGGATTACGGAGAGTTCCACACGCACTTTGATCTGGAAAAGCTTCAGCTTCAGGGTGCGCGGTGCATGGACTGCGGCATACCGTTCTGCCACACGGGAAAGGTCGTCGGCAGAACGTCGATAGGCTGTCCGCTGAACAACCTGATACCCGAATGGAACGACCTCGTATACAAGGGCGATATCGAAGAGGCATACAGACGACTGTCACTGACAAACAACTTCCCGGAGTTTACGGGAAGAGTCTGCCCGGCGCTGTGCGAAGGCTCGTGTACACTCGGTATGCATGACCCTGCCGTAACGATAAAAAATATCGAGTGTCATATAATAGACACGATGTTCAGCGATGGCAAGGTAAAGCCGAGGCTGCCCGAAAAATCGACAGAAAAGCGCGTTGCGGTCGTAGGCTCGGGCCCTGCAGGTCTGGCATGTGCCGACCAGCTGAATCAGATGGGACACAGAGTGACCGTATTTGAGCGTGCCGACAGAGCCGGCGGACTTCTGATGTACGGTATACCGAACATGAAGCTCGATAAATCAGTCGTTCAGAGGCGTATTGAGCTGATGGAAAAGGAGGGCGTTTCGTTCAAGCTGAATACCGAGATAGGAAAAAATTATCCTTCGGTAAAGCTTGTAAACGAATTTGACGCGGTGGTTCTCTGTACCGGTGCGACAAACCCGAGACCGCTTGCTGTCGAAGGCGCTGACCTTAAGGGCGTGCATTATGCCGTTGAGTTCCTGACAAAGAACACAAAGAGCCTTCTTGACTCAAACCACGAGGACAGAATGTATATAAGCGCCGAGGGCAAGAATGTTATTATCGTCGGCGGCGGAGATACGGGAACAGACTGCGTCGGCACAGCGATAAGACACGGCTGCAAGAGCGTTATGCAGCTTGAGATCATGCCGGAGCTTCCGGAGGAAAGGCTTCCGTCGAATCCATGGCCCGAATGGCCGAGGATCAAAAAGACCGATTACGGTCAGGAGGAGGCGATCGAGGTATTCGGCAGCGACCCGAGAACATATCTTACGACTATCACAAAGATAGAGGGCGACGATATGGGACAGATAAAGGCAGTGCATACTGTGCAGGTAGACTGGTCAACCGGCTCGCCCGTTCCTGTAGATGGCTCCGAAAAGGTCCTTCCCTGTGAGCTTTTGCTGATAGCGATGGGCTTCCTCGGTCCCGAGCAGGAGCTTATAAGACAGCTGACGCTCGCCACAGACGCAAGAAGCAATATAAAGGCCTCGGAGGATGATTACAAAACATCGCTCAAGGGAGTATTCACGGCAGGCGACTGCCGCAGAGGTCAGAGCCTCGTCGTATGGGCGATCCGCGAAGGAAGACGCGCAGCCGAGGCTGTTGATAAGTATCTTATGAAATAATAGATCATTTTAAAAAGGAACTGTCGCATTAATCGTATAGGGCTGCTCGATTTTAGATGCAGAACGGACGAAACGCACCCGACGGCGTACTTTGTGTACTCCGAGTGGTGCGTTTTGTTCGTAGCAATATAGCTTTTATGCTATGTTGCGGTCTGCGCTAAAAGCGACAGCCACGTTTATGCCTTTATTGTCAGCGTGTATATCCTATTGATTTTATCTCATATATATGTTATACTTCATATGAAATACATCAGAAAGTAAAGGGAGATGCAGAATGACAAACGAATATATACTTAATACCGCCCTGCGCCAGTCTGCCGTGGATATGAACTGCGCGGCGGAGGATTTTTTATCGGATGAAAATAAAATAGTTTTCTCGAAAGCAACCGACAAGGCACGGTCATACCTCAGTCTGCCGTTTGACTGCAATCTCGTTTCATACGGGAACAATATCGTGGCCTCTATACGTCCCGAGCTTGAGCATGCTGTCCAAAGCTATATATCGACATATCCCGCTGTACACTGCTTTGAAACGCCGAATATGCACGTACTGAGCAGCAGTCTTGCGGAGTTCGGTCTGAAAATATGCTTTATGGCCGAATATTTTCTGCCGGATATCGATCTGCTCAAAAAACACACATGCCCGTATGAAACACGGATCCTCAGCCATGACGATTTTTCTGATCTATATCTTCCGCAGTGGAGCAATGCACTGTGCAAAGAGCGGAGCGAGTTTGACGTCCTCGGAGTAGGAGCCTACGACGGCGGACGGCTAATAGGGCTTGCCGGCTGCTCCGCAGACTGCGATTCAATGCTGCAGATCGGCATCGACGTACTGCCCGAATACCGCCGCCGCGGTATTGCGTCCGCACTTATCTCAGAGCTTGCCTTAGCAGCGATCGAGCGCGGCAAGGTCCCGTTTTACTGTGCGGCATGGTCTAATATCAGATCGGTACGCAGCGCAATAAAATGCGGCTTCCGTCCGGCTTGGGTAGAGCTCTCGGCAAAAAGCGCGGAGTTTGTTGACGAAATGAACAAAAGAAAGGCGATGCGGTCATGATCATAAGCGCCAGCCGCAGGACCGATATACCTGCATATTATTCCGAATGGTTCTTTAACAGATTAAAAGAAGGATATGCGCTTGTCAGAAATCCAGTAAATCCACGCCGCATCAGCAGGGTAAGCCTGTCGCCGGCCGACGTTGACGGTATAGTGCTCTGGACAAAAAATCCCCTGCCTATGCTTGGCAGGCTTGCGGAGCTTGAACCGTACACATATTATTTTCAGTTCACGTTAAACCCTTACGGCAGGGACGCCGAGCCCTCAGTCCCGTCTAAAAGCAGCGTTATAATCCCTGCATTCAGGCGGCTGTCAGAGCTTATAGGTCCGAGCCGTGTAATATGGAGATATGACCCGATATTTTTCAATGATACTTACACTCCCGAATATCATGTGAAATATTTCAGAGAGCTTGCCTCGCGCCTTTGCGGCTGTACTGAAAAATGCACGGTAAGCTTTATAGATTTCTATAAAAAAACAGAACGCAGCATGCGTGCGTTCGGGATAACAGAGCCGCCGCAGGAGCTTATGCAAAGTCTCATGCAGCGGTTTTCCGACATTGCCTCGGAATACGGGATATCTATAAATACATGCGCCGAAAAAGAAGACTACAGCGAATACGGGATAGGTAAAGCACGCTGTATTGATGCCGGTCTGCTCGGCAGGATAAACGGCCGCGCCCTATCCGAAAAAAAAGACCCAAACCAGCGTCCGGAATGCGGCTGCGCTCAAAGCATTGATATTGGCGCATACAACACCTGCGGGCACGGCTGTATTTACTGCTATGCAAATCACAGCCGCACCTCTGTGATGAAAAACATTAAGGCTCACGACCCAAGCTCACCGCTGCTTTTCGGAAAAATAGGTCCAGATGACATCGTAACCGACCGTAAACCGTAGTCTCTTAAGATCTCCAAATAAAGCCGGCAACTTATATTACGATAGGAAGCCCTCGATTATCTTTGCCTCAGCCTCCTCCTCGGTAAGCCCGAGCGTCCGGAGCTTCAGTATTTGTTCTCCTGCGATCTTTCCTATTGCCGCCTCATGGATAAGCTCGGCATCGGGATCCCTTGCGGAGAGCTTTGGAGCTGCGTCGACAAAAGCCGTATCGGCTATTATAGCATCGCACTCGGAATGCCCCGTACACGGTGCATTTCCAACAATATCGGAGGTATACGTCTGTCGCGACGCTCCCCTTGCAACCGAACGCGAAACTATATCGGCACCGGAATTTTTGCCGTTCAGCTCTACCTTGAATATCGTATCGGCCGTCTGCTCGCCATCGGTGAGCAGCCTTTCGCGTATTATCAGCCTTGCGCCCTCCTCGGCGACTGCCGTCGTTTCTCTCAGCGTCTTGTCAACTCCGCCGATTTGGACGGTATCCATCTCAAGCACGGAATCCTTGCCGAGGTGGATATCGGTAACAGGATCTATGGATTTTATTCCTATGCCTCCGGTGCCGATATGCTTCTCCTGGTATTTTACCCTTGAGCCCTCCTCAAGGAAAAAACGGTGTATGCCGTTGTGTCTTGCAGGCTCGCCGTTTTCCGTATGAACGCCGCATCCCGCGATAATAAGCACATCCGCGCCCGCTCCCACATAAAAATCATTGTATACAAGATCGTCTACCCCGCCGTGCGTCACACACGCAGGTATGTAGACCGTCTCACCCTTTGTTCCGGGCGCTATACGTATATCAAGTCCGGGCTTGTCCTGCTTTGACTCTATCTTTATATTCTTGCTCGATTTTCTGTCTATACCGCAGCCGTTTTCACGGATATTGTACGCTCCGCTGAACGAGCCCTTCCAGTCCGAAACAAGCTTTAAAAGATTTTGTGTTATCTCATTCATTGAACAACGCCTCCTCTCTGCAGCACGCAGCCTTTACGCTCCCGGATGAGAGCACCTGCGTCATCATTTTTTTGCTTTCTCCCTGCGCCTTTATAGCTCCGTCCGCAAGCAGAACTATCTCGTCTGCTATACGCAGTATCCTCTCCTGATGCGAAATGATCACAAGCGTGCCGTTTAAGCTTTCATGCATCCTTTTGAACACTCCTATAAGGCTCTTGAAGCTCCACAGATCTATCCCTGCCTCCGGCTCGTCGAATACCGCCAGACGGCTGTTCCTTGCCAGCACCGTGGCGATCTCCACTCTTTTTATCTCACCGCCCGAAAGCGTCGCGTTTACCTCTCTGTCAAGGTAATCCTTTGAGCACAGTCCCACATCGCCGAGGATAGAGCAGAGCTTTCTGTCCTCCTGCTTTCCTCCGGCAGCTGTTTCAAGCAGGCTCCTTACTGTTATTCCCTTAAATCTTACAGGCTGCTGAAACGCAAAGCTTACGCCGTATCTTGCGCGCTCCGTAACATCCATACCGGTAATATCCTTTCCGTCAAGCAGTATCCTGCCGGACGTGGGATTCTCTATTCCCGCAATAATGCGTGCAAGCGTGGTTTTTCCGCTGCCGTTCGGTCCCGTTATAACGGTAAGCTTCCCGTCAGGGATCTCAAGATTCAATCCGTTAAGCACAGTACGTCCGTCAGGCGCAATCCACGATATATCTTCCAAACAAAGCATTTTAAAACACCTCTTTCATATAACATCATTTGTTATAATGATATTATACCATATTACTATGTATTTGTAAAGTATGAATAACCGCGCATATGTTATTATATCCAGTATTATATCCAAATTTTTTTTGTGCATACTGCTTTCTCTTTAAACGGAGAAAGCGGAACTATCCAAAGACTGTCCTGTTTTTATGAAATATTGTTTTCTCACGGCAGTCATGCGAAAAACAGCTTTAGTTAGCAATATTTAACCTTAACACAATATATCTCCATGCTTTCAATTTTTGAAACATTCTTGTTTTTCGGTATGTACAAGCGCCAAGTCTTTAAATGTATTGTGTATATACATTTTAACAGTTTTAAATAACTAACTTAAATCCCATTGACTTTTCGGATTATTTATGCTATTATTGAATTAGGTTAGTTGTATCTAACCGCAGCAGGCGTGCCTTTAACCTAAAAAGATAAAATAAGGATTAATTTAATAGCTTTAGGGTATAATAACCTTACAAATATAAAGGAGGAATTTTATCATGTCTTTAATCAACAAGGAAGTAAGTGATTTTTCCGTTCAGGCATTTCAGGACGGAGAATTCAAAACAGTTACAAAGTCCGATATTCTCGGAAAATGGAGCGTATTTTTCTTCTATCCAGCTGACTTCACATTCGTGTGCCCGACGGAGCTTGAGGACCTTGCTGACAAATACGAGGAATTTAGGGCTGCCGGCTGCGAGATTTATTCCGTTTCCTGCGACACGCACTTTGTCCACAAGGCATGGCACGACGTATCGGAAAGAATAAAAAAGATACATTATCCGATGCTTGCCGACCCGACCCATGCGATAGCGAAGGATTTTGAGGTGTATATCGAGGAGGACGGTCTTGCGGAGCGCGGAAGCTTTATCGTAAATCCCGAAGGAAAGATCGTCGCCTATGAGGTCACAGCCGGAAACGTGGGCAGGAACGCCGACGAGCTGTTCAGACGTGTTCAGGCCAGCCAGTTCGTTGCGACGCACGGAGACGAGGTTTGCCCGGCAAAGTGGAAGCCCGGCGAGGAGACATTAAAGCCAAGTCTTGATCTGGTAGGTCTGCTGTAATGATGAGTGATCTGTATGATATGATAATCGTGGGCGCCGGTCCGGCAGGGCTTTCGGCCGCAATATATATGGCGCGTGCGAAATACAGGGTACTTGTACTGGAAAAAGAGAAAATAGGCGGTCAGATCACTATAACCGAAGAGATAGTAAACTATCCAGGAGTAAAGAGAACGAGCGGAAAGGAGCTCACGGAATCGATGCGCGCTCAAGCGGAGGCCTTCGGTGCAGAATTCGCCATAGCAGAGGTACTCGATATGGAGCTTGAGGGCGACATTAAGTCAATTTCCGCTACAAACGGCAAATACCGCGCACTGAGCGTGGCGCTTGCTGTCGGAGCCAATCCGCGGAAGCTCGGCTTTAAGGGAGAAAAGGAATTTCAGGGGCGCGGCGTCGCCTACTGTGCGACATGCGACGGCGAATTCTTTACCGGCATGAATGTTTTTGGCATAGGAGGAGGCTTCGCGGCAGTCGAGGAGGGTGTCGTCCTAACAAAATAC
>CALXRY010000092.1 GCA_944390955.1 uncultured Clostridia bacterium | reverse complement strand
TGACAAGTCATGTTAAGCTTATACCTGTAATTTTCACCTTGTCGAGGTTTGTCAGATATTGCTTACACATCTTTTTCCGCGGACCCCTAAACAATGCATATGAAGTTTATAATATGTAATATAAAGTGACAAACAGAAGATGTGCATTGTGCATCTCCTGTTTGTAATAAATTTTATATCCTATTAATCTCCAGTACATCAGATGGAGAAAGATCTATCTTATGGCTGCCCAAAGTAATACGGCATTGCTTTTCAACGATCGTTTCGCCTCGGCAATTGGTTCTGATGTAAGAAATATCAGTATCAAGATCTGAAATGAGTATAATATAGCTTTCGCCGCTGCCATTAACTATAACTGTATGCGGTGAATGGAGCTTTACGATGTTATTATTGTAGCATACATTGATACTTGTGTCATCTTTCACAGCTTCTACAATGGAGTAGAGAGTTTCGGGACCGTAGGGGAACAGTTTTCCATTCAGCAATACATCTCGGTATCTGATCCAAAAATCAAGATAAAATTTTAATACCTTAATGTGCGTATCCGGCAGTTCAGCGAATCTTACTGAGATCTGTGGGACGCTGAAAAGTACAGCTATAAGCTGTTTTGCTATGCTCTCGCATGAATCTTTGGGATTCCATATGATCATGTCTGAATGCACGGGAGTGGATCCGGAAGTAAGACGCAAGTCTATGACCCCCATACGGTTTCGTATCATATCATATGCGCAGTCGCCGACACGGAGCATATTTCCATAGGCTTTTACTGCGGGACCTATATATCGCTGGCGAAATTCTATCAATATGTCCGGTTTTATTGCTTTTAACCTGAATGATATGTCATGCAGAAGTTTTTCAAGTGCGTCCTCAACGGAATCGTAGTCACGTTTGGAAGAGGATATATCTGAAAATTGGGTAAAACGAAATTCGTCTATGAAATCAAGCTTAAATCCATCTATATCCCATATTTTGAGTGCGGTCTCATATATATTTATAAGATATTCTCTAACGTCAGGAAATCTTGGATCAAGACAATTCCATTCTTTTGCCGGATCATCAAGATACTTGCCTTTGAATGTATTCCAAAGTTCGGTGCGCTTGCCTACATAAGGGACGGAATACCAAAGCATCACTTTCATCCCTATATCGTGAAGACGTTTTGTAAACGATGCCATGTCACCTATCTTGCTTTTACAAAGATGCCATTCACCGCAGTAAGCATATCCGCCATCATTGTTTTCTGTTTGCCAGCCGTCATCTATTATCACTGTTTGCATACCGAGTTTCACTGCTTGTTCGCACTCCGATAATATTACTTCTTCTTCTAATTGTTGGTGGTAGCTGTACCATGTTGAATATATTGGAGTTACCGCATTTTCGGGATATACCGGTGGACTTTTAAGCATATTTTCTTTTTCGATCCACGACACAGCCTCGCCTATCGCTCTGCTGTAGAATATATCGCGCATATCGAATCGTATCAGTGTGCTGTATTCGATCAGCGGTGCGGTTTTCATGCTGAACAACACAATTTCAAAGTTGATGAATCCGTTGTCGTTTACTCCTGTGCGGAGCAAAAGCGGTGTTTTAACATCTGATAAGGCGGTGCATATCCTATTTTGTCCACTTTGACTGATGAAACTATGGAGCGGGAGCCCGAATGCAAGCCTTGACGGAGTTTCAGGCAGCAGTTCTCCCCAGTCGGGCAGCAGGCTGCGTTCAAAGTTACGCAGAGGGCTCCATTGTGAGAAAATATCCAGCAATGGGGCACTGAATTTAAGCGTAACAGGTGATGGCATCTGTCTTTCATGTAAGCTGAATGTAAACTTAAAAACAGTTATATTATTGCTTTCAGATATTTTTTTTACAGAGACAGTTGCGTCCTTGTTGTTACATTGGTATGAAAGAAAATCTATATTCATATATTGGTTCCTCCGTTATGCAGGCTTCGGTATTCTGACGGAGTCATTTTCTCGTGGCGCTTGAATGCACGGATGAATGATACCGTATAGTCGTAACCTACCTGATCTGCTATTTCGTTTATGGATCTGTTTGTATTATTAAGCATTTCCTTGGCAAGCTCAATACGTCTATATTGTATGTATTTTGAGATGGTTTCGCCGGTGGTACTTTTGAAATCACGTGAGAGCTTTGTTGAAGAAAGATTCATATGATCACATATCATTGGTACCCCCAGATCCTTGTTACTAAGATTATTATTTATAAAATCAATTATTTCCGATGTTGTATTTTGTGTTGTCATATTTGATTCTGCTTCATCTGTATATATTTCTGCTGTTTCTTTATCTATAGTGCTGCTGAAAATATTTGTGTTAAAGTCATCTATCATATTTAAATATAACTTATGAATATTTTCCATTTTATCCGTGTCTATACTGACATATGTATAAAATTTGAAACTGAATTCTGCTTCTACAAAATCAATCCCTTCTTTTATATCCCTTTTGAGCATAGGATATTCGTCTTGTTCAAGATTCACTATCCCCGTCAGTATACCGTTGGATATTGTGAAATACACAATAACATTTGCAGAAAGTATTTCGTTGAATATGTTTTCAAGAATGAACTGGCACAGGGAGGTATTTTGAGATGGATCTTCCTCGCTTTGATTATCCTTGAAAACATGCTCACAGTCCAATATATAAAAGCCTATAACAGCGAACCGGCTGCGGCTGAAGGTTATGTCTAGAGCTTTGAGTGCTGTCTCTGTCTCTGGGACGTCAATGCGGCTGTATTCAAGAATATTGCACAATTTGCTTTTAATTATGCTCAGTTTTTGACTGTCAAGCTGTTCTTCCATTTCTGAATTACTGTCTGAAAGTTTTTGTATATATATCTCAAGCTGATTGTACATATCCCCAATATTTGTCGATCCATGGCGAACATCACGCAGCAAATTTTTCAGACGATCGGTATTTGTTCGCATATATTTGTATATATAATATCCCGACAGCAGTATTGATATAAGAAATAATGCGATTATGAGCATCATCTGGAAAGCTATTGTCAATGTAATATGATATGAATCATCAAATAGCAGGAATGCAAATCCGTCTACGGTAGACCGGGACGAAGCAAGAAGATAATGCTTGCCGTTATAATCAATATCTCTTATCTTCTCTTTCGGATCACGTAATTCTTCATAATTTAAATTTGATAGTTCACTTGTAATGTTGTCATTATTATAAGTCAACATAAGGTTATTCTCGCTCAGGATTGCAAACATTCCTCTTTCATTGAAATCGGATGAAGCAAAATTTGAGAAAAGCCGCTCAGTATTTATCATTACAGCCATTGTATAATATTCATGCCCATAGAGTTTTCTGACGACATTTACAAGGTAACTTGCCGGATCATTCCCGAAACTTACATAGCGATCGCTTGGTTCACCTGAAATAATGTTTTTAAACTCATCCCATGAGATCATATCCTTAAGATGAGAATTATAGTATTCAAGCGGATTATTGGATCCGTTGAGATCTACTACGCGCTGCTGTTTGTCAGAATATATAAAAACATTTTCAAGCCAAAAATTCCCTGATGCAAATGAACGCAATGTCTCCTGCAGTACCGCTGCGCTGTATATTTGTGTCTTTTTATCTTCATATGTTTTACTTACAAATTGACGTAATTCGGGACAATTGCTTATCTGATATATTGTCTGTTTTGTTTCTGTCAGAGTACCGTCAATGTTCTGGCCCAATGATGACACAAATGAGATATTTGTGTATCTGAACTCTGTATTCAATACCTTATTTGAAATGCTCAGAATAACGATCCCTATTATTGATGTAGCAATCAAAATCATTATGTACCAGGTGAGCCATTTGTTTTTTTTCGCATTGAATGAGACTTTGCGAGCAGTATCGCTTATAAGGGTCTTTATATTGAACATTGTTATCCTCCTATGCTCCGGCTGAAATCAAATGAATGCGCCGCGTTTTTTCAATATATCCCGAAGCTTGGCAGTGTTTATACCGGAAACGCTGCATTTGTTGGCAAATGCAAGAGCCGCTGCGCATCCGGCAGCCTCTCCCGTGCTGCAGCATACAGGCATTATCCTAAAGGACGCTTGTGCTTCATGTGTACCGGAAATACATCTTCCGGCAACAAGAAGGTTGTCTGTTCCTTTGGGTACAAGACACCTGTATGGTATAGTATAATATGTGCCCGGGGCAAAATAATAATGACTTGTTCCGCTGCCATCGGGATTGTGTATGTCGATCTCATAATTACTTGCCGCTATGCCATCGTAAAATTTTGTACATGATTTCAAATCATCTTCATTCAGCTTATAGAGTCCTTCTATCATTCGGCTTTCTCTTATACCTATTTCGGGACCGGATGATAGAAGCACGCTGTTTTCAAATCCTTCACAGTTTTCTTTTAGAAAGGAGAACAGTTCAAAGACCTGTTCGCGAGCTTCGCTTTCGGCTGCGCTCACATCTTCAGCATCTATCGGGCATTTTCTTATTATTCTTGTCGAATTAACGTGCAGTATGTCTTTGTACATGTGTCTCATATACAGGACATCCTCACGAGGATTTTGTATTTTTCCTTCTGATTGCAGTTTGCGGTATGCTTCATTTATTTGAGGGTTGGTTGAAAAAACTTTGTCAACGTCAACGCCCGCTATGTCAAAGCATAATGTCATAGGTTGGCAAAGGTTATCACCCTCACGTCCCAATTGAAAAGGACAGCCTGCCATAGCTGCTATGTCAGCATCTCCTGTAGCATCAATAAAGATATCAGCTGCAAATGATCCGGCTCCCGATTTATTTATCGTTGATATGGATCGTATGTATCTATCTTCTTTTCCCAGCCCTGTTATATATGTATGGAACAGAACGGTGACGCCGCTTTCACGCGCCATCCTGTCAAGAACGAGCTTAAGCAGTTCCAAATTAAATGTCAGCCCGTTTTTATGCAGTCCTCCAAGTGCGGTAAGTTTTGAGAGTATCTCAGAAAACAGTCCCGCAGATAGATCTGTCTTGCTTCCGTTAATATCGGTATAAAACGGCATAAAAGGATTTATCAGACAGTTTCCTGCGGTTCCGCTGAGAAATCCGCTTTTGTCTATCAGCAAAACATCTATACCGCTTCTTGCAGCTGCAATGGCGGCGGCGGTACCTGCAAAACCACCGCCGCAAACTATGAGATCATATTTTTCTTTCATGGTTTCCCTCCTGTGCTATATAAGGCATAACAGTATATTGGATATGACATATCCGGGCTGAATACAGACGCCTGTCTTAAAATACTGTTCTGCGCTTAAAGTGTGATGTTTTAGTCCTATAAATATCTTAACATGAATAATATCTGTTTTCAATTAACACTTTTGTAACTAGCGTTAACATTATATACACATATCCGGCAGCCGAGCACATGTGCATGCTCTGAAAACAACGGATTATTTCGTTATGAAAGATCAAAAACGAATAATAAACCCTAAAAACATCAAAAAATATGCTCCCTTCCTCAAAGCACATAATGTGCGTGATGGGGGCATATCAACTCCGGAGGGAATAATGTTTATACTCTGTAATGTAATATTTATTATAGCATAAAAGCAGGTATATTTCAAGTCTCCCATTGTGAAATCCCATACAATAGTATATGCTAAATATGGTAAATTGAGCTATATGCCTCAATAACACTATGTTCGATCACGGTATTATGAGATATAATATATATTGTGCATGTTATATGAACATGCATTTAATAAATAATATGTATTCAGCACAGTTAACACAAATTCGGAGTGTAAATGTATATTGTATATATTCTTGTGTGCAGATATTGTTAACGCCTATTGCGAAAGTGTTAATTGAAAGTAAAGCATGGCCGTGTTACAATATTATATAAGCAAAGCGTGGTGAAAGCACGGTCGTAAAAAATAGATAGGAGTGAAGAAAATGAAAAAGAAAATCATGAGCGCTATTCTGGCGTCAGCCATGCTTATAAGTATGGCGGGCTGCGGAGGAAAAGAGACAGCCGTTAATAATGTCGATCTGTCAGGACCGGCAGAGGAGAATACCATGCCTATAAGCGAGGAACCGATAACAATAACATATTGGACGCCGCTTTATGGGAATATAAAATCTTATAATGACAATGAGATGTTTAAGAAGATGGAGGAGATAACAGGTATACATATTGAGTTTGTCAGTCCTCCCAAGGGGCAGGAAAATGAACAGTACGGTGTAATGCTTGCTTCAGACGATCTGCCTGATATTATAGACAGGCAGGTCGGGGATCTGTATCCGGGCGGACTTGAACGCGGCGTGGAAGAAGGGTTCTTCCTCGATCTTTCAGGGTATATAGATAAATACGCGCCGAATATAAAAAAACTTATGGAAGAAGATGACTATTACAGAGAAAGTATGACGCTCGAAAACGGAAAGATCGGAGCGGTAAGAGAGATAATGACAGAGCCGGAGCTGCCGTGGCAGGGACCGATAATAAGACAGGATCTGCTTGATAAGATAGGCGCAGAGGTACCGAGAACGCCGGATGAGCTATATAAGGTATTAAAGAAATTTAAGAACGATCTTGATATCAAGTATCCTATGGTGCTAGATGTAAGTTCAAATCATATCCCTTCGGCAGGTTTTGCAAGCGGATGGAACGTCGGAACGGATATGTATTGGGGTGAGGATGAACAATATCATTACGGTCCATATGAGGAAAGCTATACAGAAATGCTGACGGATCTTAAAAAATGGTATGAGGAAGGACTCATTGATCCGGAATTTGCTACAAGGGACGAAAAGGATATAGAAGCGGCGATAACTAATGGCGAAGTAGGATTCTTCTGCAACCAGGCGGCTAAAATACCATATTATGAAGCTACGGCTAAAAGCATCGACTCAAGTATCGAGTTTACGCCTATTCCGTATCTGGTTCCGGAAAAAGGTGATACAACTTCGTTTATCTTAAATACGAGCAGAGTAAAGGGGAGCGCTGCGGCTATATGCGCTACGACAGAGTATCCGGTGGAGTGTATGAAACTGCTTGATTTTATGTACAGTGCTCAAGGTTCGGAAATGTGTAATTTTGGAATAGAAGGGCTTACTTACGAAAAGGATGAGAACGGTAATTGTTTCTATACAGATTTTTTCAATAACAATCCTGAAGGTATAGATAAGACAGACATGACATATCTTTATGCAAGAAATGACGGCGCATATCTAAAAAAGACTTTCAGAGGTCAGACGGAGGAAGAAAAGACAAATAATATACAGAATATATGGCTTACGGATGCAGTCAGACCTGATCCGGCGCCGGAATGCAGATTTACGGAGGAACAAAATGATGAAATGACAACGTATTGGCAGGATATAAATACATATGTGCCGCAGTACATTACAAAAACGATAATGGGGATGGAAGATGCGGATAGTTATGAGACATATGTACAGCGTTTGAAAGATTATGGTATGGATACCATAATATCAAATTTTAATGAGGCGGCGCAGAAGACTTTGCAGGAATAAGGGCAACGGCAGAAACGGAGAAAAAAATGTCATTGATAAAAATGAATTCTGTACAAAAGAAAAACAAAGAACGGAAGTTTACGGTGTACAATATCAAAAAGGATTTCAAAAAAAATCATACCATATATTTCTTGTTGATACCGCTTTTTGTCTACTACATCTTGTTCTGTTATGGACCAATGTACGGGGCAATAATAGCGTTCAAAAGATATAGCCCGGCGCTTGGCATACTCGGAAGCGATTGGGTCGGTTTCAGATATTTTGAACAGTTTTTGACAAGTGATTATTTCTGGAAGATCATGAGAAATACAGTGGTATTAGCGCTGTACAGCATAATCTTCTGCTTTCCGGCACCGATATTGCTTGCGTTGATGCTCAATGAAGTGAAAATAAAGTGGTATAAGAAGGGCGTGCAGACTTTGACATATCTGCCTCATTTCATATCAATGGTCATCATATGCGGATTGATCAGAAATTTTGTGGCAAGCGATGGTCTTATAGGGCAGATAACCGCTATATTTGGAGGCACTCCGGAAAATCTGTTGATGCAAAAAGAGAATTTTCGAGCTATTTACATCATAAGCGATATATGGCAGAGCATAGGGTGGAACAGTATTATTTTCCTTGCTGCGCTTGCGGGAGTGGATCAGGAGCTGTATGATGCAGCCGTTGTTGACGGAGCGGGACGATTGAAGCAGGTAATACATGTAACGATCCCGGCTATCATGCCTACAATAATTGTTATGCTCATACTTCGCATAGGCGGAATATTAAGCGTTAACGGAGAAAAAGTAATCCTGTTGTATAATGAGCTGATATATGATACAGCGGATGTTATAGGATCTTTCACATATAGAAAAGGTCTCTTGGAACAAAATTATAGTTATTCGGCGGCAGTGGGGCTTTTGATGTCTGTAGTGAACTTTTTCTTTGTTACCATGGCAAATAAGGTCAGCAAAAAGGCCGGCGGATACAATCTATGGTGATCACGGAGGACGGACAATGATATATCAAAAATATGTAAAATGCGATCTTTCGGAACAAAAAAGCGAGGAAGGCCTTGAAAGCTGGCAAAGCAGTTTATATCCTGAGTATATCGAAAGAGAGGGAACAAAGTGCCGAAGACTTATAGTAAATCAGCCCGATAAGCGTATATATTTTCGTGTCACAGATGATATATCCGGAAGCTGTACAGCGATTATGAAGATATCGTATTTTGACGAAGGTACAGGACATTTTGCCGTGCTTTACAGGAGCGGTAACGAGGAGCGCTGGTCAGAGCCGGTGCTCCTTGCAGACACCTGTGAATGGAAGGAATGTGTATTGTGCCTGAAAGATATACAGATAGACAGGGGCATATGTTCCAATGATCTTTGTATAGATCTTAATCCAAAGCCTTATGGCTGTTCGGCCGATCATGTAATTTTCAGCTGTGTTGGTATTACATTTATAAAAACTGCTTCCATTAGCATAGAGATCAGTGCAAATGCAGCTGCCGGCAATACATTTTATGATGATGAGGATATATGCTTAAAAGCTAAGTTCATGTCAGATAAAGAAACAGATGGAAAAGAAGCATTGATAATATTCACCGCATGCGGAGATGACGGAACGGAACTCTGGCAGGAAACGAGAAACACGGCTGTTCACAGCAGTGTGCCTGTGGAATTTGAAATAAGACCGAATACAGAAAAATACGGACTGTATATTTTGCGGGCAGAATGTTTTTGTGATGATGGATATAATGAATGTCATGTGAGATATGCGCATTCGGTTAAGGGCGAAAGAAATAAAAAACTCGGAGGCTGTGTACATTTTACCGAAAGGGACAGCGCAGCTGTTGCGCCTTTGATGAGCGCGTGCGGATTTGGATATATAAGAGACGAGTTTCTGTGGAAAGATTATGAAAAGAAAGAAAATGAATTTAATTTTTTGCCGGAGTGGGAAAGATATCTGAGTGATGCAGAGAAAAATGGATTAGAGATGCTCACCATACTTGGATTCAATAATCCTGTATACCATAACGGACCGAATTGTGTGCCTAAAACGCCTGAAGAGTTTGAGGCGTTTGAACGATATGTATCCACTCTTGTTTCGTATTTGGGGAAAAGATGCTCAATGTATGAGATATGGAACGAACCGAATCTTGCAAGCTTTTCAAAAGATATATCGCCGGAAGCATATTTGCCTGTTGCGAAAGCAGCTTTTAACGCAATAAAAAAGTCTGCGCCGGATGCTTATATCATAGGTCCGGGAACAAGCGGAGAAGCTTTGCCGTGGATAGAAAGATTTCTGGAGCTTGGCGGCGGAGATTACATAGACGCAGTCAGCTTTCATCCTTATATATGGAATGCAGGACCTGTAGAGGGCGGATTTTATAAGAAACTTGACAGAGTAGATAAACTCATAGAACGATATTGCCCTGGACTCGATATGGTAGTATCAGAAATGGGCTGGGGCGTGCAAAGCGGCGGCGTGACGAGAAAGAGCCATGCAGAATATCTTGTAAAAACAATAGCAATGTCGCAGAGCTTTAAAAGGCTGCGTAAGTATTTTATGTATGAATTTCAAGACAGCGGTATATCTGTTTCGGATGTGGAACGCAATTTCGGATTAGTGGAATATTGGGGCGGGCCGTATGCGTATGCGGCAAAACCGGCATATACCGCCGCTGCCGCATTCTGCCGGCTTGTAGGCAGCGCTGAAGCTGAATGGTTCATAGGAGCTGAAGATCCGGATGGCATAACGGCAGGATGTTATAAAAACAGCAGAGGCTGGACTGTCATGATATGGTCGGAGTGCAGAAAGTATGATGTGCATCTTACGGATGAATATATCGGCGCTCAGATATATGATTTAAATGGAAACAGAATAAACGGAACAGACTTTTGTTTGGCTGAGACGCCGATTTATATACGCACATCATTCTGCCCGAATATAAGAATCATTGACTGTGCGGTCGAAAGGAGATGCGATAACCGATGATCAAAAAAAGTAAGGGAGAGCGTATATTTTCGGTATTCAATGTAGTGATCTTAGGAATACTCGCCCTGGTATGCGCGTATCCGATGGTTTATGTTTTGTTTGCGTCATTCAGTGATCCTATGAAGCTTATGGCGCATGCGGGATTTTTGTTCAAACCTCTCGGCTTTTCTGTTGAGGCGTACAAAACAGTTCTCACAAATCCTGAATTATATACGGGATATGCCAATACATTGCTGTATGTCGCTGCTGGAGCGGTGCTTAATATGATAATGACATTATTGGGGGGATTTTGTCTTTCGAGAAAAAATCTACTATGGAAAAATACGATCATGTTTATATTTGCATTTACAATGTATTTCGGCGGCGGACTCATACCAACATATTTGATAGTGGAGAGCTTGGGACTTGTAAATACACGTTGGTCCATGATAATTATAGGGTGTGTTTCTACCTATAATATGATAATAATGAGAACTGCAATATACGGAATCCCCGACAGCATAGAAGAGGCCGCGCAGATAGACGGGGCCGGACACCTCACAGTACTTTGGAAAGTCGTTGCTCCGCTGTGCAAACCGACGATCGCGGTGCTTGCTCTGTTTTACATATTCAGCAAGTGGAATGACTGGTTTAATCCGATGATCTATTTAAGAGACAGATCGATGTATCCGCTTCAGACGTTTTTGCGTGAGCTTCTTATAATAAACGATACTACAAATGTTGCGGATGAAGCCGCGTTAAGAGACACGGCAAATCTTAATATGAGCAAATATGTAATTCAATATTGCACTATAATAGTCAGCACTGCACCGGTGTTATGTATATATCCGTTTTTGCAGAAATATTTTGCAAGCGGTGTTATGGTAGGAGCTGTTAAAGGATGATATTATCGAAAGGAGGATCTCGGTGAAAAGACTTATAGCTTCAGTTGCCTTGCTGGGATTGATCATGACATATGCGGTCATACCGGTCTCGGCGGCTCAGGACATTGAAGATATGTATATAGATTTCGACAGCGGACAGGCATCGTCAATGTCTGTTTCAGGAAGTGAAGAATACAGAGATTATGACGGTATAACGGGTATTTATATATCCGATTCGATCGGTAATAAACGACTTGACGTCGATGTATCGGATTCTGATATATACGCGCAGAAAAAATCATCGGTGAAGATAACCGTATGGTATTACGATATCGGAACGGGGTATTTTACCATTACATATGACGGCCGGAACGGTGCATCGGATGCGGAGCCGGTGGTTGTTGAAAACACAGGCGAGTGGAGATCTCATACATTTTATATATATGACGGAGTGTTCAGCAACGGATATAATGGTTTTGACTTTGCCGTTAATCTGAATTCATCATTGTACGGACAGTCGAGATGTGCTCTTACTGTAGGTAGGATAGAGACAGAGTTTTTGCCGCAGCAGGGTATAGAGGTCAATGCGACATCAGAAAGGGCAGGGAATATATTTATTGAAGGAGATGATATAGCGCTTGATGTGGAATTTAAAAGTACCGTGTTCGAAAAACAGGAGGCGAATATTTCATATAAACTTATAAATGAGCGAAGCGGCGAGACCGTATGGAACGGTTCGGATAAGATCTTATTGGGAGCAAAAGGAACAGAGGTACGCCGCATAAGACCGGAATTTAATGGATTTGGGCTTTTTATACTGGAGACAGAATGTGAAAGTGTTGACGGTAAATATTATTCTGTGAGCCGTGAAAAGACGTCGTATTCTGTGAAAAATGATGAAAAGAACGACCAGTTCGGAACGGTCGTACACTTTACCGAACGCGACAGCGGAGCGGTGGCGCCGCTTATAGCCGCAAACGGGATAGCGTACATAAGAGATGAATTTCTATGGGAAGATTATGAAAAACAGCGCGGCGTGTACAGTTTTCTTCCTGAATGGGAGAGGTATTTAAGCGATGTTGAAGAAGCAGGGCTTGAGCCGCTCATAATACTCGGTTTCAGCAATCCCAATTATCACAGCGGAGCTGTGTGCGTTCCGAAGACGGAGGAAGAGCTTGAGGCTTATGGGAACTATGTTTATAACCTTGTGTCATTTCTCGGCGACAGGTGTATGATGTACGAAGTATGGAATGAGCCTAACCTTAAAACTTTTTCGGAAGACCAGACTCCGGAAGCGTATTTTCCGGTTCTCAAAGTAGCATATGAAAATGTGAAAAAAGCGAATCCTGACGCAAAAGTTATGGGCTGTGCTACTGCCGGAATAGATCCTGATTGGCACAGAACCGTATTTGAGATGGGCGGAGCAGAGTATATGGATATTTTGAGCTTTCATTTCTATTATCTTGACAAGAAGGTAATGGATCCGTCTGTGGATCTTTACAATAGGCTTAAGGAAGTGGATGAATTATGCGAGGAATTCAACCCGGATCTTAAGATGGCAATAACCGAGTACGGATGGGCGGTGAATGTATATCCGACAAGTCCGCAGATGCAGCTTGATGATTTCATCAAGACTATGGCCATATTTAAAAGTATTCCAAGGATAGAGTATACATTTTGGTACGAGTATCAGGACAGCGGTATAAGTATGTATGATAAAGAGCGTAATTTTGGTTTTGTTGAATATTGGGAAAGAGAGACACCGTATGCGGCAAAACCGATCTACTGCGGTTCCGCTCTGTTCAATAAAGTTATAGGCAATGCCCCGCTTGCGGACTATATCGAAAACAACGGTACGTACATATACAGGTTTGAAAATAACAGCAGCGGAAAAGGATCAATGATACTTTGGGCTGAAGACAAGCACGAATACGTTACGTTAAACCTCGGCTGTGACAGCATAACAGTCTATGATGCTTACGGAAATCAGAAGGTGATATACGGTTCTGACGGAGTATTTTCGTTAATGACAGGCGACAGACCGATGATAGTAGAAGGAAATTTTACATCATTTGAGACGTGTGAGCCGCGGATAAAGCTGACAGACGACGGTGTTGTAAGAGTCGTTGCGAATGAAGAGCATGAGTTTAGAGCGGATATACCAAGCGGAATGAAGGTTGAATTTACCGGAGGGGACGGCTCAGAGATAATAGAGACAGATGATAATTTGATAAAATATAAAGTTACTGGTGACGTCGGCGATGTAAGAAGCATTGGACTAAGAGTTTACGATGACGAAAAATTATATTTTGAAGGCAGCATATACATAACTGTCATACCAAAGGCGGAAGGGAGCATAGCTTCTCTCCCTTATCTGGATTCGTTTGGAAAAACAGTTATATGTATAAATGTGAAAAATAACAGTACTTCGCCGATAAGCGGAACAGCACAGCTCACAGCTCCCTATGTATTCACAAGCAAGCTGACGCCATCGAAATTCAGTTCATTATCTCCCGGGGAGAGCACCAAATGCTATGTATATCTTCCAAGCTTTTCACGCGGAGGCCATTATAAATTCGGCGCACAGATAAAGCTTGCTGACGGAGAAATATTTGAAGTGTCAAGTGACTATGACCGTTCTTTTGCAAAACGATGCCAAACGCCTCCAACAATAGATGGTGTAATAGAAAAAGGCGAATATGACGAGAATTATGCGATGCAGACGGTCCCGGAGAATATAGTAGATCTGTTTGATGAAGCAAACAGAGGGGAACAGGATCTTTCCGCAACATTTTATGTGAGCTATGATGATGAGAAGATATATATAGCTGCAGAGGCAACCGATGATGTTCATTACCAAGTAGAGGATACTGCAAATATGTGGCGCGGCGATGGGATACAGTTCGGCTTGTGTGATAAAACTGCAGTGCCGGTTGTGTCAAAGGAAATAGGAATATCTCTTCGTGGCTCACAGGTGCAGACTACCGGTTATGACAGTACCGTATATCCCATGAAAACAGCAGTTACACGCAGCGGCAATAAAACAGTCTATGAGGCGGCAGTACCAATAGCGGGAGTGTTCGGCGAGGACTGGAGCATAGAAGGAAGAGAGTCGATAGGGTTTTCAATACTTGTTAATGATAATGACGGTCCGGACACGAGAAGCACACAGTCCGGAAGAAAGGGCTGGGTAGAGTATGGAAGCGGTATCGGTTCGGCAAAAAATACAGATCTCTATGTTGATTTGAAACTGGATGAATAAAGGAGGAGAAGCCGTAAATGAAGAGATTTAAGGCAGTAGGCATGATTACCGCAGCAGTTTTGGCGGCGGGTATGTTAAATATATCGGCGTCTGCAGCGGAAAGAGAGATATATTTTACGGATTTTGACGGTTACAGAACAAACGGCGGCGAGTATACCGAAGAGTCGCTTGTCAATATGGAATCGCCGTACGGGGCGTTTTCTGGCGGCGGCACGGCTATCTCCGGTTCGGTATATGATGATGAGCATCAAACGAGTATGAGATTTGATACGGGAGACTGGCGTAATACATCTGTCGGGCTCCCGGAGACGTGCGAGGCAAAATTGTTGATATCGTTTGATTTTATGATGAGCAGTTCAGGAACGTTCAGAATGCTTTCGGATAACGGCAATGGTTTTCAGGGATCTTTTATAGGCACTTCGGCAAAGCCTGAGAACAATGAAGGGACAACAGTTACGGAAGAGCAGAACGTTATACAGATCGGAACATGGGCAGACGTTGAATTTTATGTTGATTATGGAGCTGATATGTTCATATTCTACGTAAATGGGAGACCTGTAGGAGAACCGCATGAGCTTTACGGTTCAAAAAAACCTGTAAGCTCCATACAGTTCCAGAAACGTTCAGGAGGTGCTATGTTCATAGATGATCTGAGTGTCAGAGAAGTGGATGAAATGCCGCATATGGACCCTATAACGCTGTCTGTCTCAGCGCCGGGCGGCGCGGTTGCACCGGCAGATGATTCGGTGAGGCTGATGTTTTCGAACGCTGTGACAAGCGATGCGGCGGGTCCCGATACGATAAAGGTATATAATGAGACAACAGGAGAAGAGCTTACCGGTCTGGAGTTTACGGATATAACGCCTACAGGCGTGACTATAAACTTTGGAGGCAGACTTGAAGAGGATACAGATTATAGGATAAGCGTGGATCCCGTTGCGATAACAGGTACATTCGGCCAGGAACTCGGACAGACGGAAGTCACATTTTACACAACGGGCGGCGGCGTTGAAGTCACGGAGCAGTTGCTGTTCAGCACTGATTTTGACAGTTACACCGACAGCAACGGCAATGTTACCGAACAGAGCTTTGAATGCGGTGTTGCGGGATATCCGGGACTGCGTTTTACGAATTGGGGAGCTTCCGGACCGGAAGGTAATCCTAATAGCGAAACGGGTTATTGCGTTGCGGATACGGTCGACAGCAGCCATGGCACGTCTATGAAGATGATAGATACTTTTGCCGATACCGGGGAAACGTATAAATCCGTAACAGCATCTGTACAGCTTACGGCGCCGGGTCAGAACAAGTGTGTGGTCGTGTTTGATTTTTATACTGACCAATCTTTGACAAATCCTGTGGCGGTCACGGGTGAAGGCTTTGCGTTTTCGCTTTCCGGAACACGGGCGAAGCTGGCGGATATAAGCGATAATGCGATATCATGGCAGGACGGCGTGTTTAGGACGGCTGAATGGAATACGGCGGAAATATATATAGATTATGATGAAGGATACGCGGCTGCATATGTAAACGGAGTAAAGCTCGATGAACAGCGTGATATTTTAAACGGCGCATCATCGCTTACGACAGTCACCATAAACACATATTGTTCTACAGAGAGCAATCATTCCGACTGGTGGTTTGATAACATATCCGTGTCAAATTTGAAGTATCCGCTGCACTCAATGCCGATAACGCTGTCGTTGTCAGCAGAGAACAATACGATGGAGCAGGGGAGTGACAGTGTTTATTTGGAATTTTCAGATACCGTGGCTCTTTCATATCTGACATCGGACTACATAAGCGCGGAATCGCAGAAAGACGGCGGGACACAGAACGTTTCGATTACTTTATCGGAGGCTACGCAGAGACAGGTTAAAATAACATTTAATGAAGAGCTTGATCCTCAGGCAAAATACAGGATCATCGTCAGCGATGCGGTAAAAGGCATAGCGGGGAATGAGCTTGCATCGAATTATATAAATCTCTATCCGTACAGCGATAGCATAAGGGTGAACAATGTATCGTTCACGGATTATTTCGGCGGTGTGACCGATAACGGAATAATTCCGGCTGAGATCGTATCGATAGAATGCCAGCTGAATAAAGCCGCGGAGGCGGACGTAACGGAAGAAAGCGTTACGATCACAGGCGGAGACGGTGGGGAGATCGACATAGATGTAAGGTATATACCAAGGCGAAGCCTTATAAAGATCACATTGCCGGGTATGCTGCTCGGCGGAGCGGAATATACGCTTACTATAAGTGAAGATATTGTAAACGGCGGGTACAGACAGAGCTTTGAGACGGATTCAGGTATGTATGCAGCCGGGAAGATATTGATAGAAGGCTCGGATGAGTATACCGGAGATACGGCGGCAGGGACTGTAATAAATATTACTGCCGATATTATAAACACATCGGGGACAGATAATAACTATACTGTTCTGATAGGTGAATACAAAAACGGGAGTCTGACAGCATTCCATAAAAAAGAAAGCAGTGTTTCCGCAGCTGAACAGTTTAAGACTGAGGATATCGATGTAACGGCCCTTTCGGATTGCAGTGAGATAAAAGCCTTCGTATGGGCGATGCCGGAAAAGGGAGTGCCTGTGATTAAGGCAGAATAAATCGTTATATGGAAGGTGATGTGTATGAGAATAAAAAATATCATATGCCTGGTGCTGACGGTCTCTTCTGTCATATACGCACCGGCGGTCGGTGCAAAAGCTTCGGCAGTAAATGACGATATTATATATGAGACGGATTTTGAAGGCTTTGAAAGCGGTGCCGGATCATGGGATGGCATATCATTCCGCAACGCTGCAAAAACAGGTGGTATAGTAGGAGCAAAAGTGGATAGTGCACACGGCACATCTGCAAAAATAGTAGATCTTTACGCATCGGAGGGCAGGACGAGTTATACGATAGACGGAACTGTCGATTTGCCCGAAGAACTGTACGGCGGAAAATATGTTCTGGCGTTTGATATTTATCCCGTTTCGTGGACGACCTCGCATTTTACCATGCAGGCTATAGGCAGCGGCAGCGAAGGAGCAAATGTACTGACTATGTTCGGAAGACGGGTAAAATCCGGAGGAAGATACGAGAGCGATTCAGGATACAACATAACGCTTCCGCTTGGCACGTGGAGCAGGATACAGATATATATGGATCTTGATAAGGGGACATATATAACGTATGTAAACGGTACGGCTTGCGAAAGGGAACGTAGCCTGAAGCTTGACGGCGGACTTACTGGCATATATTTCAACACATTTCTTTTGGACAAGGCAAATCATGGAGATATCTATATAGACGATCTCTCTGTGTATATAACGGAAACAGCTGTAAATGCGGCGCCGGTCGATTATGAGGTAAGAGTGAAAGATAATAGGACCGCTGATGTTGTATTCAGCGATAATGTGGATCCTGCACTGTTTAACGAGGAAAATGTCAAGCTGAGTGTTTCGGGCGGACCGGAAACCCCGGCGGATATCGTTGACGCTTCATATTTCGGTTTTTCCGTGTCACTTCCGGAAATATCCGAAGGCGGCATGTACCGCATTGATCTGAAAAAAAAAAAAGGGAAAGGAGATATGGAACATACAAAAAATTCGGTTGAGTTCCCGGATGTACCGGGAACATACAGCGGCGCCGCGGCGGAGGATAATGTGTTCGAGGCCGTGGTCGGCTCTGATACTGTGAGAGTTATAAATACCGCCGGTATAAACGGCGGATATACTCTCATAGTGGGATATTACAAAAACAGCACTCTCGAAAAGGTGCAAAGTTTTTCGGGAGTGGCATCAGAGAGAAGACCGGAGGATGTATTTGAGATAGACGAAACGGACGGATATGATGTGCGGGCGTTTTTGATACTTGATGATATGTCAGATATGTTTTTTGGTCAGGTTTAAAAGAGGATAACGGATATGAAAAAAATAATAAGCATTTTATCTGCCGCAGCCATATGCGCGGCTATCGTACCGGGCGCTGTATATGCAGCAAACGGTGATAATTATTCAACAGATTTTTCAAACTTGCAAACTGGCGGCAGTGATTTTGAAGGATGGACATTCAATGATGGCAGCAATTTGCCATGGTTTTCGAGCAATACGACAAAATTTTGCGATGATGATACGACTTCCATAATTGCGGATGCGGATACGGAAAACGGGACATGCCTTAAATTGGTGCCAAGTAATAACGCATATGCGGGCGCTGTATTTGACACGGGTATAACAGGCGGAGTATACAAGATATCGTTTGAGCAGAAAAGCGGTACTGAAACTACGACCAATATGCGGGTAAGGTTAACGGACGGAACCAATACAAAGGAAGTGTTGTATTTAAGTGAAAATTCAGGCAATATCCTAAATACTGAAGGTAATGCCGCAATTTCAAAAAATCAGGCAGGCGATACTGTAAAACTTTCGGCAGAGGAATGGAGTACGGTAGACCTTATTGTGAATATGAACACGAAGAAGGTGATCCGCATCATTAATGGAAGGGGTTCGCAGGCGGCGGATATTTCAGAACTGAATGACGTCAGTAGTTTGCTGATCGCCGGAAATACGCAGCCTTTGTATATAGATAACTTTTCTGTTACAAGGCTCGATAACGAAGCGGCTTATGCTGAACCTGATTCAGCAGACGATTTGATAAACACAAACTTTACAAAATATGTTGATTATGCGTTTAATGTTGCCGCATCTGGAGAAAGTTTAACACTCGGCAACGCGGCATGGCGCGGCTGTGCATACACCGCTCTTACCGACAGGGGAATTAGCATGAAGCTTACCGAAGAAAGACAGTCGGGGTATAGTACAGCGACTGCCAAAGAACTGACATTTTCACTTCAAAACTCTGTCACAAACGGAGTATATACCACAGAAGTTTGGGTGAAGCCAATGGATTCAGCGATACCGGAATTCTTAGTCAGACTGATCGGTAAATACAATACTTCTGATACAAATAAGGATGTGGTAAAGACAGACACGACAGGTAAAGTAACAGCACCGTCAGCGGCAAAGGACAAGACCGGTCAGGACCTTAAGCTTATATCAAATGCATGGAATAAGATCGAGGTCGTTTACGATATGGATCACGGCATGATCTACAGCTTTGTCAACGGATACGGCGTGGGTAGTATTTCATGGGGAGCAACGGAGTTTAACAGTATCCTAATCTCTGCCGGAGCAGGAGGATGCGATATGTATATCGATGATCTCAGAGTATATAATGAAGACAGCGCGCTTTACGGTGCAGCTACACCGGAGGGATATATCGAATACGAGGATTTTACAGCTATGGGTACAAAGGTCAGCAATGCAGGCGGTGCAAATGTCATGGACTTTAACCGAATGACGTTCGGAAACGCAGCGTGGCGCGGAAGCGCATATGCAACTAAAACAGACAAAGGCATAAGCCTCTGCATGGGTGATCCTACAGGAAACACTTTGGCTGCCAATAAGTATAACGATGTTACATGGACGCCGGCTGAGATTCTGTCAGATACAGACGGAGTATATGTTATCGGCTTCAATGAACGTTTTGACAGTGATACAACATGTAAATTAACGATAAGACTGTACAGTTCAGATAACGCAAAGCAGACAGAATTTGTGATATCAGATGATGGCTATTTAAGCGGCGGTAATAGCGGCGCACATTTTGAAAAGGGTAAGTGGAACAGTGCTGAGATAAAGGTCGATCTTAACGCAAAAACAGCATCGTTCAGTATAAACGGGACGATCGTACAGACAAAAGATATAACAAATGAGGATATAAAAAGTATACTGTTTAACACAAGCCTAAGCGGAAATGAAAACAGCGGGGATATCATGATAGATAATTTCACCATGAAGCAAGACGGAAGCGAGCCGGATCCGGAACAGGCAAAGCTTGATATAGAAATATCAGATACCGGAGCTGTGCTGACTTTTGATTCGGCTGCTCAGATGGCATTTGCTGCTATCGCTTCTTATGATGCTGAAGGCAGGCTTATATCGATAAATACTCAGACAGCCGCGGAAGGTGAGATAACTATTGAGAAACCGGAAGGCGCGGATCACTATAAAGCATTTTTGTGGCGCGCAGCGGATGGCGAAGGTGCTATGACGCCGATCATACGATCTGTATCAGCGGGGGCGTAATGCGGTTATACGGCACGCTGTTATAAAAAGCGTGCCGTATAAATATCTGCAACAGTGAATTTCGAAATAGAAAGGAAAGTGTATACCGAATGAAAAAGCTGATCATTGCTTGTGCATTTATCATAGGAGCATCATTAAATACGTTGGCGGTATATGCGCAATCAGCTTCTGTAGATTTCGCATCCGGTGCGGATATGTCTCAGATTCATGCAGCTGTGGGTGATATTGTGACAGAACCTTCGGAAACAGCGGTAAACGGAGTGAATGTATGGCATATAGGTTCCACGGTGTGGAGTGATGAAAATCTTTATCTTGATATCAATGATAAATTGGCGGATTCATTTGGTAAACAAGATGACATATATCTTGATGTTGTGTATTATGAAGACAGCTCAAGCCGGGACAGTTCTTTTTTTGAGGTGAGGTACAGGACTCCGGATGGGGCGGAAAGCAGAAGCGAGACGGTAATGTCAAACGGGACCGGACAGTTTGTGACCGAGAGGATAAAGCTGCCGCAGGCAGTATTGGATAACAGCATGGGAGGAAGCGATCTTGTATTGTCAACAAGATCGTGGAAATACGGATATGCTCAAAGCGGAGTTAAGCTAAAGAGCATAACGGTCACGGACAGCGGCGAGACTGCTCCGGTACGCGGCAGCATAACAACCGACAATTTGGGGAATATCTTTTTTGACGATGACGATAACTGCGCTTTCAAGGTATCTCTGACCAATTTTGATGACAAAGACCAAAGCGCAAGATGTGTTCTGTCGGTGAAGGATGAAGATAAGATAATATCAACGCATGAAAGAACAATAAGTGTTCCGCCAGGCGCAAGTATTTCATATTACGTAGATTACGAAAGCCGGAGGTATGGAGCGTATACTGCGGAGTTGGAGGTATTTTCCGGCAGTGGAAGCTATACTTCCGAATGTGGTTTTTCGTTTTGCCGTGCGGCGGATAACAGCAAAAATGAAAAAATGGGAGTGTGCGTGCATTTAAGTGAAGCCGAGCGTGAACCGGAACGAAGTATGCTGCTTGCGTCAAAAGCGGGATTTGGTTCGGTAAGAGATGAGATACGCTGGGCGGATTATGAAAAGACGGCGGGGAGATATGAATTGACCGCGTCTCACAAAAAAATGCTTTTGGAAGCTCGGAACAACGGTATGAAAATACTTGTTGTGTTAGGCTTCGGCAATACTCTTTATAGCGATTCTGAAAACACTATACCGACATCCGATGAAGAACTGGCGGCATTTTACCGTTATGTATACGCGTTGGTGACCGAACTGGAGGAAGATTTCGGGGATGTGGTGGAAGCATATGAATTGTGGAACGAGCCGAACCATCAAACGTTTAATGAAGGTATGAAAGCGTCCGGTGCGGATTATGCACACCTTGCGGAGACGGCGAGAAGGGCGATGGATGATGCGGGATCGAAAAGAACGCTGATAGGATTAGCCATGACCGGTATACATGATCCCGAATATGTTGATTGGTGCCGTGATGCATATGCGGCGGGACTGGGAGATTATATCGATGCCTCGTCAATGCATCCGTATTATCTTACGATGAGCCCGGAAAGCTTCGATTTGACTGCTCGAATGGATATACTTCGGGATATTGCTGAAGAATACGGCGCAAACCGTGAGGTATGGATCACCGAACACGGCTGGGCGACTGTCAGGAGTATACCGGAGCGTATGCAGGCAATGTATCTTGTGCGAAGCGCAGCTCTGGCTCTTTCTGATCAGGAATTCGGCAAGTATTATGTGTATCAGCTCCAGGACGGAGGGAATATGCCGAATGAGAGGGAACATCAGTACGGACTTGTTCGAAAATGGTGCGATACCGAGGTGCCTTATGAGGCAAAAAAGGCATATTCCGCGCTGTGCTGCTTTAATGCAATAACATCAGGCAGAAAACATGTTGCAACTGAGACAGTGGGAGAATGTATAAGATACCGTTTTGAAAATGATGCCGGTGAAAAACTGCATATAGTTTTTAATCAGGATGATATACCGATTGAGTATATCCCGGCACAAATCCCTAAAAATATGACCATGACGGTATATGACATGTACGGCAATGAGATAGATGCGGGGGAAGGCATAAGCGTTGACGGAGAGCCGATATATATAATGTATAATTGGCAAGAAGATTATGAGTCGTTGACAGCAGTTCAGTCGGATGACGGCGGAAATATTACTGTATATTCGGGCTGTGCCGAAGGAGAAACGGCAGAGGTGATAGTGTTCAGAAATGGAACGAGCCTTGAAGATGTTAAAAAGTCGCCGGAAAATAATGTACTTTATTTCAATACGGTTAAGATAAGTGATAGATATTTTTCTGATACATTCCGTATAAACGGATTTTCAGGCATCGCAAGTATTACTGTACATTATCCAGATACGGATCAATATGAATATGCTGAACTGGAGCTTTGGGCGCCTCAGTCGTATGAGCTTTCGGCAGGCGTTTTGACCTGTACGGTAAATATTGATAAACCCTATGATGCATATTTAGCAGAGTACAGCAATGGGGTGCTTACAAAAGTGATAAAGTATACAGACGAATATAAAACGGAATTAGATGAAAAAACGGACAAAGCGGTTATGTATCTTTGGGAAATGGGTACGATGGAACCAATATGCGGCTCATTAGTTATAAATAATACAGAAGAATCCAAAGCGGCAATATCTGTTATTAAGCAGATGCAAGCAGCTGCAGGAGAAGAATCAAGTATAAGGGATATGCAGACGTTGACATGGCCCTATGCTTATCAGAAACAGGAAAGGCGGTATGATCAGTGAAAAAAATAGTAGCAATACTGGTGCTTGCTATGTCTGTAATGACAACAGCACATGCAAGCGAATTTATTACCACTCCTATAGAGAATGACTATGTATTAAATTTACAGGGAAACGGAAACGGCAATAATGCGGGCCTTATCATAACAAGAGCCGGAAGTGACTGGCAGGATATTCCGGATGAGGCTTTGAAAGATGATAATATTATATTCTTTGATGAATACCCGATTGAAAACGGCAGTTATGATATTGAGCTGCCGATAAACGAAAAAAGCGGGCTGTACAGCGTTGTACTTGGAGACGAAACGGGAGCGGAACTTGAGAATATACTGCTGATGTATACTGACCGATCCGAAAATGAAGAAGCTGTTGAGAAACTCGTTTCCGCGGCAAAAGTATCGAAAGATGAGATGATAAAGACGGCTGAGGAAAACAGATATGAGCTTCAGTTTTATCTTCCGATAACCGATACCGTATCCGAAGATACTGCATGGGATGTATTATATAATTCTGCGGTAAATGGTTCTATTTCGGCAGGAAACGGAACGGAAGTGGCGGATATATACCGCAGAGAACTGATAGTAAATGCTTTGAATTCCGGAATGCTCAGTGATATGGATGACTATATGCAATATATGGGTATAACAGATGAACGAATCGACAAATGGTACGGTTCGGCATCGGACGATTTTAAATATAAGGTAGCTGAGCGTATGAATAAAGCTGAAATAGGCGGTGCACAAGAGTTTGAAAGCAAGCTTATAGAAGCGGTTATCTTAAGTAAAGTGCAGTATCCTGACGGATATATGAATATAATGCAGATACTTAGAGATTTTTTGCCGGAAACAGGATTTTCTGATGATATCATTACGACCGGAAGCTGTAAGGCGGTAGCTGGCAAAGATTATGACGATTATAGTGAGCTTAGAAATGCTCTGTCATCAGCAGATACAAATAATGGGCAAAGCGGCGGAAGCGGCGGGGGTGGCGGCGGTTCAAGTCATTCTTCGGGGCCGTCAATGCCGAGCATGGAAATTGGTGCAGGTGCGGAAACGGAGACTCATAAGCCTCTTGATGTTTCATATTTTAATGATCTTGATGGCTACGACTGGGCAAAGGAAGCTATTGAAGAATTGTTTGTTAAAGGTATAATATCAGGCCGCGGTGACGGGATATTTGCTCCGCAGGATTCGGTCACACGTGAAGAATTTGTTAAAATGACGGTGCTGGCCATGGATCTGGAGGATGATACTCCGGCGGAAAGCTTTACCGATGTTGATCCGGAAGCATGGTATGCTCCGTATATCACATCTGCGGTAAATTCAGGTGTTGTGACAGGACAGGGAAACGGTATATTCGGGATCGGACAGCCGGTTACGAGACAGGATATGGCCGTTATGCTGTACAGATGCCTTGATGACGGTGGGAACGCTGAAGATAAAAGTGATTTTACTGATAGCAATGAGATTTCCGATTACGCTGCTGATGCTGTCGGTTATATGAATTCCAGAGGATTTTTAAAGGGATATGAGGACGGTTCGTTCCGGCCGCTCGTTCCGGTAAATCGCGCGGAAGCCGCTGTGACGATTTCCAGGATCCTAAATGGTTAAGGAGGATATAGCTCATGAAAAGATTGATGACCTTGATACTTGCGGTTTGTTTTCTGATATGCGGCGTTACGGCGGCAAATGCTGACGTTACCGCCGCCGGAGAAGAGACGGCTTCCGGAACAACGAAAGAAATAGAATTACTCAAAACACTTGAGATCTTTGATACTGATGTTGACGCTCAAAAGGAAGTCACAAGGGCGGAATTTGCGGGATATATGGCTCGTATTATGAATGTTGAAGAATATAACAGGCAAGACAGATTATATTTTGTCGATGTTCCTTCAACGTATTGGAAATCGAACAGTATAAACGGTCTTGCGGAGATCGGAGTTATAAGCGGTGACGGAACAAGTAAATTTCGCCCGGATGATTTGATAACAATAAGCGAGACGGCATCTATACTTTTGAAAGCTATGGGATATGATAAACTGGCTGAAATAAGAGGCGGATATCCTAACGGCTATATGGATGTATTTAATTCACTGGAGTTAGATGACGGATTATCGCTTTCGGGCGGAACACTTACGAATGAGAATGTGGCAAGAATATTATATAATTCGTTTGATACTCCTATGTACAAGATATCAGGTTCGAATGGAAATGCGATCACTATGGAAAGTGATGATTCCTTAACGTTCCTGTATGAGTATCGTGGAATAAGCTGTGGAAAAGGAAAAGTGACCGGAATATACGGATTATCCTTAAATGATGAAGAAGCTCCGGAAAAAGGACGCGTCAGGATAGACGGAGAGACATATGAGGTAGATGATGCATATATAAGAGCGTTTTTGGGTCGGGACATTGAAATTTGGTATGAAGATATTCGTGACGAAAACAGGAAAAGAATAGTATTTGTTTATGAAACAAAAGATTCGGACATATTAACAGTTAAAGCTGAGGATATAATAGAGTTTGACAGTGATTCATATACATTGAGATATTATAACGCTTCGGGAGCAAGAAGAACTGCACGTATCAATATAGATGCTGAGTTTATAGCAAACGGAAGCAAGTATATGAGCAGTCTTTCGCAGTCTATGACTGAACTTGAGTTTGGGCAGGTTACGCTTTATAATACTGATAACAGCAGCGGTTATGATGCCGTGATCTGCGAGAATTATGAGATATGCGTTGCAAGTTCATACGATAGCAATAAAAATGTCATATACGGCGAAGGTATAGATGAAAAGCAGATAGATGTAGATGAATATTCTACAGTGATAGTGTTTCTTGATTCCGGAGAAATTGCCGATGTTTCCGATATACGCGAAAATGATGTGCTTACGGTTATAAGATCGGATGATTATCTTGAGATCTATATATGTCGGGAAACGGTTACGGGTGTTGTCGAAGCGGTAAATCAGGATGCTGTTACGATAGACGGTGTTGAATATCCATTGAATTCATATGTGACAGAAAAATACGGACTTGTATTTGATTTAGGCAGCAATGTGATTGCGAGATTTAACCATTCGGGTACGATAGTTGCTTGCGACACAGATGGAGAAGAAAGCATGGATTATGCTTATATAAGACTTGCCTATCGTGACGAAGGAGACAATCTGTTTTTTAAACTGTATCTTTTCAGTAATGAATTCGTAACGCTTGAGCCTGCCGATAATGTGATAGTGGACGGATCATCTTGCAAGGAGGCAAACCTTGAACAGGCAGTGTTTGGCTCAGATGTTTCGCATCCGATGCTTATAAGATATTCGGTAAATGACGAAGGAGAAATATCCGAAATAGATACACCTAAGAAATCCGACTGTGAGTCTGAAGAAACTCTCATATGTAATCAGAATTTTGCAAATCTCACGTATAATGGCAGCGGCAGGGTAGGTACAAAGACAGTTCTTTCAAATGATGGCACAAGAGTGCTTGCTGTTCCGACTGATGACAAAGTAAACAGCGCTGATCTCAGGGATTTTGAGCTCGGGACTCCGAGGACAATGCTTTTGGGCGACGTTTCATATGAAATAGCAACATATACGATAGGAGAAAACAAGGGGGCCGAGGACATTGCGGTCATAAAACGTAATCTTGAATACAGAGTTGATTATTTGAGTGCTCTTGTGCTGGTGGGAAATACATACGAAGGATTAAACAGTGATGATGTTGTTGTGCAGGTAATAGAGAGCATGCAGGGTACTAACCCCGTAACATATTATCTGGATCCTTCGGCATGTCCGGACGGAGTAACGGTAAATGAAGGCGATATACTTCATGTCGAAACAGATAGCGTGAACAATATACGCAGTATGGAGATGCTTTATAAATATACCGAAGAGGATCATGGGAATCCAACGCCTCAATGGGGAGGACCTATGTACGGGAACTTCAACGATAACTTCAGATTGTCTTGGGGTTATATAATAAGCGTTCAGGACAGAATAATAAAGTGGGGCTATACAAGTCCGGATACGGTAGATGAAGCATATTATTGGACTCAGCCCGTTGTATTCTATGACGGAACGAAAGCATGGAGTGGTTCACTGGATGAAATAACAACGGCAGATATGAACCCGGTAAGCCCGGATAGGATAATAGTAAAAGCAAAATACGGAACGATATCGTATATTTTTGTTTACAAGGATCCGGTATGATCTAAGCGAGGAGGAAATCATGGGATTTATCGATGACAGAAAAGAATATGAAATAGAAAATATGTATCCTAAAAGACCATGGATGAATTATCTTTGGAATGAGGAATATGTGACCTGTATAGACCAGTTTGGTACGGGCAGCTCAATAATGAAAGCCGAACATGGTTTTCAGCGTGAGATAATAAGGCCGGGAGAGGATAGGCTGATATATATAAAGGAAAATGGTGATACATACTGTGTAAACAAAAATAATAAAAGACTGGATTTTGATATTTATAAAACTGTGGTCGGGATGGGGTATTCCAAGATAATTTCGGAATACAAAGGTATATGCTCAGAACTGCTCATCTTCGTCCCGAATAAAGGGAAACGTGAATGCTGGCAGCTTACTCTCACCAATAAAAAGGATTATGAGAGGGAACTGGATATCTATGCGTTTGTTGATGTTAATTCAAGGATAGGCTGGCATTTGCCGTGCAATAATGATACATTTGAAACATCGGTGAACGGCGTATGTTTTCAGCATATAGCGTATAATTCACCAACGAAATATCATTGTATACATTTTGCCTCCGATAGTGAGATATACGGTTATGATGTTGACGGGAATAAGTTTGTCGGCGTTTACGGTAATCGTCTTGAACCAGATGGGACAATGAAAGAACGGCTTGAAAGTAAAAATAATGTTTTTAATAACTTCACCGCCGGAGCGCTTCAAATAAAAATAACGCTTGCTCCGGGCGAAGAAAAGACAGTCAGATTTACTTTGGGCGTCGAGACAAATGTAGAAAAGGCAGCGTCTGAAACGAAAAAGGTACTGGAGCCGGGAGCTTTTGAAAGAGAGCTTGAATTGCTTGCGGAAAAGACGAGTATGTATGATAACAGACTGAGCATAAGGACTCCGGATCATGCCCTTGACCGCATGGTCAATATATGGCTTAAACGGCAGATGGATCTTGGTAAAACATGGGGCAGAGTCTATAATATGGGTTTTAGAGATATAATGCAGGATATAACGGGATTTGTTCAGCTTGACCCGGAAATATCAAGGGAAAAGATAATTGATTGCCTGCAATATCAAAAGCCTGACGGAAACACGCTTCGCTCATGGGTTCCGCTTGACCTGGACCCATATCGTGACGGAGCTACGTGGATGTTGTCCGCGGTTGCAACATATTTGAAAGAAACAAATGATGTCAGCATTCTTAAAGAGAAAGTCGGATATTGGGAAAGCGATATACGTGAGACGGTGCTTGAGCATTGTATACGAGGAGCGGAATTTTTGCATAGAGAAGTGGGAGAATGCGGGCTATGTTTATGGGGAGGCGGAGATTGGAACGATTCGTTTGACGGCGCAGGACTTAATATGATAGGCGAGAGCGTGTGGCTTTCCATTGCGGCAGTCAAGGCAACGAAGGACATCATAGAGCTTCTGAGGTATATAAAGGAAGATAAGCTTGCAGATGAATATGAAATAAAAAATAACAAAATGATTTACAATATACGTTTGCACGGCTGGGATGAGGATCATTTCATTTACGGCATAAATGACTGGCGTGAAAGAGTAGGTTCTTATGACACGAAGGATGCGCAGATATTTTTAAATCCGCAGACATGGGCTGTCATAGCCGGAGTGGCTGAGGATAGTGAAAAGTTGCTTGACCTGGTAGAGGATAAGCTCTGTTGTGATTATGGATATGTGCAGTGTGTACCGAGTTATTCAAAAGCCGTTCCTCATGTGGGAAGGATATCTTATTTCGGCAAGGGATTGTTTGAGAATGGTTCCGTATACAATCATGGCTGCACTTTTAAAATGGTCGCAGACTGTATTGCAAGACGGCCGGACAACGCATATAAAACATTAAAACTGATGTCGCCGTTTAATCCCAAAAACAGATACGAACATTCCGGTGTTGAACCGTATGTTACAACCAATATGTATTTGGGACCTGAATGCAAACTCAGAGCCGGCGAGGTTATCGGAAGCTGGACTACCGGTACAACAAGCTGGCTGTACAGAGCTGTGGTGGAATACATATTGGGCGTAAGAGCCGAATTTGACGGTTTGCTTATTGATCCGCAGTTGCCGAGAGATTGGAACGAGGCAGAGGTAACACGTGTATATCGCAGCTCGATATATGAGATAAAGATACAAAGAACAGGCAAAAAAGAAGTATATCTTGATGGAGAGAGACTTTTATCCAATATTATCCCGCAAGCAGAGCCTGGAAAGGTACATTCGGTAATTGTAAATATATAAAACATACCACGCTTTTAGGACGGAGGATGTCTGTGAGCTACGTGTAAAGTCGCCTATGTGAACCTGCAAAGATTTAAAGAAGGAGTATTAGGACAATGATAAAAGCGGTGATATTTGATCTTGACGGAGTTCTTGTAACAACGGATGAGCTGCATTTTGCGGCATGGAAGGCGCTTGCCGAGCGCCTCGGCATAAGCGGCTTTACGAGGGCGGACAATGCGCGTCAGCGTGGGGTTAGCCGCATGGCGTCGCTTGAGGTGGTGCTCGAAAAATCCGACAGGGAATTTTCGGATAAAGAAAAGTCAGCACTTGCAGAAGAGAAAAACGATATATATGTCAAATCGCTTTCTGCACTTTCAAGAGCGGACGTGCTGCCGGGAGTATTTGAATTTATAGATTACATAAAATCAAAAGGTATCAAAGCTGCTGTGGGCTCAGCGAGCAAGAACACGCCTCTGATACTGGAAAAGACCGGGCTTGCGGATAAATTTGACGCGGTGAGCTGCGGGCTTGACACAACGCGTTCAAAGCCGGACCCTGAGGTGTTTTTGATAGCCGCGCAAAAGCTCGGCATCGATCCGTGCGGCTGTGCCGTTATAGAGGATTCCGCCGCAGGGATAGAGGCGGCAAAGACCGGAGGTATGTATGCCGTGGCGGTAGGAGCGGCAGAACATGATCCCAAGGCCGATATTTCTATAGGATCACTGGAAAGCTTGTATAAGGCTCTGAAAATTTTTGCGTAACAGGAGACAGCGAAATGATCGATTTTGTTTTGACTGAAAATAAATATGTAAAAGAGGATATCCCATGGAACGGCAACAGGTTTTTGACCGGGAACGGGTATTTCGGTATACGCGGAACACTTGAGGAATATACAAAGGAGCATATGTGCGCCATAAATATGGCGGGGATATAC
>CALXRY010000091.1 GCA_944390955.1 uncultured Clostridia bacterium | reverse complement strand
TACTTACAGAATACGGATATACGGCGCCGAAGATCAAATCCGGCAGCCCGCCTCCAGAGCCGCCGCCGGAGCCGCATATCAGCGTTCGAGAGGTCAAGGCCGCCGATCCGCCGTCCGTTGAAGAGATCACAGGCGACGATATAGAGGTACTTGCCGAACGCGCAGCCTCGGATATACAGAAAAGCATAATAAGGCTTATCGGCGGGTGCGGGCTGTTTGCGGACGAAATTGCCGATGGGCTCGACGCCGATGCTTCAGTCATAGGCACAGCGCTCACGATAATGGAAACCATCGGGCTGATAAAGCGGCAGCCCGATGGCAAATATAAATTAAATTGTTGAAAATGAGAGGAATAGGATAAATGGCATCTAAAAAGCTTTTAATAGTCGAATCGCCCGCAAAGGCAGGGACTATAAAAAAATACCTGGGAAAGGATTATAACGTGGTGGCGTCTATGGGACATATCATAGACCTGCCGAAAAGCCAGCTCGGCGTTGACGTCGACCACGGCTTCACTCCAAAATATATAACGATACGCGGCAAGGGCACTCTGCTTGCGCAGCTAAAAAAAGAAGCCGCCAAGGCAGACACAGTTTATCTTGCAACCGACCCGGACCGCGAGGGCGAAGCCATCAGCTGGCATCTTGCAAAGGCTCTGAACATCGACCCTGATTCCAAGTGCAGGGTTACGTTTAACGAGATAACAAAGTCGGCCGTAAAAGCGGCGATAAAGCAACCGAGAAAAATAGACATGGATCTTGTAAACGCCCAGCAGGCGCGAAGAATCCTTGACAGGATAGTCGGCTATAAGATAAGCCCTATACTCTGGGAAAAGGTCAAAAAAGGGCTCAGTGCGGGACGCGTGCAGTCGGTCGCGACAAGGCTCATATGCGACCGCGAGGAGGAAATAGAAAACTTCACTCCCGAGGAATACTGGACGATAAGCGCGCTGCTTACGGAGCCGGGCTCTGGAAAGGATTTTGAAGCAAGATATTACGGAGAGCATAACGAGGAAAAAAAGCTTTCCACCGGCGACGACGCGAAAAAGATACTTGACGACATACAGGGCGCGGATTTCATTGTAGACTCCATAAAGACAGGTGAGCAGAAGCGAAATCCCCAGCCGCCGTTTACGACGAGCACTCTGCAGCAGGACGCCTCAAGAAAGCTCAACTTCCAAGCGGCAAAAACTATGCAGGTGGCCCAAACGCTTTACGAGGGTATAAACCTCGGCGGCAGGATAGGCAGCATCGGTCTTATAACCTACATGAGAACGGACTCACTGAGGATCGCCGACGACGCACAGGCAGAGGCCGTTGCGTTCCTAAAGGAAAATTACGGCGCGGAATACGTTCATCCGAGGCAGTACAAGACACGCAAGAACGCTCAGGACGCCCATGAGGCTATACGCCCGACCTCCATCAATATAAAGCCGGCGGAGATAAAGGATAAGCTTACAAACGACCAGTATAAGCTGTATAAACTTATCTGGGAGCGTTTTGCCGCGTCGCAGATGGAGAGCGCGATATATGATACGATGAGCGTCACGGTAGACGCAAAGGGACATACGTTCAAGGCATCCGGCAGACGTATAAAGTTCAAGGGCTATATGGCAGTCTATGTCGAGGGCTCGGACACAAAAGAGGCAAAGGACAAAATGCTGCCGAAACTTGAGGAAAAGCAGAAGGTCAACCTGAAGGAAATAACGCCCAATCAGCACTTTACACAGCCGCCCCCGCGCTACAGCGACGCAACGCTCATAAAGGAGCTTGAGGAAAACGGCATAGGCCGCCCGTCGACATACGCGCCGACGATATCGACGATAGTATCAAGAGGCTATGTCGTAAGGAACAAGCGTCAGCTTATCCCGACCGAGCTCGGCATGGTCACAACGGACATCATGAAAAATAATTTCAAGGATATCGTCGACGTTGACTTTACTGCCGAAATGGAGGGCGAGCTCGATAATATCGAGGACGGAAAAATGCAGTGGGTAGAGGTGCTTAACGATTTCTATCCGCCGTTCAAGAAGAACCTTGACGAGGCCGGACAGCGTATAGCCAAGATAAAGATAAAGGATGAGGAATCCGACGTCATCTGCGAAAAATGCGGACGAAGGATGGTATATAAGCTGTCCAAGTTCGGAAGGTTTCTGGCATGTCCGGGATATCCCGAATGCAAAAACACAAAGGCTATCCGCGAGGGCACGGGCGTTGAATGCCCCAAGTGCGGCGGTGAGATACTCGTAAAGCATTCAAAGAGAGGAAAAACATACTACGGCTGCGAGCATGCGCCGAAGTGCGATTTTATGGCGTGGGACGCGCCCGTCAAGGACGAAAAATGCCCCGTCTGCGGAGGACTGCTGCTAAGGAAAAACGGCCGTTCAAAAAAGATATTCTGCTGGAACGAAAACTGTAATTACGAGAAAAAAATAAAGGAATAGTTTATAAATATACGGGAGGAATAATATTTGGTTAAGGTAATAGGCGCAGGGCTTGCCGGATGTGAAGCGGCGTGGCAGCTTGCCGAGGCGGGCATTCCCGTGACCCTCTGCGAGATGAAGCCCAAGAAGTTTTCCCCTGCGCACAGCATGGACGGCTTTGCCGAGCTCGTATGCTCAAATTCGCTCAAGGCCGAGCGCGTAGAAAATGCCTGCGGGCTCCTCAAGGCGGAAATGCGGCTTTTCGGCGCGCTGATGATGCAGGCCGCGGACGTTTCAAGAGTCCCCGCAGGCGGCGCGCTTGCCGTCGACAGGGACAAGTTTTCGGAGTTTATAACCGATAAGATAAAAGCTCATCCGCTTATAACAGTTATAAACGGCGAAGTCACGGAAATAGACCCCGACGAATATACGGTGATCGCCACCGGGCCGCTGACCTCCGATGCGCTTTCGGAAAATATCGCGGCTCTCACCGGCAGCAGCGGGCTGTATTTTTACGATGCGGCCGCGCCGATAGTAACTGAGGAGAGCATCGATAGATCAAAGGTATTCAGGGCGGCGCGCTACGGAAGGGGCACCGATGATTACATCAACTGCCCGATGACAAAGGAGGAATACTCGGCCTTTTACGAGGCGCTGATAAACGCAGAAACGGCCCCGCTCCATGAATTTGAAAATCAGAAGGTTTTTGAGGGCTGTATGCCGGTCGAGGTAATGGCAAAGCGCGGCTTTGAGACACTGACCTTCGGACCGCTGAAGCCCATCGGGCTCGTCAACCCCGTCACCGGGAAGGACGACGCCTACGCCGTAATCCAGCTGCGTCAGGACAACGCCGAAGGGACACTTTATAATCTCGTAGGCTTCCAGACAAATTTGAAATGGGGCGAGCAAAAGCGCGTATTTTCTATGATACCGGGGCTTGAAAATGCGGAATTTGCACGCTACGGCGTGATGCACCGCAATAC
>CALXRY010000090.1 GCA_944390955.1 uncultured Clostridia bacterium | reverse complement strand
TCTCGGTATATATACCGCCGCGCCATACCGCCGATAAGATGGATCAGCTTGATGTGATATTCTGTGACTTTAACACTATGGTGGAGGAGCTCGGCAGCATCGAAACACTGAAAACGGATTTCTTTTCAAATGTGTCACACGAGATAAAAACGCCGCTTGCGGTCATACAGAACACGGCTGAGCTTTTGAAAAATGAGCCGCTCAGCGAAAAGCAAATGGAATATGCGGATACCGTTTATCAGGCGTCAAAACGATTGTCGGGGCTTATAACTAACATTTTAAAGCTCAATAAGCTCGAAAAGCAGACCATCGTTCCCGACAGGCAGCGCTACGACCTTTGCGCGCAGCTTGTAAGCTGTGCTTTGCAGTTTGAGAACGTGTGGGAGAGCAAGGATATTGAGTTTGAGGCGGATATAGAGGACAGCGCATATATCAACTCAGACCGTGAGCTTATGGATATTGTCTGGAACAATCTGCTGTCAAACGCATTTAAATTCACCAAACATAACGGCAGTGTGAAGATCAGTCAGAAAACAAAGAGAAATGAAATATGTGTTTCTGTTTCCGACAGTGGCTGCGGAATGGACGAGGAGACGGTAAAGCATATTTTTGATAAATTCTATCAGGGTGATACATCTCATTCCACCGAGGGAAACGGACTCGGGCTGGCACTTACTATAAGAGTGCTGGCGCTTATGAATTATACCATCACTGTAAAAAGCGAGCCGAACAAAGGCACTGAATTTACGGTGCATATACCTATAGAAAGAGAGGAAACAGACAGTGCATGACGAGAACAGGGCCTTTACAGCCTATGATTACAAAGAAATAACGGTGGATAAAAAGGATGCGGCGCAATACATCGACTGTTATGAGTGTTTTGGCTGGCAATTAAATAACAAGGTCACATCATTCGATATCGGAAATCGGACCGTGTTGCATTTAAAGCGGGACAGAAATATCATGAATAAAGCGGAGCTTACGAGGCTTACGCGTCATTTTGAGGCGTGCATGAATGAAATCCACAGTTTGGAAAGCTCAAAAACATCAACGGCTTCCGTAATTGCGCTTATCATCGGCTTGGTCGGCACGGCATTTATGGCAGGCTCTACATTTGCCGTGACCGCCGATCCGCCTATCATATGGCTGTGTATCCTACTTGCCGTTCCCGGTTTCATTGGTTGGATACTGCCATATTTCATATTCAAAAGAGTTCTTTCAAAACGCACGGAAAAAGTCATGCCGCTGATCGAGGCAAAGTATGATGAGATATATGAGATATGCGAAAAAGGCAATAATCTGTTATAAAGCCGACAGGTCTATTGAATATAGGCCTGTTTTTTTGTATAATTTTTTAATTTAATAATTCACAAACAATCCTCAAACAAACCTTAAATAATCATGCTTTATAATATGCTTGTCAAGAGAAAAAACTTGAGAATAAATGAAAAGGAGCAAACATAAATGAGAGCAGCAATCTATAACGGAAAGAGAGACATATCGCTCACCGAGCTTCCAACGCCAAAGGCGGGCGATAATGACATTGTGATAAAAAATATCTATTCGAGTATATGCGGAACAGACGTGGCTGTATATACTCACGGACCTAATACGGGCCACAAAATAACGGTAGGCTCGGAATTTGGACACGAGACCGTATCAGAGGTTGTCAAGGTCGGGAAGAATGTCATGGACATAAATGTCGGCGACATCGTCTACCCCTATCCCCTGCTGGCAAAGGGCGACACAAGCCGCGCAGGAACGATTGGCGGATTTTCGGAATATATTCTTGTACCGAACGCCGAGCTCAATAAGCAGGTGTATAAGGTGAGCGATAAGATCACGCCGAAAACCGCCTGCCTTATAGAACCGTTCACTGTCGGCTGCCGTGCCGCAAGACGGTCCATGCCGCAGAAAGGCGAGAACGCCATAGTATTCGGTGCCGGGACGATAGGCATAGCGGCGGCGATCGCTCTTAAATATTTCGGATGCGGCAAGGTCATGATCTGCGATATATCGGATTTCAGGCTTGATATAGCGAAAAAGCTCGGCTTTGAGATCTGCAACAGCAAGAAAGAAAATTTAAAGGACTCCGCGGAAAGCATTTTCGGCACAGCCCATTCGCTTTCGGGGACGACTGCCGACGCTGATATTTACATCGACGCGGCGGGAGCGCCGGAGCTTATCGAAACGTATCAGTCTATGGGAAAGATCGGCGCAAGGCTTGTAGTCGTAGCGGTGCTTGCGGGGAAGCGTCCGATAGATGTTTTGAACATGACATACGCACAGCACGCCATAATCGGCAGCGGCGGCTATATGCCGGAGGACGTAAGAGATGTTATGCGCATAATGGAGAGCGGCAGATGGGACATTGAGTCGATAATAACGCACGACCTTCCATTGGAGCGGCTTACGGACGCAATTGAGACAGCTGCCGATGTGCAGCACTCGCTGAATGTTGTTGTACACTATTAAAATTTTAAAATAAAGAGAGGAATGATGAACAATGAAAAAAGTAATAGCAGTGATCGCGGCGATCGGAGCAGTATTGGCAGCAGTGATAGGGGCTGTAGCGCTTTTAAATAACAGAGACAATAAAACATCAGACAATACAGCAGCGTAAACGGAGGTAAGAATGAGAAAAGTTGTGATCACCGGCATGGGAGCAGTAACTCCCATAGGAAACAATGTTGCCGATATGTGGGACAGTATGATACACGGCAGACACGGCATTGATGAGATAACTCATTTTGACACGAGTGATATTCCCATCAAGCTTGCGGCAGAGGTCAAAGGCTATGACGCGTCCGAATATATGAGCAAAAAGGATATGAACCGCTATGACCCGTATACCGTTTTCGGTATCGGAGCGGCAAGTCAGGCGGCGGACAGCTCAAAAATAATCGGTAATGTTGATCCCGAGCGTATCGGCGTATATTTCAGCTCGGGCATAGGAGGTCTTACGACTCTTGAAAAGGCGGAGCGCGCTTTGCTGAAAGACGGTCCGCAAAAGGTGTCCCCGTTTGCCGTTCCGGCAATGATAGCGAACAGTGCGGCGGCGCTTATCGCCATAAAATATAACTGTCTCGGCTCGTGCCTTTCGGTCTCGACGGCATGTGCAAGCTCGGCTCACGCCATAGGCGAGGCATACAGAGCTATAAAGGACGGTTATATGGACGCGGCAATAGCGGGCGGAGCCGATGCTGTGATAAACCCGATAGGCGCGGCGAGCTTCAACGCCTGCCGCGCACTCACAAAATCAACGGAGCCCGACAGAGCCTCGATACCGTTCGACGCGGAGCGAAACGGCTTTGTTATCGGCGAGGGCGGCGGCGCCGTTGTATTGGAGGAATACGAACACGCAAAACAACGCGGAGCAAAAATATATGCCGAGATCTGCGGCTACGGTACGACCTGTGATGCATTCCACATCACACATCCTGCACCCGACGCCAACGGAGCGGCAAGAGCGGTAAAGCAGGCAGTACAGGAATGCGGTATAGATACGGAATACATATACATAAACGCTCACGGAACAAGCACGAAGCTGAATGATGAGCTTGAAACTCTTGCGATAAAAAAAGCGCTGGGTAAATCTGCAGCACGAAAGGCCATCGTATCATCGACCAAAAGCATGACGGGTCACCTTTTGGGTGGTGCCGGAGCCGTTGAGGCAGTTGTATCGGTAATGGCACTGCGCGAGGGTATCATCCCTCCAACGATCGGCTACAAGGTGAAAGATGATAAATGTGATCTTGATATATGTCCAAACATTGTAAGAAAAGCAAAGGTCGAGCTTGCTCTTTCAAACTCTTTCGGCTTTGGAGGGCACAATGCGTGTCTTGCATTTAAAAAGTGCCCCGGGGAGAATATGTGATATGCTTATAAAAGGGATCAGTGTAATATCGGCAATAGCCGCTTTGGCGGCATATGTGTTCGCATATAGACTGTATTTTGTTCCTCTCACATTCATTGCATGTTTTTTGATACTGCTTTTGGCATGGGCATTGTCGTGCGTCATATGCACAATGTTTGTGGACAAGGACAAGCCGTGCAAAAAGAATAACCCATTATTTAGATTTTATGCAAACTGTATTATAGACACGGTGCTGCAGGTGCTCAGAGTCAAGCTCCATGTGAGCGGAACGGAAATGCTTCCGGATGAAAAGTTTTTATTTGTGGGAAATCACAGGTCATCTATGGACCCGATAATCGAAATGGGCATACTGAGAAAATACAATACGGGATTCATCGCAAAGCGTGAGCTCTTTGAGATCCCCGTTATAGGCAGGATAATGCACAAAAACTTCTGTTTGTCACTGAACCGCGGTCAGCCGCGCGATGAGGTAAATACAGTCATTTAGGCGATCAATATAATACGCTCCAACGAGGCGACGATCGGGATATATCCCGAGGGAACAAGAAATCAAGGCAGCGGGATACTTCCCCTTAAAAACGGCGCGTTCAAGATTGCTCAAAAGGCGCGGTGCCCGATAGTTGTGGGATATATACGGAATTCTGAGCAGATAATAAAGAACGGACCGTTAAAAAGGACAGATGTGTATCTTGATATTATAGGCATGCTGAGCGCCGAACTTGCAGCAAAAAGCAGCACCTCCGAGATAGGTGAAGCGGTAAAGAATATGTTTGAAAAGTGTATAAATAACAATTTAAACGGAGGTCAGGAATGATAAATTAAACCATTCTTAAATGCCTGTCAAAATATATCGAAAATTATTGTCAAGAAGTCAGTTTTTTATATTTACAGCCAAGCAGTTATA
>CALXRY010000089.1 GCA_944390955.1 uncultured Clostridia bacterium | reverse complement strand
ATAATCCCGCTGATCTGCGGTCTTGTCACACTCCACGCCCTGCGCCATATCCCCGCTCCGTCTATGACGGCAGCCTCATACAGTTCCACCTGCACAGACTGGAGCGAAGAATAATACAGCAGCATCGTTGTTGGGAATCCCGACCATGTCATAGTAATAATTATCCATAGTATTGTAAATCTCCCATCATTCAGCCATGTATAAGGCTCAAGCCCAAGCTTTCCCAACAGCATATTCAAAAGTCCGCTTTGGTCAGGATAGTAAATATAATACCACATAAGCATAGCCGCGATAGCCGGAACAACGGCAGGCAGATACAGCAAGATACGGAATCCTTTTTTGAAATAAACCATTTCATTTATCAATATCGCCGCGATAATAGGCGGAATAAATCCTACCAGCAGTGAACATACCACATATTTTACTGTATTGATCAATGTGGGAACAAACTGCGTATCTTTTACCACATCGATGTAATTATCCAGGCCGATAAACCCGTCCGGGCTGTATCCCTTCATCCTGAAGAAAGACCATACTCCGCCCATAACAGTCGGGCGCCAGATCATAAGATAAAATATTATCACCATTGGCAATATCAATATCCACGCGCTCAAGTTCCTTTTCCATATATTCCTTGAAGGCTTTCTATTTTTTGATAGTTTCATAATTTAAATCCTCGGATCAGTAATCTAAATTGTCAAGGTAGTTTCTCTGAAAATCAGAATTTGCTTTTTCAAGTATTGCTGCGCAATCTGCATTTTCATCTGTAAGGACTTCTTGGATACAGTTATCAAGGACACCGTAAAGATCCTGTGTGCATACGGGTTCTTCCGGTTGTATCTCAACGCTGCTGTCTGTTACAAACTCATTATAAAGACGTACATGATTTGGATTTGAGTTTGCATACTTATCTATAATGCTGTTCCTGTATGAAACTATCTCAGTTTCATTGTTCCACGGGCTCATAGATTTAACACCTATAAGCTGCCCTCCGTCCAGCTTTGTCTTTATATCGTCCTCAATCGATTTCTTTGAGATATCGTCGGCATTGCAGCCATAACCGCGTTTTTCAAACCAGCGTATTGCCGCATCTTTTTGAGCATCGGTTGCATTCGAAGCAACACAAAGTATAGATCCGCCCAGAAGAGTCACATGGCGTTTAGGTCCTGCTGGTATACCCATGAGCCCTATCTGATCGGGCTTCATATCATACTTTACTACCCTTTCCGTGACGTCTCCCGCTGCCATTATCATTCCCGCGTTTCCTACAGAGAATGTTTTATAATATTCTTCGCTGTCAATAAGCGTATTTGCCGGAAGAACGTCATACTTCCATTTAAGATCCTTTATATACTGAAGAGCTTCCGCACATTCCGGTGTATTAAACGTAGCTTTCCAGTCGCCGTTTTCGTCCTGCTCCATAAAATCAGTTCCGAATGACCATGCAAGAGCTGTGAACATCCATCCTCCGACATTATTTGCAGTCGGGAACATAAATCCTGATTTACCCGTCTTTTCCTTGATCTGAACAGCAAAGTCGGCCAGTTCATACCAATCTTTCGGCTGTTTAGGTGTTCCGTCCGCCTCCATAAGGCCTGCCTGTTCAAAAAGTTCAGTATTATATGCGATACCCAGAACATACGCCGCCCATGGGAATGCGTATATTTCTCCGTCCTCAGAAATAATGTCCAGTACCTTTTCATTAAATTTCCCGTCATAACCTCGTTTTGAAAGAGCATTGCTTAATCCCGCCGGATAACCCGAGCTTACAAGCACCGGGACCTCTGTAAAAGCGGTTCCGTAAACAGTCGGCAGCAAACCGGCTTCCGCCTTTGGATAGAAAGTCTTAAGATCAAATGTCCACGAATCCGGCTGTATTACAACATCAGGATTTTCAGCCTCAAACTCAGCCTTCAGTTTTTCCATATTATCCAATTCCGCTCCGCTCTTCTGCGGCCAGTCCGCAACAGATATTATTGTCCTTCCTTGCTCGTCCACCGTTGCATCTTGCTTACCGCACGATGAACAAACACAGCCTATGATACTTACCGCCGCAATAAGAGCCGCTGCTTTTACTAATCTTTTTTTCATAGATATACACCTCTTTCTTTTTATTTCACTTAGCTGATATAATATTAGCATCGCATATCGGGCGCATTCCGCTGAACGAGTCCCAAAGCATAAGCTTTATAGAATCAAATTCAACATCACTGTCTGACGATATATCCTGTCTGACATTATTTTCTCCGCCCGTTACATACGTACCGCTTGCCGTTTTTACTCCTTGAAGGATCCCATCTTTATACAGCGCACAAAGCAATGTATAGTCAGTGTCCTTCACATCCGAACCGAATGTTATCTCAACAGACGCATTTTTCGGATCGAATATATCAATGTTTGCAGAATCTATTATTTCACCTCCACTGTACAGCTTTATCTCTGTAGGATAGTGTTCTTTTGTAAAATTAAATACTATCGGAGTAGTGTTATCCTCAGCAACCACATATGCCGTGTACTCTTCATTTTCCGAAATGTTCTTTACTCTGAATGAGAATGTTCCGTCGCTACGGGTTTTACTCTGATCAAAATAAACGATTCCGCTTATCATCCCTTCGCCGAAATCCACCCATGAAGGCAGTACTGTAAGAGATACGTTTACATCCTCCCTGCCCGATTCAATACTTCCCGATATATCCAATACATTGCTTGTTGTTTTTTCAGGGAAGTCTACGGGAACTCCGCTCACCGCGTAATACGGTTCCTTGCTCAATATATAATTTCCGCTTCCATCTGTTATTTCCGATTTATCCAGCTGATTTCCGTACATATCATAAAATACTGTGTCAGCGTCAAAATCATATGCAACGCTTCCGCCGTTTTTATTTGACGTCCAAAGCGCGTATACATCTCTTTCACCTTCATCAAATCTCAAAACATTATGATAATCTTCCGAATACACATATTCTGACGAAACAGCACCGTCAAGGAAATTGTTAAGAGCCGCTGTTGAAAGATACCCGGCTTTTGCTGCATAAGGAACTCTATAGGAAGAATTCCTTACCATTCCGTAATTATGCTCCGATGTATTTCTTCTTGTACCATCATCCATAAAGTCATAAATATAATTTACCTGACCAAAGCTTTCAGCTTCCATGACCAGATAGCTGCGCAGATTATTCACAGCCTGCTCGTGTTCTGTCGCGGCACAATAGTCGCCGTAAAGAGAATTTGAGCTTCCGTATTCAGTTACCGACATATCATAGCTGTCAGCAGGTATTCCATTTTCCGCTATGACATCCTGCCAGTGCTTCACTATGCCTTGTATGGAATATGTGTACAGATAGCCATGCTGATAACCATGATAATCGCAATAACTACTGTCCGAACCGTTAAATCCGGCTTCTGGATTTATTTCTCCTATATATGGATGTACCGATATTATATCAAACGGCTGGTTTCCGGTCTCATTTCTGTACTCAGCAAGGGCATTTACGGCTCCATTAAGAAACGGAGTCGTTCTAGATGTATCGGTCACACGGCAAAATGAAAGTGCGCTGACCTTCATGTCAGGTCTGACTTCTTTTACGGCTTCATATGCCGCAGTCTCCATAGCCGCATACAATTGCCCTTTATACTCATTGTTTTCTGTTATATCTTCCCCGAGATATCTTGTTTTCATATCCGGTTCATTATATATCTCAACTGTTTTTACAAAATCCATTTCCGGTTCAGAAATAAAACTTTTGATGTAATTTTTATAATTTTCAATATTGCCTGGTGATACAAAGTCGCTGCTGGCCTCGTATGCCCTGTTATTTCCGTAAAGTATCATGACAAGGTCTATGCCTTTTTCTTTCATTGTTGTTAACGCATTTTTCTGTATTTCAGTCAAACCACGGTTTCCGGCAGTCGGCTCGTAATCTTCCCAGTTAATCGTTTCACGCGCTTTTACTATCCCGGCATTTTTAGCAAGTGAGAATATCGCATCCGCGCTGCCCCTTCCCTTTCCGGTATGTGTATTTATTCCGAATGTAGGGCTTTGCGCCGCCGTATATACGCACTTTGAAAATTCCGCTTCACTTGCTGTATACGTTCCGCGCTCGCCGCCTTCCGCTATGACTTCAAGAATATATCTTCCATACTCCTGCACCTGCGTCTGGAAACTTTCTGCTGTTTTCAGTCCCGCCGAAATAGTTATATTATCACTGCTGCTTGAGATCAGATCTTTTTGGTCATCATTGTTGACTTTATATACATTGTATGTAATTTTAAATATTTGCTCAACGTTTCTCAAATTTTCTATATCAACTTTAAACGCTGCATTCTCACCCGTATAGAATATATTCCCTGTATTGTTGCTGCTTATGCTTATCGCCGCGTCACTATAAGTATCATCGGTATATAGCCTTATGGCAGATATATATACCGGGTTGGCTGAATAATTCTGAACCGCACTGTAGTTGTATGCGGTATCTATTGAAAAATCCGTTCCGCCCGCTCCTCCGTCAAAGCTCGCATCCGACAGTTTTAAAACCGCTGTTTTTACTTCATCATCATTTCCGCAGTATACAGCGTCTGTTTGAATGGTTTCCCCATTCATATCATTATATTCAATATAGAAAAACCCTCCACCGCTGTTCTTATATGCAACTTCCATATAATAGTTTTTTCCTCTTTCAAAATCAACGGAAATGTTATTTATGTCAAAGTCCACCTGTCTGGTCGCGTCAGCAGAGCCGATCAACGTAAGTCCGTCTTCACCAATTACAACATTTGACAAAGCGGTTATTCCTTTTTCCGCAAGACCATCCGAATAATCTGCTGATGCTATCGTACTGTCGGCCGCAGCAACCGGAATTGTAATGAGTGATGACAGCATACATACGCTGAGCAGCTTGCAAATTGTTTTTAAGAACATGTTATGCCAATCCCTTTCTGTTTCAGTATATCGGACGGCTAAAAAATTTCAACCGTTCGAATAATTTAATCTTTTATCTGTTATATATATATCCGCATCTTCCTATCATGTAGCTGCTAAAAAATACAAGTTTTGAACAGCTGCCTCCTCCGGACTTATAATCGATAACATCTCCGATGTTTCCTACTCTAATATTATCCTCAGCATCTATAACCATTATCGGAACTGCCGTAAAGTCAAGACATTCTTCATATGTTGTAGGATCTTTATCCCAATCCCAGAATATAACATTATCTACTTTGTTTGTAACGTCGCCTTTTGTCATGTTAAAAGCATTATAATACCCCCAGGCTGTTGCCTGATTTGTCTTATTATCTATTGTTATCGTGCCGTTATACCAATAATCCGGCGTTATTACAGTATTGCTTATACCGACTTCTTCCCCTGGGGTCCTTGTCCCGTTTACAAAGCGATCCTCTATATGGTCATATGTTTTTGTAACATACTTTATCTTCGTTTTTGTTTCATCAAACGACGCTCTGAAAAGGTCGCCTTTGACTATAGTATCAAAATCAGACGGATCAGCCACTTCGTAATTAGACTCTGTCGCCGCATTATAGCAATTTACATATGTAACAACTTCGCCGTCGGCATTTACAGCTTCATAGAGATGATCAAACAAAAGCGATTCATTTGTATTTAGATAGGGCTCATATGTTATTACTATAATATCAGTATACGGATTTGAATCGCTCAACCTATAGCCCTGCATAGGATTCCAATTATCCTGATGAACATAGAAATCCGTTGTGTACATACTTGCAGTCGGCTTCATCTTGTTTCCCGATGAATCATAAACATATTCACTTGTCGGGTTCTGCGATCCCGTATCACTTCTTGAAGTTATAAGATATCCTTCTTCATCGGTGCGCGGCATACAGAAAACAGTCGTAACACCCGGCTTATACAGCATATTGGGTCCAAATCTGGTCGTCGTTGCGGTATATCTCTGAATAAATCTTGACGCGTTAGTCGGATTTCCTATTGCTGTAAGAGTATTACTTTCATCCTCATTTTCACCGACATTACTCGAATCAATTTCCGTTATTTCTTCATTTTCATTCAAAACATATCTAACGGCTTGACTTTTTACGGCCATAGTATTGCTTGATTCGCTGTATAACTTATCTGCATCCGTATCGGGAAGATTTGAAAATACACTGTATGCCAAATCGGCGCCGCTGTAGCTAGTTCCATCCAATCTCACCTTTTCGGCAAGCATATATGTTTTTACAACATTATCGCTTGTAAGCATCTTTACACCACCATCCGCCTCGCCGGACTGGTCATCAATATAGCATGAAATTATGAGCCCTACATTTTTTCCGCTGTCCGCTACGGGAGAAGCGTATGCTACATATCCAAATATGTCCACAACAAACCTGTACTCAATATTTGGTGAAATAGATGAAAATGTGCTGGGATATGATTTGTCGCATTTAAGAGTTCTTTCCGAAAGAACTATATCTTTTTCTTCATCCCCTCCGGATACCGATACTACAGTATCCGTTATAATATCATCGCACATAATTATCTCAAGATACTCGCCATCTTTCGACTCGGCCACCGTAAGCACCGTTACATTATTTATTGTAAGCGTTGCTTCATTTCCCGCCGAGTTTCTCACCGTAACGTGATTATAATCCCCAATGTTCAGATTACCGCTGAAATCAGCCATATTATAATAAATTTCAGCAGCATCATCAGTCTGGCTCACCGCTATGTTCCGATAACTTTTTATTATAACTGTGTCATATCTTCTGTCATCGTTTGTATCTTTCAAACGTATTGTACCTTTTTTTCTGTCTGCTATAAATTCGTTCATTACAGCGCTTATACTGTCTGTATACAGTGATCCGTTATAATATACCTTAGCGCTCCGGTCAAAGCTAACGCTTTCCTTCCGGTTTGATCCTTCAGACTCGTAATACTCAAGTATATAACCCATTTCATCAAACTTATCAAGCAGATTTGCATCAATAATACAATCATCATTCTCATTGTACGCATTATCTATCCACAAGATTATTTGATCGCTGCCGCCCCCGTTGCCTGTTTCCATATATGTAAAGTCCACAATATTTGCAAACATATCGTCCAGCTGCATGCCGCTCTGACACTCATAAACTGTATTCCCTATGCGAGCACAGTCTTTCATAACTGTACTGCCATCTAATGAGCCTCCGTAAAATACATTAAGAGTATCTCTTGCCCGTTTTATTCCCCAAATTTTACTGAGCGTGGTTTCATCGCTTTGCTCATAGACAATTTCGCTTCCAACAAAGCTATCTGGCGTATATGTTGGAGCAATAACAGCATTATATAGCAGCAGCATTGCCTCTTTATGCGTAAGCTGATCATTGCTCTCGACCATCGGTATAATATCAAGATCCTCAGCAACACTCATATATCCGCCCGGATATCCTCCCTCCATTTCCGCAACAATGGCATAGCCTATTGCATTTACGACTATCTTTACCGCTTCCGGCACAGTGACAGCATCGTCCGGTCTGAACAGTTTTGAATCTTTACTGATTATTCCTGCATCTGCAAGAGCATTTATATATGAAACATTGCCGTTACTTCTTGGAACATCAGAAAAATACACATTATTGTCCGTTTCGGTTAGTTTACACACTTTTGCCGTATATGCCGCAAAATCCCCACGCGTCATAGTTATATCATCGGGTATGCCGCCATCAGGCGTAGGGTATACATCTATATAATCGAACACCGCCGTCATTTCATCAACCAGCTGATCCAGTTTCCCGCTTCCACCAGCCTCAGCAGCATACGTATTTATCACCGGGGCTGCCGACAGCATCAGCATCGCGCATAACACCACGGATATTATTTTTTTCATGTTCACCTTAACCTCCTATCTTTTTAAATAATCTACGTCCATATCAAAATATCATTGTTTACAACAAATCATATATTTCCGATATAACTATAGAAGCTTCAGCCCGTTTTGCATTTGCCTTAGGTGAAAAAGCTCCAATATCATTTCCTACCATAAGGCCTGCCTTTTGCAAAGTATGTACATCCTCAACCGCATAATCGGCTATATCCGATTCATCCGCGTATTCACTCTCACTATCCTGCTCAGCTAATTCAAGTCCCGCAATATAGGCCGCCCTGGCAGTCATAACGGCCATATCTTGCCTTGTTATCGGCTGTCCAATCCCAAAAACCGATTCCGAGATCCCCGTTACTATACCAGCGTTATACGCGCAATTGACATATGGATAATACCATGATGATTCATCAACATCTTTAAAACTCATATCGTCACCTACTACATTCAATGAAAAAACCGACACAAGCAGTTTAACATACTCTTCTCTCGTTATATTTTCGTTTGGGCAAAACATATCTTCCGTCCTTCCCGAAATTATTCCCTTTAATGCAAGTTTATTTATTGCCTGCTCTGCCCACGGAACCGATCCGAGGTCATCAAAATACGTGATTTGGTCATTTGTAATTATATCTCCGTGGATCGGATCAGAGGTCGTTATATGTCCTGGCAAGCCACTGCCGCCGGTTGACGGTCTCGCAGTCGTTCCGCCTCCGGTGCCTCCTCCATTGCCGCCGGAACTGCCTCCACCGGTACCTCCTCCATTGCCGCCGGTGGAGGACGAGCCTGAATTATTGATATGATCCTTTACGTCCTCCAGCGTATATGTCTTTCCTACCATTGTTCTTACCAAAGAATCCGTCACCTTATCTGCCTGTATATCCAATTGTTCTGCATACTCTTTCAGCATAGAAATCAGATTGGATATACTGTCATTATATCTTATGTTAGAAAGAAGCAGGGCTTCGAGTAATCTGTCGTTAAAATCGGATATACTCTTTATCCGTTCTTCTTTTATAAGCTCCGTTGCATACGCCGAATAACTTTTGTTATAATATTTATCAAGTCCCGTCTTATCCAATAAGAGATAATCCTTATAATTATCTATATCCGATACTGATGCGGCCGAATCCCCGTTCAACATAACGGCAATGCATGCTTTATATACCATTTTAATATACTCATTCGGATCGGTTATCTTATTTGCCTTATTCTCCTCGTATATTATATCTGCGAGTTTTAAGAGTGCATCTCCGGAGTCATTATAAATCCCCGTGAATATCTCATCATCAAGGATCAAATCCCTGACCGCTTCCGGAGTTTTTAAAATATCGTACAATTCAGATGATGATTCGGCCGAATTCATACGCTCGATCATCTCAGCATTTGCCTGAGCATCGGTAAATAATATTTTATAACTTTTGCTCCCCACAACGACATTATATGTCCCCATCTCATCAAGAAATATATTAAAGGCATATTCTCCGTTCTCTCCGACAGTGACATCATCGGCATATATAATCGAATCTGCAGATTCGCCTTTCCACAAAGTCTCATCAAACCAATCAAAGTCCTGATCGGTCACTAAGACTCCCAATGTACTGCCGGGCTCCGCTTCATCGGTCGTACCTGTAAGCTGAATATTTCCATCACATAAGAATTTTTGTATGTCCTCCGCGTATACGGCCTGAGTCCCGAGCATACACAACACCGAAAAAACAGACACAGGTTTTATAAACTTGCGCATATATCTATTCATGATGGCATACCTCCTTTATAATTAAGCCATACAAGCATATTTGACTCGCCTCTGTTAGCGAAGCCATAATACGGTATGAATCTTATTTTTGTCTTTTCATAATTTGCTTTGGCCTCGGAATAAAGCTCGTCGCTTTCCGGTATTTTTAATCCGTTCAATCGGATTAAAATTCCTCGGAACATCTCACTGTAGGATTCCTCGGCTTCATTCGTATCTGTCAGTATAAGTGAATAAAGATTTTCACAGTTGTCAACCGATTCAGCGCAATATACAAGCGGACCACGCATAAGAGCCGCCTTGCATGCATTCTGCGTAACTTTATTGCAGCTCGATATAAGAATAGGTTTTATCTCCATTTCGAAAACAGTTTCTTCTGCATTGTCCTCCACAACGGCATATCCGCTGCACACCGTATAATCTTTATTGATGCTAAAGTGTCGGCACCACGATGGTATCCTTATATAAAGTTTATCCAACCCTTTTGCCGTTATTGTAACTTTCCCATCCCAGGGATAATCGGTTTTCTGGGTTATTTCTATGCCGCCAGCTTTCAGCACACTGTCAGCGAACTGATTGATATATCCCGTCCTTCCTTCCACATCGTATATGTATTCACCTATGACCGGAATAACACGGTTTATATTCGGCGGACAGCATGAGCACAAAAATACTTTCTGCCGCTGTGTTATGGCAAGTTTTACATGTCCGTCTTTTACAGCTGCGCGTCTATGGCTTCCCAGATTTATCTCCAAAGGATTTTCATAAAAGAACGCGTCTCCGGAAAGGGATATACCGGAGCACATACCATTGTACATAGCACGCTCCACCGTATCCGCGTATCTTGCGTCTCTTGTGTATTTGCACATTCTGTCCGCAAACATCATAAGACCTATTGCCGCGCATGTTTCGGCATACGCCGTTTCATTCGGCAGATCATACGGCATGGAAAATGCTTCTGAAAAGCGTGTGGCCCCAACGCCGCCTGTAATGTACATCTTTGAATTTACAATATCTTTGTAAGTGCGCTCACAAGCTTCAAACATCTTCTTGTTTCCGGTAAGCACAGCGCAGTCCGCCATACCACAAAGCATATACAGACATCTGACCGCATGTCCCACCGCCGAATCAATTTCCTCAACCGGACGATTGTCCTGTGCGTGATATATATTTCCGTCTATAGGCTTATCCTTGCTGTTTACAGCTCGTCTTTTCAGAAAATGTTCCGAAAGCTTAAGATAATGTTCTTCACCCGTTATCTTATAAAGCTTTATAAGCGCCAGTTCTATTTCCTGATGCCCCGGCGTTTCAAACTCGGCGATCCCTTCAGTAACAAATACTTTTTCAATGCAGTCTGCGTAATCCGCCGCGATTTTTATAAATCTGTCGCTTCCCGTAGCGTAGTAATGGGCGGCTGCCGCTTCCATCATATGTCCTGCACAATAAAGCTCATGCATATTCCTGTCGGTAAACCGTTTTCCGGGTTCACACACCGAAAAATATATATTGAAGTATCCGTCGTCCGCACGCTTTTTTTCGATGAGGTCAATAAGCATATTTACCTTTTCCTCAAGATCGGGACGCTCCTCCTTCGACATTATCCGGCATGCCCCTTCCATCCATTTGAACACATCGGAATCCCAATATACATGCGGTTTTTTATTCTCATTGCCATCCCAGTCAAATCTGAACGCGCTTATCCTGCCACTCTCATCGAAACGATCCCATACCGCGTTTATAGCCGTTTCACTGTTAAGCTTCTGCATTTGCTTCCAAAAACCACTTCTTAACTCTATATTTCTATAATCTATATTCACTTTATTTACCCACTCCTGCTGATTAATCTGCCTGCTGCAAAATTACATTTTATAAGTCAAGGGTTTCAGACAGCATTACATGCTGCGTAGGATACGCTAATACAAACAGCTTCACCTCATCCGCCCCGTTATAATTAACACTTATGGTGTATTCATCCATGCTTCTTTCATCTTCAAGGAACTCTATTGGTACATAATCAATAGACATTATCTGCTTTGCGCTCGAATCCTCAGAATTTTTATACGAAACAAGCATTGCCGTACACTGCTGCTTCATATCATCGGTCTTAAGCATATTAAGCGTTACCCTTACCGTTCTTGTGGTATTTATTTTTCTCATAGAATAATCTACAACACTGAATGTTCCGTCTGGTTTTGTGGTAAAGTTACCTTTAAATTCACTCTGCAACGGTACTTTGTCAGACTTGAGCGCCGTCACTTCCGTGCTAACGGTAAGTTCATAATCTGTCCCCTGTTTCAAAAACTTTGAAAGTGTAAGCTCTGCTACCGTGTTATCATTCTGCATTGTACACGTATACGGTATATCCTCTCCGCCGCCGCTGATCTTTATTTTCTCTTCTATCGCATCCGAACTTACCGGCGCAGAGAAATTTACCTTTATTTTATTTACATTCGTTGTCAATCCAAGATCGGCTGTTTCCGATTTCCCGTCATACGTCTCATAGCTTAATGAATCCACCCACGGTATCATTATTTCCTCGCCGTCAATAATTACAACGCCTGCCTTTGTAGAAAATCTTCCTGCCTCGTTTATGGGATTTCCAGTTACGCTTCCTACAACATTATTTATTGTAACATTATATTGGCCCGCGCTTATAGGCGTTTCATCAAACGCTATTACAAACTGCATATTATCCGAATTTTCAATCGTATAATTCTCCACGACCGTCCCGTCAACACTGTTTGTTATAACCACATCGTCTTTTGTTACAGGCCTGTCAATGTACTCGGAGAAAGCGACATTTACCTTGCCGTTGGCAAGAGCTATCCCTTCTCCACCCATGTCATCCGTAGTTACAGCGATCTCATCGTCAAATTCATCTGTTGATGTGTAGTGCTTAACATATATATTGTCAAACAAATACCCGCCGTTATCATTGGCGTCTACAGAACCTGTAATTCCTGTACCGCGAAGATTTTCACCGTTTGAAACACGGAACTCAATTCCCTTTATCAGCCTCAGCCAGCCTTCATACCAGCTTTCCCTTGCTATATACGGGTTAAGCGGATCTGTACCATACTCACCCGTTGTTTCATCATACGAATATACAACAACCTCTTCCCCATCAAGGAATACAGTATAGTAATAAGTGTCACGGTCAAGATATATATCTATCTTGTGCCATTGTTCGGGCGTTATATATGTATCTTTTGCATATCCTACCGCCTCGGCAGCCCATTTGCACCCGCCTTCATACATCCTTATAGGATTCGCAAGGCTTTCCGCCCCGGAATAAAAGAATTGTGAAACACCCGATTCCGGGATCGCCATTACATCATCCCATGCGTATGAATACGTAGTATTGCTTACCGATCCGTTGATATACCCCATCGAATAGTTAGCCGTCGTATTAGAGTTAAGCAGCAGTCTGAACAGCTTGTTATATGATGTCTCTGCCTCATTTCCTATTTGTTTTATATCAAAACTTATATGAAGCTTGCCGCTTGTTATGCCAGCATTGAACGGGAGCAGCATAGATGCGTCCGTTCCAAGCCTCAGGACGCGGCTGTTTCTATCTATGTCGTCCTCATAGCCAGTACGTATAAACCGCGACAGCGCCGTTGTGCTGAACCCTTGCGGAAACGTTATGTTCGATTCGCTGTACGGGAAATCGTACGAATTAAATGAATCAAACATATTCACATCCATAACAGACACATTTGCCGCCGATGCGCTTACACCGGCCGTTGCAATAACAGAGGCTGCTATAAGTAGTGTGGATAGTTTTAATATTATTTTCATGATCAAATTCCTTTCCGTGAATTTTATGGCTTTACAAGCTGAAGCTTGCTGAACAAGTTTGCATTCTTTCCACCTACAATTCCGCCGGCGTACTCAATATACAAAGCTCTTCCCGCGCCGTCATTTTCATTTACGGCATATGAATAACCGAGATAATCTCCCGCCTTTGCAGTATAATCATATCCAAACATCACTTTCCACGGCATTTTAAGTTCATAATATGTCTGATTTCCTTCCCTGCGAACCATACATTCGCAGCTCGGATCAGTTATATCACCTATTTTTGTATCATCAGTCTGACATTTCCATTTATACATTGCCGGTCCTCGTGTGCTGAGCGATATGCCAAACTCATTGAAATCAACTCCTGCCTGCCCCGCAGCCAGATAACTGTTTATGTCATGATAAATGGCAAATTGTATATCATCACCCTGATATGACATTGATGGTTCATATTCGCTGTACTGAACATTATCTGTCACAATAGCCGCCATGTAGAAATTATCCTCATCCCACATAACAGTAGCTTTTGCTGAAAGATCGTCAGGGCCTCCCCATACACTTCCCGCTATCATTATTCCTACATCATCGGCGCTGTCGGCATACATCCATGTCTTGGTCTCCCATTCATCATCATTTATATATCCGTCTATCTTAACATCACCTTTGCGGTATGACGCTACCGTAAAATCGACACGCTCGGAAAAATCATAATATTCTCCCGAATCGAGTGTTATACGATACCTGACATTATATATTCCCTTCTTTGTGATATCCGGGAAACTGAACTTTATATCCGATGTCTTGCCTCTCGGGATACGTCCAATATCCTGTTTTCCTGCCTTGGCAAATTCCTCCGGATACAGGAACTCTACCGTCCCCATCGCGACATTTGTGTTAGAATGATTTGTTATCCTTATAGTGCCGTCCCACTTGTTCATGTCTCTGCCGTCTCTGAGTCCTACATTAAGATACGCGCTTGCGGATACAGGAGCTATGGCAAAGTCAATATCAGCTACCGACAATATTTTCCCATCCTTTTCTATATAGAACCTGCCATAAGAATCCTCTGATATAGATTCGTCAAACGCAAGTCTGATCTCAGCATTGTCGCCGTTGAACGTCGGTTCTTCCGTAAGCTTAACACTCTCCGGGAGATCTGCCCTTATCGTTACACTGTCACCCAACTCTGTGCTTTTTTCGATATTTACTATGCCTATATCTCCGCCAACCGCCGATACATCCTCAGTGGGGAAGGTTATAAGCTGTTCGTCACAAATTTCTACTTTTTTAATATTCCCAAGTATATAAAACGGTTTTTCACTGAGATGGAAGGAATATTTCCCGTCTTCACTTTCGATAGTCGTCATATTCCCTGCCTCATCACTGTAAGTTAAACTCTTTACTCCAAAATCAAAAGTCATATTTGTATCGTTAAGAGCCCAAAGAGCCATTATATCCTTATTAAATTTATCACTTTTGTATTTATATATGTATGTGCTTCCTTTTTCACCGTAGTTACCGTGCATATCCGGCGTTGTCTGCGCCATAAGATAATTCATTCCCGTAACTCCTATGTATGCCTTTACAGGAACATAATTCTTATCGAATTCATCTGCTGCATCGGCCCATCCGGGGCTGACTATTCCAAAATTATCTTCACGGTCATAAGCTATAACACCTTTTCTCTCAAAATTGTACTCAACATGTGCCTGAGCAACATTCTCTCCGTGTAGATACAAAAAGCTCCTTATGTTATGGTTGGCCTGTTTCTGCGGCGAATTGGACATCTCGTCACTTTCACTGAAACCTACCTCTGTATTCCATATCGGAATATCCTTCTCAACTCCGAATTCATCTTTAAGTATGCGTTTATATTCGTTGAGAACATCCGCAAAATTCTCCTGTTCCGAAGGTATGGAACCGTAAGGGTGCATAGTTATGGCATCGCAGTAATTATACAGCCCCGTACTCATCGCTCTTCTGAAAAAATCAAAAGAGTTTTCCTGCGTAAGTCCGCAAAGACTCATTACTCCTACCTCTATATCAGGATTTACTCTGTGAGCCGCCTCACACGCTGCTATTGCGGCTTTTGCATACCCTTCAGGCGGAGTTCTTACATCTATGGAAGTTCCACCAGTGCCGCCATTGAACATTGCGATATTCGGCTCATTCCATATCTCTATCTTATCACACCAGTCGCCTATCTGCGTAACAATATATTCCATTGCTTCGCTCCACCGCTTTATCTGGTCGTCGGTCTCAGGCAACCACATATAACCGCCAGTATATGCGGACAAAGAATACGCAAATATGGCCATAAGATT
>CALXRY010000088.1 GCA_944390955.1 uncultured Clostridia bacterium | reverse complement strand
CACCTGAAGATCTATGCCGCCGTGTTCTTCAATGCTTGCTTCATAATCGGCGCACTCCTTCTTCGGGTTCTTTGTTTCGCCGTTCGGGATATGTATATTTTCAGGGCTTACATTGATCTTTGAAAATAGGTTCTCCTGCATAAAATAATGATAGCTCTGGTCATTTTTCTGGCTTATCGGGTAGTATTCGTCAAGGTTGAACGTCACTACCTTTGAAAAATCAATATCGCCGTTCTTGTACATCTCAGCCAGACGCTCATACATACCCACAGGAGTTGAGCCCGTGGCAAGTCCAAGCACTGAATTTGGCTTAAGAGCTACTTGCCCGCTTATGAGCTTTGCCGCTTCCTTTGAAATTTCATCATAGTTCTCACATAGAATCACACGCATTTTCGGCCTCCGTTTCCGCCGCCCGCAGCGACATCATATTTGGTTCTTCTAATACAGATTATAATACCGCCGCATGTAAATGTACATGGGAATTAGGCTCATATATTTATAAAAAAGGCTCATCAAATTCACCGTATCAGCGCCTTGACCGATTTCGAATAATCGGACGGCGACATATTTTCAAGCTTTTTGAATTGATTTGAAAAATAATGTATGCTGTCATATCCCAACAGCTCAGATATCTGTGTAAGGTTATAATTTCCCTCTCGTATATATGTCTTTGCACACTCGATTTTCATTTTTATAAAATACTCTATCGCACCCATGCCTGCAGCGGCCTTAAACACTCTTTTCACCGAAGACTTTGACACATTTGCATACACCGCTATATCATCAAGCGTCAGATGCTTTGATATATTTGCCGCCATATAATCCAACATATAGTTGAACAGCTCATTGTCCACATGACTTTTAAGCGTCGAACGTATTGCAATATCGTCCTCGCGCAGCAAAAGTATAAGCAGCTCTGAAAGATACTGCCTGATAAGCTGCTCACAGCCCACAGGCGCATCGGGGCGGCGTATCAGCGTATTGTTGTACGGATCGCCTAGCGGTGATGAAAAAGCCCGTGTGCTTTCATCAAGTATCTTTGATATAACGCTTTTTTGCATATTCCCTATTTTAAAAGTCCTATCCCTAAAGCGCTTCATCATCGAAGATGCACATTCAAATGTGATGATGAATACATTAGGCGCAATAACTCCGTCAGCGCGCAGATTGTGCCATTCATTCGGCTTATGGAATATCATGTCTCCGCGGTTCATACGTATATCGTCGCTGCCCGATGTTGCAATAGCCGTACCGGCATCGACATATACAAGCTCCCAGAAATCGTGCGATTCACCCGGAAATGTATAATCTTTTGAAAATTCAAAATAATGTACCGATATTATCTTATGTATTATTATATCATCCTTAAGGCGTATCCTCATAAATTCCATATTCATTTCTCCTTTGCAGTTTTGCCTCATCTTCATTCCAAAGCAGCCCGTTTTCTTAGATTATATCATAATTGCACCTATATTGCAAATATTTTGACGTATTTTATAAATATACATTTGGATGTATGTGTTATAATAGTTTAGTTGGATATAGACATATTATTGCAGAAAGCAGGCGGCACATCCCGGCTGCTGATTTTATGCTTTATTATTTTTACAGCCGACAGCGGCAGAATGGAGATCAAAAATGGAATACAATTTACAGGAGATAGCAAAAAAATTCAAGCTCGAGCTCAACTACGAGCCGTACGGAAACGGACATATAAATGACACGTATATAATAAACAACGCGCCGAGATATATCCTTCAGCGCATAAACAGCGACGTATTCACAAAGCCCGAGGAAGTCATGGAAAATATAGAAGCCGTGACCGACCACCTACGCAAAAAGATTGCGGCAGCAGGCGGTGACGTCTGCCGCGAAACGCTGACGCTTATACAAACCGACGACGGCCGCTCCTTTTATAAGGCCGATGAAAACAACTACTTCCGTGTTTACCGCTTTATCGAAAATGCTGTATCATACGACCGTGTTGAAAATCCCGTTCAATTTTACAATGCAGCAAAGGCTTTTGGGAAATTCCAAAACATGCTTTCCGACTTTCCTGCAGACAGGCTGCACGAAACGATAAAGAAATTTCATGATACACGCAGCAGGTTTGAAGCCTTCCGTCAGTCGGTCAAGGCTGACATATGCGGCAGAGCAAAATATGTCGTCCCGGAAATTGAATTCGTCCTTTCACGTGAGAGCGACTGCGGAGTTATAGTCAATGCAACAGCAGACGGTTCAGTTCCCATAAGAGTTACACATAACGATACCAAGCTGAATAACGTAATGCTCGACAGCCGCACCGGCGAAGGTGTGTGCGTAATAGACCTTGATACAGTAATGCCCGGCTCACTTTTGTATGATTTCGGCGACGCAGTAAGATTCGGCGCCTCGAGCGGTGATGAGGACGAAACAGATCTGTCAAAAATATACATGTCAGAGGAGCTTTTTGAGCAGTTCAGCCGCGGATTCCTCGAAGAAACAGCGTCTGTTATGACCGATATGGAAAAGGAGCTTCTGCCGTTCAGCGCGAAGCTCGTGACTCTTGAATGCGGAATGAGATTTCTGACAGACTACCTGAGCGGCGATACATACTTTAAGATCCACCGCAAGAATCATAACCTTGACCGTGCAAGAACGCAGTTCAAACTCGTAAAAGATATGGAAGACAAAGCTGACACAATGAGAAAAATCGTCGATAAATACTGCTGATGCAAGCTTTTTAATGCGTCCGACTAAGCATATCGCTTAGCCGGAAGCGCTTTGTCCTAATGCTATATCGTTCCGAGTACGGGCTGGAGCTGCCTGTTCTCAAGAGCTGCTTCGATTGACGGAATAAGATATTCAAATTCCGCAACAAGTGAATTAGGTTTTTTTATGTAGTCGTCCTGCGAAAACGGAATGAAGAACATATTCTTCGTATTCATCAGGGCGGCTATATTTTTTGCCGCCGTTCCGAGTCCGTCGTTTGTCGAAACGGCAAGGAGTACGGGCCTCTGATTTCTCAGATGCGCCTTTACAGCCATAGTAACCGACGTATCGGCAATGCCAGCAGCAATCTTTGCAAGAGAATTCCCGGTGCATGGCA
>CALXRY010000087.1 GCA_944390955.1 uncultured Clostridia bacterium | reverse complement strand
ATCCACAGCGGCGCGTCAAAGAATATTGATATCCACGCACCCAACATCAGCGCCCAATGAATGACCTCACCCGAGATCGCCTGTGATTTATTTTTGATCATCTGATTGCGTTCGTCTTTTTCTTCTATCGTTTTCTGCTTAAAAATTTCCGGGTTCTTATCTTCCCAACGTCCGACCATAAACTTGGAAATACCAAAGCCAAACAGACCAGCTCCGACACCGATCGCCGCGCCGGTCTGTGTATTGGTCCACACTTCGTCAAGCAAAAGCTTCGCTGCGAGAGCCAGCAAAATGCCTATTATCGCTACTGCCAAATAAAATTTTGTGATCGTTCTTGTTTTCATTTTTCTTCCTCCTCATAAATGAAAATGTCCTCAATCGTCATTCCGAAATAGCGCGCGATTTTAAAGGCAAGCAGTATGGACGGGTTGTATCTGCCGTTTTCAAGGGAACCTATTGTCTGCCTTGAAACCTCAAGTGCGCCCGCAAGCTCCTCCTGCTTGATACCACGGCTTTTCCGTATCTCCTCCAAGCGGTTTTTCATGATATCATTCCTTTCGCTTTATGGAAAGTTTGCTTTCCATATTTTTATTATACACGTTCTGCGCCAAAATGTCAAGTATACTTTCCATAAAAATAAAAAATTTTTTGATAACAAAAAGCCGACGACCTGTTCGATCAAAAACAGATCATCGGCTGCGCAGTCATATGCTATACATAATGAAAGCGTGTATAAATCCTTATTCGCTCTCTCTTAACCTGTCGACCACGCTTTGTCTGCACATATTCCGATAGCACAGTGCCGGGATAAGTACCGACAGCGCCACAAGGGCAGGTATGCATAAAAGGATCGGCGTTATTATAAAATGATAGGAGAAGAACCACATCTGAGAGGCTATTCCCATAACCAATCCATAGGTGATAAGGCTTCCGGCCGTAAGGGTGATGAGCACTGTAATAACCGTGTACCACAAGCCCTCGCCGATCAGCATATTTTTAAGCTGCTTGCCGGTCATGCCGATGGACTGCAATACCGCCAGCTCCTGACGCCTTGTCTGCACCGAGGTGATAACTGAATTGATGAAGTTCAATATCCCGATGAGTGCAAGGATAAAGCTCAGCAGCCCTCCGACTGTCAGATACATATTCTGCAAGCCCTCAAATTCCACTGCAAAGGTCTCGCGTGACTGATATGCCATGTTCGGGTCAACATTTTCACAGTAATTCTCTATCCATTCTTGTATAGCCGGAATTGCGGCCTCTTCGGCGTTAAACGCCGTTTTCATAGCTCCCGTCTCACCTGTCTGCAAAATAAATTCATCCGCCGGCAGCGTCAGATATATATCAAAATAATGTGTGTGCTGCGGTCCGAGCGCATAGGGAATATCGCCTATCGCCATGACCTCGTATTCCTTTACATTCCCATTTCCATAATCAATTGGGACTTTATCGCCGATGTCATAATACCGCCCCTCGCCTGTGTCAATAAAGGATGAAGCGATTACATAATTTCCTGTCTTGAATTTTTCCAAATCAAATTCACCGTCTACTATTTCCAGTTTTTCAGTGATGAAATCGTCTACTCCATACAGATGCGCATCTATCAAGCCGTCCTCATTAAGGCGGCGAGCCTGCTCCTCCGCATAAGGCATTGGCATAAGCTCCTTATACTCCTCATAGATATTTTTTGCGTTTTCAGCACCGGTCTCATTGAATTTATGCTGCGTCTCCTGCATATAAACGCTGCCGAACTCAGTGATCCCGTCCATGGCTTTTATCTCGTCCCGTAGTTCCTTTGATACGCCGTTATATATCTTAGCCGTAGAATTTAAGTTTATTACCGATGCGTCTGTGATATAAAAATCCGATACGGCTTGGTTTTCGATATATTTATCCATATCAAAACCGTTTACCAAGGTAAATGTCCCGTTTAATAGTATCATCGAAAGGGACAGCGACACGATAACGCTCGCCGTCTTTTTCGGCGTCCTTTTGATATTATCCCACGCCATCGACAGAGTGGTTACACGCCTTGTTTTCTTTGCCTTTTTCCGTGAATTTACCGTACTATCGGTGTATCTTACCGCCTCAACAGGCGATATTTTACTCACAAGGCGGCATGGCTTTATACAGCTTATCCATACGGTTATCAGTGTAAACAGTCCGCCGCCTATGAAGATGAGCGGGTTGACAGAGATTAACTGTTCATTTGCTATTGATATGGTTGACATGACCACCGGCGTGACAAAAACGGAAACAACATACCCCAAAATCAGTCCTATAGGCATTCCTATCAAACCAAGCAAAAGAGCCTGTCTGCGTACCAGCTTTTTCAGCTGGCGGTTGGTGGTGCCGATCGTTTTTAAAAGCCCGTAAAAACGGATATCCTTTGATACCGAAATATAGAAGATATTATAGATGATCATATAACCGGAGAAGATGATCAAAATAAGGATACCAGCCAGCATGGCGACAGTCGTAAAATCAACCTCCGAAGAAGCATATGCCCAGTTTACGCCCGCCTTCACATCTTCGCCGAAGCCACAGCGCGCCTTTAATGATTCTACCTGCCCTTCGATGTCCCACGAGCTTGCAAACCATATATTCGGATTTATTGAGCCTGACATCCACCAGTTTCCTTCTTCAGCCGGGACGCTTTTATGCCATACGGGCGCGACCTCGTCGCTGTATTCTCTTGATAAAAAAGCCTGGCAAACAGGGCTTACCGCGTCCTGCTCCCAAAAGCCGCAAAGCATAAAGGTCTCATTGTGCTTTATCCCGCCTGCGGCAGTAAATTCAAGCGGCACCTGCACGCCCAGCTCATGGGGCAGGCCCAGCATATCGAGCACCTCTGTAGACGTGGCAATATCGAGCCTGTTTTGCGGGAGCGTACCGGTTGTCGGCACAGTGAAGCCCCACTCGGCATTCTTTTCCTCGGTATAGCGTATCTCCACCGACTTTTTTGCAAATTCGGGATTTTCGCCGAATCCGATAAGAATATTGTATGAAATGTCCTTTATCTCGGGATCGTCCTTTACAATGTCATACTGCTCCT
>CALXRY010000086.1 GCA_944390955.1 uncultured Clostridia bacterium | reverse complement strand
GCATGATTAGCAGTAGTTACAAAGGGAAATAAGGGGAGGTAATCGTCATTTTGCACAAATAGACGCTACAAACCGCATGGTTGATAAGGTTTTCGTAGTGGTACAAAAAAACACTTGACACTACCATATTATAAGAGGAGGTATAATTCATGAAAAAGAAATTTTTGTCCGGTCTTCTGGCGGGCATGATGCTGATGACGTCGATGTCAGCATTGGCGCTGGCTGATGAGACAAAAGAAGACGGCATCTATGTGGGGATGACAAAATATGAGACGATCGCCGCTGCGCAGTCAGCTGCCGTGAACCAAAATCTGCCTATTACAATTTCGGGAACGGTCGAGTTCGGCTACCGTCAGGGGATAAGCGCGGATGGTATAATGCTTCAGGGCGAGAATAATGCGACTATCGTTACGTCAGACGCATTTGCGAGTGCATCCGAAACAAGCAGAAAGGCTATTCTCAGTACCGAGGCAAGCAACGTCACCATCAAGGACATCACATTTGACGGCGGGACATACGGCAGTACGCTTGTTCCCGACAGCAGCGCGGGAACGGAGTTCAACGTGCTCAGGATAAACAGCGGAAGCGCTGCGCTTGAAAATGTCACTATCAAAAATTCGAACAGAACACTGCTTTCTGTCGGTACGTCAAGCACTGAGGCGACCGTAACGGCAAACGGACTGTATTGCGATGCGGTATATAAAACAATGGACACCCCGTATGCGGATGTGAACGTTGTAAACGGCACGCTTACGCTCAACAGCGGACAGGTGAACGGGCTGATATGCACGGATGCAGGATTAGATTTTCCATATTTCTATTCCGGCTCATTTGTTAATACAACATCCAATCATTTTAAATTAGGAGTTGCAGGAATATTGGGACTGACTCAGTATATTACTTCCACAGCGGAACATCTTATAGAATCATATATTAATGCAAAGGATGCGATTTCTCAGACTGAGGCTGAAAAATATGCCGATGCTATCGCAGATACAGACAATCAGACTGAAGTGGAAAAAATGGTGACATATGTCGATGAAAACGGAACTGATGCGTTGAAAAATGATTTCGTCGAGCTTTTAAATGACGCTAAAACTCTAAATCCGTCTGCTACTGGTGTGATAAACGAATATATAAGCACATTGGAGGGAACAGAATGATAAAAAAGAAATTGCTGGCGTTGGTTGCTATGGTTATGTCTGTATGCGCATTGGGTAATACAGGAGTTTTTGCTGTTATGGTCGAGCTACCACTTGTTACGGAAAGCTGGGTAAGCGGAGACGCTGATTCTGATGAACTCATACCCTACATAGACCCATTCAAAGAATATGTTGGAAAAGATTTTGATGAGAACAGTTTTTTCATTTTGCAGGTAGGTTCCTCTAAAGAAAACATGGATCAATTAGATAGAAACTTAAATAATGCGCTTTATATAGAAATAGCAACAAATTCAACACAAGAATTAAATATCGCAATGGCTCAATATATTGATAAGGAAGTCTTAAGCTCAATAGGAATTACTGCTGCACCCGAGACAGGGTATTATGGATATGATAATAGTAATAGTAATAGCATAAATGCAAGCAATACATTTACAGTAAGCAATGGGACTCCATATACAATTCAACGTACCTGGATACGTGATGCGGTTTGGAATGCGTTGAGATACGGCTTTCAAGTATTAAATGAAGAGGATTTGACTGTAGGAACGACTATCACTCTTCGATTTTATGGTGTTATTTATAACGGTGTTAATCCTACAGATCAACGCGTTGAGCTCGACACCATCACCTACACCTTTACCGGTACTGAGTGGGTAACGGCAACTGACACGGGATATTACCTTGTTGGCGATACACCGAACGGTGTTGTGCGTTTCCTGTTCAAGTCGAATATCGAAGGCGAAATAACCCAATCGGGTATCAAGTACATAAAGGGCAGTAATATAACCGATTATGTTGATGGAGAAACAGCCGCGATTGAAGGCGGAACAGGCACGGCGAGCGCATTCTACGGAGATATTGCGGATATTCCCAATGGTGATATGGGGACATACTATGCTGTGGCATATGTAACTACTGTCGATGGACAAACACATTGGTCGGACGTTGTTTCCTGTACGCCTGATTTCACTAATCAGATAGACTATGGAGGTGCAAGCAAATGAAAAAGTATATCGAGCCTTCAATAAGCATAGTTAATTTCAACAAAGAAAATATCGTTACGGAAAGTATTGTTTTGGGTACGCTCAGAACGACTATAGACGATGTTGAGGCTGAAAGCTATGGCGCAACAAGCTACACTGATATTATCGGCACAAACCAATAGTGTAAAAGGGCGGCGGACAGGCTGCCCTTTTTCGGTAAGGAAAGGAAGGGGTTTAATGAGGTTCAGAAGCTTGTCGACGGCGGTCTGCGCGGCAATGATCTTTGGCGTGGCGGCGCATGCAGACGGGATAACCGTCATGGTAAACGGGACGGAGGTTATCAGTGATGTTCCTGCACAAATGATGAACGACAGGACGATGCTGCCGATGCGGTCGGTGTTCGAGGCTCTCGGCGCGGATGTCACATGGATGGGGGATGACCGGCTCATATTTGCAATGAGCGGCGCGTCTATGATAGTAATGCAGATAGATAACGATAAAATGTCGGTACAGCGGGCGTCTGAGGACGGCATGGAGGTCATAACTCTTGACAGCCCGCCGTATGTATATAACGACAGGACGATGGTGCCTGTAAGAGCTGTCGCGGAGGCGCTCGGCGCAAGCGTTGAGTGGGACGGAGACACAAAGACAGTTACTATAACAAATCAATAGTAAAAAAGCAGCAGAGCCGCTGATGGTTCTGCTGCTTTTTTGTTTTCCGTGTTCTTGCCCTGAGCGGCTATAGAGGCGCTATGTAGATAGCGTAATACTCTGCCAATACTATGCAAAGAAGAAACCCGCAGTCATATCCAGATAATTCCCGCCGGAATAATCTCTGTATTTTGCGTTTACCTTTTCCTTGAATTCATCGGCGCTTCCGCAGCCCGATGCGATATCCTTCAGGCTCTCAAGATATGCTATCTTTGTCTCTGCGTCCTTGAGGTCCTCGGGAGTGTAGTGCGAGGTCAGGATAAGGTCATAGCCGTTTTTGATGTAATCCTTGAGCTGTGCGATCATCGCATCTGCGTGTCCGGCTCCGGCAACTATCGAATGGCAGTCGTGACCGAGCATGTGCGTATATACGGCGTTGATCTCGGGTATCTCGATATCGAACGCTTCCGATGTTGGCGTTATGATAAAGTCGATGCCGCCTATCGTGACCTTCCCTGCATCTATTATGTTCGTTATCTTGTGCACTGAGTTGTCGAACGCATCCCCGAATGCGGCCGTGAAGCCGTCTATAAGAGCCTTTCCGCCGCCGTTTTCGGAATATTCCTTTGCGTTTGCCGTTGCATATTTGGGAACGTCCTTCAGGCACTGTGCGCCGGCACCGTGGTATGCAACGAGCATGCCGGCAGTCTCAACACCGAGCCCTGCGATATATTCCTCAAGCTCCATATTGTTATCAAAGAAGCACGGCGATTCTATAACTACCGATTTGCCGTTCTTTTCAACGATAAACACCTCGTCGTTTATGGGGTCGTTGGTATTGTAGGCGTGGAGCTTTACTCCTTCGAAGTCATATACGTTCATCTCGCCCTTTGCTAAGCTTATTTTTGTAAATGTGTTCTTGTTCATTGTGATATCCTCCCAGTCATGTTCTTATTATTTATCGGAGATGCCGTCCGCTCATCTCCTTACCTTGTGACTACATTATAGCACCGTCCTAAAACGCTGTAAAGTACGCACTTTTCTGTGCCGTAGTTACCAAATGGTGACTCTTGGGCGGTTACCGGGAGGTGACCTTTGCGCAGATATGCGGTTTTTCGGGGAATAAGAATTTCTGAAAAATTTAAAAAAAATTTTTTATTAGATTGATTATTTACAGCGGAAATGATATAATTAAATAAAATGATGGTATTTATTCAGGGGTGGCGATATGGAACGAAGCAAAAAAATATATATCGCGGCGGTCACAGCCGTTTTTGCTGCGGCGCTTATATTTTCCGTGTGGAGGAATTTCCGCAGCGGCGTTTTTGTCGGAAATGATTTTTTGTATAAGCAAAGCGATGCTATGTATATAAAAAACGATGCAAACAATATCGCCGCAGATGAAAACGGCTATACGATAATTCTCAACGGAAAAAGGCAGACCGCGTCAGTGATGTGGTCAAAGGACAGGGCGTCAGTGACGTTTGACGATGGAACGGTGATGGAGGGACACTGGGACGGGCAGAATCTTTGGCGGGACGACGGGATGCCGTTTACGTATTCCGACGGCTTCAGCGTATCGGTCGGAGGCGAGGAGAATTATCATATCGGCAAGGGCACGATAAGCGACGCTCTGTGTAAGATAGACAGAAATGAAACAGAAACAAGGGGCTCTGTATGGCTCGTGCTGGTCGGAGTGATCCTGTATCTTATGGGAGCGTTTGCGTTTCTGTTTCCTAATGAGTCTCATTTTTTGCTGAGCAGCTGGGCATATAAAGAGCCTGAGCTCTCGGATGCGGGACTTTTTATGGAGAGGCTCGGCGGGATAGCCGCGATGCTTGCGGGAATAGTATTTATAATAGGAATATTTATATACTGAGATAAAAAGAGGCTGTCGCTTTTAGCGTAGACCGCAGCGACTTACACGCAGTGTAAGTTCGCCACAGGGGCTTTTAGCCCCTGGCTACGAACGAAACGCACCACTCGGAGTACTTGCGCTTCCGCCATGCGGAAGTTGCCGAAGGCAAGTTTTGCAAAGTAAAACCGCAGGATTCAGCACTTTTGCTCCGCAAAAGCCAGACCTTTGGTCTGCCCGCGCCTTCTTGCGCGGTGCGTATACGCCGTTGGGGCAACAAAAATGCAGCACGTGTGCTGCATTTTTGTTTGTTTCGTACGTTCTGCATCTAAAATTGAGCAGCCCTATGCGATTCTTAATGTGACAGCTTCGTTTTCTTGAGCTCCGTCAGTACCGTGCCTATATCGGCGCCGATGCATATCGAGCGGTCTTCTATTTCTATCGGCGCAGCGGCCATGCCCATATTTATGCATGCGTATACGGCGTTTTCATTCCGCGCTGTCAGCTGCCAGAACGGGTATTTTATAATGGCGGGCGTGTTTGCGCCCACTCCGAGCTCAAGGAACAGGATATCCATACCATCGTGCCTGCGCAGAAAATCATTGTAACGTTCTGCTGCTCTGTACCAGCCCTCGTCCTGCACAAACGTATCATCCATACGGAGGTTCATCGTCATCGGTGCGCCGCATTTCGGGCAATACGGGATAAGCTCAGACGGTATCTTCATATCCTTCTGCTCGGATACCATACGCCGCACGGTCTGCTCATTGTCGTATGTTTTATTGTGGCACGGCTTTGAGCACTGCCACAGGCCGTAATCTCCCTGTGTATAGAACAGTCGCTTTTTATCAAAGCCGGCAAGCTGGAACTGATGATCGACATTTGTTGTGAGCACAAAATAGTCTTTATCCTTCACAAGCTCCAGCAGGTCTGTATATACCGTGCTGCCTGTATCGGTATAGCGGTTAATGAGGATGCTTTTGCTCCAGAACGCCCAGTATTCCTCGAGCGTTTCATACTGATAGAATCCGCCGGAATACATATCATTAAAGCCGTATTTTTTTGAGAAATCGCTGAAGTATTTTTCAAAGCGTTCTCCGGAATACGTAAAGCCCGCAGAGGTCGAAAGACCTGCTCCGGCGCCGATAACGACAGCGTCGGCGGCTTTTATTTTCTCACTCAGAAGGCTTATATTATCCGAGAAGCTTCTCGTATATTTCTTTGTCGATGTTCTTAAAGACATTGAATATCACCCTTTCTATTTTTGAATCTTTCAAATATTCGCTGACCGTATTTACAGCGATCTCAGCCGCCTTGTCATTGGGAAAATGGAATTCTCCGGTGGAAATACAGCAGAAGGCGATAGATTTTATGTCGTTTTCATCTGCCTTTTTCAGACATTCGATGTAGCAGGACCTGAGCAGTGCGCAGTCCTCATTGGTCAGGCGGCCGCTTACTATGGGACCGACTGTGTGAATGACATGATCGCACGGGAGATTATACGCGCCAGTGAGCTTCGCCTGCCCTGTCGGCTCCTCGTGTCCCTGCCTGTGCATAAGCCGGTCGCATTCGGCACGGAGCTGAACGCCGGCATATGTGTGTATCGCATTGTCTATACAGCCGTGGCATGGGACGAAGCACCCGAGCATGGCGGAATTTGCAGCGTTGACGATCGCTCCGCATTTAAGCGTGGTTATATCTCCCTGCCAGATATACATCCTGCCGCGCGCCGGTAAAAGTTCCTCGGCATCGGTTATGCCATTTGCCGCTGTTTCGGCCTGTAAATATTCGTCCTGTATTTTCAGGAATTCCTCCGATGCGGGCTTCGGCGGTCGTATATTCATAAATGAACGCAGAAGCCGCTTCTGATCACTAATATCATCGGGGATTTTCATATCCGAATAATGCACGGACTCTCTGATAAG
>CALXRY010000085.1 GCA_944390955.1 uncultured Clostridia bacterium | reverse complement strand
GGTGTTCCATGTGTGGTGCCCGAGCGTAAAGCCGTCTACTCCGGCACGGCACATATCGTTGTACGCCGCCCGCGCCATCCCGTGACCGTGCGAGGCGTTTTCACCATTGGCTATGCACAGATCTATTTTCTTTTTGTATTTTAAGTCCTCAACGTGCCTGAAAAGCATGTCGCGCCCCGCAGCGCTCACCACGTCGCCGATGCAAAGTATTTTCATAAAGCAGTCCTTTCATTTGCGCTGCCGCAAGCGGCACACCTTATTTTGGGTCATTATATCATATCGAAGCAGCCCCGTCAATAAATTTTTATAAAATTTAAAGAAGTATCACTATACACACATTGACTTTTTATTATAAATGTGATAGAATAAATCTGTATGTAAAAATGCAGAAAGTGGGAAATATTAATGATATTTTCATCGTATAAATTCATATTCCTGTTCTTTCCGATAGTGTTTATCGTGCACTGCCTGCTAAGGCTTACGAAAAAGAACTATCTTGTAAAAACATGGCTGATAATCGCATCGCTGTTCTTTTACGGCTTCGGCGACTGGAGGTTCCTGCCGATACTGCTGTTCACGGCGCTGTTCAACTTTGCCGTGAGCCGCCCCATGCAGAGCGGAGAGCTGAAAAAGCCCGTAAAGGTACTGCTTATGGCGCTCGGGCTCACAGTGGATCTCGGGCTGCTGTTTTACTTTAAGTACAGGAATTTCTTTTTTGAGAACGTCAACGCGCTTCTCGGGACGGACGTCCCGATGCTTGAGCTGATATTGCCGCTTGGAATATCGTTCTACACGTTCCAGCTCATATCGTACCTGACCGACAGCTATTCAGGAGACGCCAAACGCTATTCTTTTATCGATTACATGGTGTTCGTGACGTTCTTCCCGAAGCTCGTCGTCGGGCCTGTCGTTTCGCATGACGAGATAATGCCGCAGCTGACAAAGGAGAACCTGCTGAGGTTCAACTCAAAAAACATCATGCTCGGCATTCTGCTTTTTGCGATAGGCTGCTTTAAAAAGAGCGTTATGGCAGACCCGCTGATAGCCCATGCGCAGGCATTCTATGACGGCTCAGGAGCAGGGATATTCAATTCCTGGAGCGCGGCGATATCGTACACGTTTGCGTATTACTTTGATTTTTCCGGCTATATAGACATGGCGCTCGGTCTCGGGCTGTTCTTTAATATCGACCTTCCACAGAACTTCAATTCGCCATACAAGGCACGGAATTTTGCGGACTTCTGGCGGAGATGGAACATAACGATCTCGAATTTCCTTGAGGACAATATCTTCAAGCGTATATTCCATTTCGGCAACGGAAAGATAAAGCTGATATTCGCGACGATCATAACGTTCATCGTTTCGGGTATATGGCACGGCGCCGGCTGGCATTATATATTCTGGGGCATAGCCAACGGAATATTCGTATGCGCCGCAAATATGATGACGCTCTACAGAAAAAAACTGCCGTTCCCACTTGCGTGGGCGCTGACGTTCTTTTTCTCGATACTTGTGAGAGTGCTGTTCGACTCATACACGACAACACAGGCAATAGAGGTGTACAAAACGATGTTCACGCCCGTTCCGTGGCAGGAGCTATGCTCTCAGTGGGCGGCGTATATCGCAGACAATAAGGGAATAATCGCGCTGCTTATCATAAGCGCGGTCATGGTATTCGGCTTCAAAAACACGGGCGAGATCGCCGAGAATTTTGAGCCGAAGCCACGCCATGCAGTATACGCGGGAGCGCTTATGGCGGTATCGCTGTTCTGTATGGGCAGCGTGTCCAGCTTCTTATATTTCCAGTTTTAGCTCTGCTTTTTGCGCAGATTATTACGGACGGAGGGAATCGCTTGAAATTAAAGAATTATATTTTGATATTCGCAGTAACAACAGCGGCAGCAGCTGCGGTGCTTGCGGGCTTTAATATAGCCGTCGATCCGTTCGGCGTGTTCGGCGACAGGATATTTGACTGGTATGCCTATGATATGACGCAGAATCCAAGGATCGCAAAGATAGCGTATCTCGATAAAAATCACGAAAAATACGATTCTTATATAATAGGCAGCTCAAAAACAAGCTCATATTCGGTTGAAAAGCTGAACGAGTACACAGGCGCAAGCTTCTATAATATGATAATGTACGGCGGCGACCTCTACGACGCCCAGAAAACAGCCGAATATATCATAAATAATTATGAGGTAAAAAACATCATACTGAATATCGGCATTGAGGAAATGTATAATTACGACTATGAGGACGACCCTACAAAGGGAAATCTTCATGCCAAGGTGACCGGCGAAAGCGAGCTGCTGTTCTATCTGAAGTATGCGTTTCTCAATCCTCAGTACTCGCTGGACAAAATAGAGGCATATTTTGAGCATGATTATCTGCCGACGGCGGACGACGTTTTCGTTCCGGAAACTGGCGTTTACAATAAGGATGTGCGTGACGCCGAAAGCATAACGAGCGAAAGCGAATTTTTTGAAAACAACCCAGAATTTTATCTCTACCGTGAGGACGGACGCACCGGCGAGGCCATCGACAGGGCGGTCGAATCGGTACGTACAGTAAAGGAGCTGTGCGACAGCCGCGGCATAGACTTTAAGCTTATCGCATCGCCGCTTTATGATACCGAAATAGAGGATTATGATTATGACGACCTGTGCGAGTACTGGCAGAAGCTTGCCGAGGTCACTGATATATATGATTTTACGGGCTATTCTCCTGTCAGCATGGATGCGCGGTATTTTTATGACGATGCGCATTTCAGAAACAGCGTAGGCGATATGGCGCTTGCCTGGATATACGGCGATACCGAGGCATATATCCCCGACGGCTTTGGTCACAGCACAACAAGGGACAACGCCTATGAATACGCAAGAACGGTATTTGCGCGCCCTGCGGAGCGAACCGATACGAGCGCGTACTCAAAGACCGTGCCGATACTTATGTATCACGATATAGGTCCGGAGGAGCCGGACAACGGCATGGTGATAACTCCGGAACTGTTTGAGGAGCAGCTCTCCGCGCTGCGCGATGCCGGCTATGAGACCGTCTCGTTAGATGAGCTCAGGCAGTACGTAAACGGGAACGGTACGCTTCCCGAAAAATGCGTTGTTATCACCTTTGACGACGGATACCTTTCAAATTACGAATACGCCTATCCGCTGCTCAGTAAGTACGGCTTTAAGGCAACTATATTTGAAGTAGGCGCAACTGTCGGCTCGGAAACATATAAGAACACCGGTACGGCGATCCGACCGCATTTTACACATGATCAGGCGCGGGAAATGGTTGAAAGCGGCGTTATAGATATACAGAGCCATACGTTCGACCTTCACCGTGTGGAGGAGCTTGACGAGGAATACCGCGACGGAGCCTCAAAGCTTGAGGGCGAAAGCGACGCGGAATTTGCGGAGATATTCAAGGCCGATCTTGAAAGCTCGCGTCAGGATATAGAATCAAACACCAGAAACAGTGTTTTTGCGCTGTCATTCCCCAAAGGGATACACTCGACACTTACCGATGTATGCGCCCGTCAATCGGGCTTTGACATAACGGTGACCGTTGAGGAGGGCGTAAACGATATAGTCAAGGGTCTGCCGCAGAGCCTTTACGGGCTGAAGCGCATAGGCATGTACCCGAATATAACGGGCGAAAAATTGATAGAGCTTATTGAAAACCAATATTAAAATAATCAATCACAGGAGGCTGATAAAATGACTACTCAGGAAAGAATAATGGAATTTTTCAAATCAAAGAACATAACCGATATCCAAACGGATACTGATCTGTTCAAGGGCGGATACGTAAATTCGCTTTTTGCGCTTGAGATCGTGATGTTCCTTGAAAAGGAATTCAAAATCAAGATAAAAAACAAGGACATAACGGAAAAGAACTTCAGGACCATCGACTCAATGGCAGCCGTCATTGAAAAGTATCTGTAATATCATGAGTACGGAGCAGAAGATCAAATGCGTCGTATGGGACCTTGACAACACGCTCTGGGACGGAGTACTCTCCGAGGGCGACGACGTCAGGCTAAGGGACGGCATAACGGATATAATGAAAACGCTCGATGAGCGCGGCATACTCATGTCAATAGCAAGCAAAAATAACTTTGACGATGCGTATAAGAAGCTGACGGAGCTCGGCGTCGCCGATTATTTTCTGTACCCCCAGATAAACTGGAACCCGAAAAGCGAGGGAATAAAGAAAATATCGGAGGAGCTGAATCTCGGTCTCGATTCGTTCGCGTTCGTTGACGATTCGCCGTTTGAACGCGAGGAGATCCTCTCGGCAAACGAAAATATACTTACGATAGACGCGGCCGATATCGGAAAGATAACCGATATGGAATGCATGATACCAAAGTTCATAACCGAGGATACGCGCAGCCGCCGCCTGATGTATATCGCTGACAGCAAAAGAAAGCACGACCAACAGGAATTTACAGGCGACAACATGGAATTTTTAAAAAGCCTCGGTATGAAGCTGACTATCTCTCCGGTGACGGAACACGACCTGCAGCGCGCCTATGAGCTGACAGTCAGAACACACCAGCTGAATTCAACGGGATACACATATTCCTATGACGAGCTCAAGGATTTTATAGGCTCAAACAGCCATATTTTCCGCATAGCGCAGCTCACGGACAAATACGGCGATTACGGGAAGATAGGGCTTATCCTTGTGGAAAACACCGACGCACTGAGGATAAAGCTGCTGCTTATGAGCTGCCGCGTCATGTCGCGCGGAGTCGGCTCGGCGATACTTATCTACCTTGCAAAGCTTGCAAAATCTCTCGATAAGCCGCTCTTTGCAGAGTTCAGGACGACCGACAGAAACAGGATAATGTATATAACGTATAAAATGATGGGCTTTGACGAGCTTGAAAACAACGACGGCGATGTACTGCTTGAATACACGTCGGAGGAGGAAAAGGATTATCCCGGCTACCTCGAAGTAATTGAAAAATAATATCCACGAAAGGAATATACTGCATCATGAGATTAGAGAAATATTACGAAAATCCCGCCGTTCTTCATGTGAACTGCGAAGAAAACAGAGCATATTATATACCGTTTTCGGATGAGGAAACTGCCTTAGGCAGGATAAGAGAGCGTTCAGACCGTTTTTATCTTTTAAACGGCGACTGGAGGTTCAAGTATTTTGACAGCGTCTACGACTGCCCCGACGATTGGGACGAGATAGATTTTGATACTATTCCCGTCCCGTCAAACTGGCAGAACCACGGCTATGACACTCACCAGTACACAAACACGCGCTATCCGTTCCCGTTTGATCCGCCGTATGTTCCCGCAGAAAACCCCTGCGGAGCATATGTAAGGGAGTTTGACTTCCGAGAAAACGGCGACGAGCAGTACCTGAACTTTGAGGGCGTTGACTCCTGCTTCTATGTATGGCTCAACGAAAAGTTTATCGGTTACAGTCAGGTGTCTCACTCAACGAGTGAATTTAGGATAACCGATGCACTCGTAAACGGCAAAAATACGCTTAAGGTGCTCGTGCTCAAGTGGTGCGACGGCAGTTACCTTGAGGATCAGGACAAGTTTAGGATGTCCGGCATATTCAGAGATGTATATATCCTTTCAAGACCGAAGGAGCATATACGCGACTTCTTTATAAAAACAAAAAAGGACGGAACAGTAACCGTCCGGATAGACGGTCCCGAGTCCGATGTGCGGCTGCTTGACGGCATGACAGAGGTCGCGTCATCGTCCGGCACGGATATCAAATTCAATGTCAGCGATCCCGTTCTCTGGAACGCAGAAAATCCGTACCTCTATACGCTAATAATAAAATGCTGCGGCGAGGTCATAGTACAGAAGATAGGCATAAGGGAAATAGAGATAAAGGACGGTATAGTATATCTCAACGATGCGAAGATACACATGAAGGGTGCAAACCGTCATGACAGCGATCCCGTAACTGGCTATGTGATATCATATGCGCAGGCTCTTAATGACCTGCGCCTCATGAAGGAGCACAATATAAATGCCGTAAGAACGAGCCACTACCCAAATTCTCCGTGGTTTACAGAGATGTGTGACGAGTTCGGATTTTATGTGATAGACGAAAGTGATATAGAAGGTCACGGCTGCTGTGCGATATATAACGGCTCACAGGAAAAAACGTTCGGCAAGCTCGCGCAGGATCCGACATATTATGAGTCATTTCTTGACCGCATACAACGCTGTGTTGTCCGTCACAAAAACAGGACGTGCGTGCTCTTATGGTCGCTCGGCAACGAGACCGGCTACGGTCCGGCTTTTGAAAAAGCGCTCAGGTGGTTAAAGAGCTATGACGATACGCGGCTCACACATTATGAAAGCAGTATATATGAAACTCTCGGCCACAAAAACGACACATCACTCCTCGACGTGTACAGCACGATGTACGCAAGTCCGGAATGGATAGAGGATTATTTCAGCGATCCCGAAAACAAAAAGCCGTACATGCAGTGCGAGTATATACATGCGATGGGCAACAGCCCCGGAAGCATAGAGGACTACACTGCGCTTATGGACAAGCACGAGGGCTTTTTCGGAGCGTTCGTATGGGAATGGTGCGACCACGCCATATATATGGGCGAGGAAAACGGACGCAAAAAATATTTCTACGGCGGCGACTTCGGCGAATATCCGAACGACGGCAACTTCTGCATGGACGGACTCGTATATCCCGACAGGAAGCCGCATACGGGATTGCTTGAATTTAAAAACAATATACGTCCCGTAAGAGCATATTTAAAGGAAAACGGCATAGAGCTTGAAAACAGGCTTGACTTCACCGACATAAAGGATATTGCTTCCGTTGAGCTGACGTTTATGAAAAACGGCAAGCCGTTCGGCGGCAGCTCGGCAATAGAGGCTTCTATCCCTCCGCGCGGAAGGCTTCTTATCACACCGGAACTTCCCGACGGCATATCCGAAAGCGATGACTGCGCCGTAATGATAAGATACATACTCAAAAAGGATATCCCACTTGTAAAAGCAGGCCACGATCTCGGCTTTGACTGCCTAATGCTGCACGAGGGCCGTCATGCCGACACAGTTCACACTGGCACGGCGGAGTTCTCGGAGACAGAAACATCCGTTACGATAACGGGCGAAGGCTTTGAGTATGAATACAGCAAGCTCACCGGTGAGTTTACGTCATTTAAGATCAACGGCGAGGTTATCAACAAGACTCCTCTCGAATGGAATATCTGGCGCGCACCGATCGACAATGACAGAAATATCCGTAATGAATGGCAATATGCGTGCTTTGACAGAGCACATGCAAGAGCATATACAACTGAGGTATCGGATGAGAACGGTGCAGTAAAGCTCAAAACTGCTTTCTCCATTGTTGCAGTGCACACGCAGCGCATAATATGCGCAGAAGCTGAATGGACTGTATACGGAGACGGAGCAATAGCGCTTTCGGCAAAATGTGAAAAGAACGATACTGTTCCGTTCCTGCCGAGGTTCGGACTCAGGACACGCCTTGACAGAAGCTTCGATAATGTGGAATACTACGGCTATGGTCCGTATGAGAGCTATGAGGATAAGCATGAGGCATCGTATCTTGGAAAATTTGAGAGCTGCGTAGCCGACATGCACGAGGACTACATAAAGCCTCAAGAAAACGGAAGCCGCTGCGGCTGTAAGAGCATGACACTCTCTGGCGGAGAAAAAAGCGTTTCCGTAACAGGCGTGGGCTTTTCATTCAACGTATCAGAATACACGCAGGAGGAGCTTACGGAAAAGGCTCATAACTTTGAGCTTGAAAAATGCGGTGATACGGTGCTTTGCATCGACTGCAGGCAGAGCGGAATAGGCTCAAACAGCTGCGGTCCTGAGCTCAGAAAGGATCTGCGCACCGAGGGCAAATTCGATTTTGAAATAGAGCTCAGCTTTAAGTAAAAAATAATAAATTCCGGCGGCAAACAGCGATTATTTTGTTGACATTATCCAAGGTCAGTGATATAATAAGATTATAGAATATAGGGCTTATTTCTGCACGGCAGTGCCCGTTATCGGAAACAGGTGATACCAATGGACAAGAATAATTTTTTTAAAAAATGTATGCTTATAATGCTGACCGCCGCCATGTGCGTTACGGTCACCTCGTGTCAAAAAGATGAAAAAAAATCGGCGCTCGAGGAGGCGAGCACTTCCGAGGAGCAAACAAGGGTGCTTGAGGAAGCACGGTCTCAGTCAAACCTTGATGATGAGGCTGCGGACAGCAGCGAAGCACAGAACTCGTCATCCCCCTCGTCCTCAGATGAGACAGTTATAGGTGGGGCCGATGGACCTACTGATATTGTCGTATCGGACGAATCTGCGTCGTCATCTTCGGAAGTTCCTACTTCATATGAAGCAGGAACACTTACCGACACTACATATGAAAGCCGTTATATAGGCGTAAAATTCAGTATACCCGGTGGCTATGAAATGATATATACTCCTGAGGACATACAGCGCCTTAACGAGCAGCTCGCTCATGATGAAAATGAGGGTCAGCGCGGCATGAAATATGAAATGGCCGTTCAAAATACCACAGATAACATACAGGTCATTGTGAGCATAGACAGTGACAAGGGAGATTACGACGAGATAACCTATTTATCCAACGTTGCTGCCAATTACGAGCAGAGCGTAGGAGCCGAGATCGACAGAAATCCATCTTATGCCACAATAGCCGGGCAGCAGTACATTGCAATGCGAATCAAGCACAGCATGGGAAATATTTTATACTGCGTAAGAAAAAACGGAACAGATATGATAAGCTTTATCATATCGTATCCGGACGGTGCAGACGATAAGCTTTCCACAGTAATGGATTCGTTCACGCCGTATTGAGTACCAAAAACCCTATGATATAGGAAGGCGCAGGCGATGGGGAGGAACGCCCCGCTCCTTTTTATATAATTATTTCCGCCAGCTGTAGGCGGATAATCTATGAAATAAGGAGATGAGCATCATGAAAAGAAAAGTAACAGCAGCAATCACATCACTGGCGCTTCTTTTTGGGGGAGCTGCCTCGGTCATGGCAGAAGGAGCCGCCGTATCATCGCCTGCGGAGGTCGGAAATACCGCATCCGACACACAGCTGAGCCGCGATGAGATAACGGCAAAGGTAAAATCCAGAATCGAGATACCCGAGGACTACACGGAATTTACAATGGACTATTCCACGGGTTCCGACGGCAGTGTCGTGTACCGTCTTTCCTGGGAGCCTGTGGAGAATATAAACCACAGTGATATATCAGTAAGCGCCGATGCAGAGGGACGTATTCTGTCCTACTACCGGTATACCCGCTATGACGACTCTTCCGAAGCGATGGTATCTGACAGCCGCGACAGCGTCATCGCGCAGATGACCGAAACGATACAGACCATGCTTCCGGAATGCTTCACCGAAGGCGATACCTACACGCTTGACGCAAGCACATTCAATATGGACGGCAGCGGTACAGCGGCCTACATAAGATATAAGGACGGTATAAAAGTCTGGGGCAACGAGATAAATATCCGCTTTGTCAAAAATGACGGCAAATATATACTTACAGAGCTTGACAGCAGCCACGACTACGATGCCCAGTTCGGCGAAAATACCGACGGTGAGAATATAGCCGAGCGCTACAGGGAGCTTGCGGCAGGCAAGCTTCAGTACAACCTTATCTACGATTACGATGATGAAAACGGCAGCACGCGCACACCTGTGCTGAGATATGTGATAACGGATGCGCCGTTCATGGACCCCGTTACCGGCGAGGAGATAATTGAGGATACGGAAGCACCGTACCTTATTAATTCCCCCGGAGGGAGCGGCGGGTCATCCGCCGAAGCCGCTGCCGACAGCACTATGAGGGAAGAGCTCACCCCGGAGGAGCTTGAGGAAATAATTACTTTAAATTCCCTTATGACGGCCGATGAGATTACGGCAGACCTCAGAGCAATACCGGAGCTTGCAATAAGCGATGATATGACCGTAGAATCAAGCAGGATATACAAGACCGACGACAAGTATTATATGTTCCTAAGCTTTGAAAATGACTCGGAAGGCGATGATTATTCCTACCGCGGAGTGACGGTGAACGCTCAAAACGGAAAGCTTGTTGATTTCTACGGCAATGGAGATTATTATGCCTATTCCTCCGAAAATGAAATGACGGAGGAGGAGCTTGCAGAAGTAAGCGGCGAGGAATTCCTTACGAAATACGCCGACGGCTTTGAGGATTATTCGATAACGAATAAGTCCGGCTATAAATCTGAGATCACAAGAGTGCATGAATATTATAACAAGAATATAAACGGGATCCCATACACTGGAGCTACGGCACAAATAACGTATAATGCCGATACAGGCGAGGTTTACAGCATGTCCATAGTTGAGACGATACCGGACGGAGAATTCCCCGACCCTGACGATGCGATTTCTTATGAAACGGCATTCGATACGCTGACGAGCGTTTATCCGCTTACACCGGTGTTTGTAAAGTCTGACGGTGTCTATAAAAAGGCTTATGTACTTCCGTCGCGCAGCAGCTATGTTGACGCAATAGAAAATATGGTCGTAAACAGCTGGGACAATACTCCGATAGGCGTAAGCGAAACTATCTACACATACGATGATATAAGCGGTCACTGGGCAGAAAACATGATAAACCAGTTCGGGCAGTTTGGGATAGGCTTCGAAGGTGGAAGCTTCAGACCGGACGAGTACATCACCGCCGGAGACTTTATCAAACTTACGGAAGCAGTCGTAAGCGGCAGAGGCTATGCCGTTCCCATCACGGAATCACTCGGCTTTGGTGAAAATGGTAATGACTACGACGAAACCGCTCTTATAACACGCGAAAAAGCCGTAACGGCTATCATAAAATGTGTAGGCTACAGCGAGGTCGCTGAGCTTGAGGGAATATTTGTAACAGGCTTTGCCGATGAAGATCAAATATCACCTGAATGCCTAGGCAGCTGTGCAATAGCAAAGGGCATGGGCATCATAAGCGGCAGCGGCGGCAACTTCAATCCAAAGCAGAACGTAACCCGAGCCGAAGCAATTTCAATGTTATATAACTACAAAATAAACAATTAACAAAAACAGCCGCCGGCTTTACGCCGACGGCTGTTTTTGTTCCTCCTCTTCCGGCTTTGCCTCTCTCAGACGCGGTATGAAGCTGCCCGCGATCCTGCTTTTTCCACGATTCTTTATGTAGAAAAAGCCTATGGCAGAGAATATTACCGCACCTACACAGTTTACAAGC
>CALXRY010000084.1 GCA_944390955.1 uncultured Clostridia bacterium | reverse complement strand
GTATGTGCCGGTCTGGTTTTTCCAAGCATCCGAGGAATTGTTCTGTTCAAAATAGATATAGCCGCTGTTATTATGCAGCCAATTAGCGTCCATTGTAAAGGTATGCGATGACGCCCCATCGTTCCCGTAATTCGCTATCGTCTTTGAATAGCTGTCCTTTATCATTCTGACGCTTTTCAGATATGTATACGGAGTTGAAACGTTCTTTCCTACAGTTTGCTGAAGCGTAACGGCATTCTTGCCGTCCTTTGAATATCTGACCACCTGATTGTTCGTGTCGTTGTTAGCGCCCGCAAGAGCGAGGAAAGTCGCATCGTTCCATGTCGAATACGAGCCGTCCGCATTGAGGAAAGTGAGCGCGTCCGCATTCTGCAGATTTACGACAAACGGTCTGTATATCGGCGTTATACTGTGTACCCACAGAGTATCACAATTTTTGCAATTTCCATTATTTAATACTGTCACTCTTGCAGGGTTTGTTATGGCGCTGAAAACATTTCTCTTTGTTCCGTCCCCGAAAGATTCCCTGCTGTTATACACCCACAGATCGGTATCTCCGTTGCCGCCTGACGGATAATTGCCCCAATCCCACTCCAAAGCCGTATTTGAAACAAAACCTACTTTTACATTTGCACATGAACCTGCTCGTGCCCAGTCGATCTGAACACCGGCAAGATGCACATCACCTCTGTTTGCAATAGTCCAGCTTGCGCCTGTAGTGCCTGTCGCCCATGCTCCCCAAAAATGATCCCAGCCACTGTAGTTGTCCTTCCACTTCATTGACCATTCTTTAGCGCTTGAGTTGTATTGGTTTGTTCCACCGTAGTGATTATCGCTATTTCCTTTCTTCGCCGGATTCGACAGGTCTATCGGATTCCCAAGCTCGATATCTGTCACTCGTGCGCTCTGCTCGATCGCCATAAGCGATACCTCACCATCCTCGCTTACGACCGTATCTGCCGCTCCCGCTGTGCCGGTCATTGTGACGATAACGCTCTCCGTGCCTATCTCACAGCCGTTTACAGGCTCCAGCTTCAAGCCGAAATCCGCGTCTCCGACAAAGTATTCGGTGCGTATCGGTATCTCTATCGTGCGTTTGTCTATTCCCATCGGGAACACTACCGACATATCCACAGGCGAAAAATCGCGTCCCGCCTGCGCCGAGCCGTTAACCGTGGTGAGCTTTGCCTCGGCGATAGTATTCAGCGCACCCTCACGGACTATCTCGACCGTGAGCGTGTCGCCCTCGGCGTGATAGCTGCTTTCCGTAAAGCTGACAACGGACGGCGCCTGCTCCTCATCATCGAGTATAGTCACGGCACAGCTTGACGCGGCGCTGTTCGTGGTTGTTCCGTAAGGTTCAGCAAGCATAAGATAGAAATACCTTATACCGTCGCCCTCGCCGTTGTCGATAACATCGATCGCGATATATTTCTCGCTCTCACCCTCGGCAAAGTCAACGGTCAAAGTCGCACCCACAACAGCGTTCGTTATAACGTTCGCCATATCCTGTATCTGCTGGAACGTGTCCGTTGTTGACGTTACCTCCTGCGGCTCGCCCGAAATACCGGTGTACATGCTGCGCGCCTGTTGCAGCGGGTCTGTGCTGACGGCTTCGCCGTACGCCGTCTCTACTGTCTGCTCGGACATTCCCGCCGATTCGGATACGGCTTCAGGCCCTGTTTCCTCTTCTGTTACGGTCGAGTCTGCGACCAGCTCCGCCTGTCCATCCAGCTGCTCCGATTCGGTAGGCTCGGTCATTTCTGCAGTGCTCTCGGTCTGCTCCGTACCATTCAAGACAGTTTCAGAGCTGCCCTCCGCAGGAACGCTATCTGCCGTCTCAGTATCTATTTCTCCTGCCGTTTCGAGCACTGGTATTTCCGGTATAAACATATCCTGGATCTCTGCAGCCCCGACGTCTGCCGCGCCGCTCTCATTGGGCATATCAGCCGGCTGCTCTGTATCGGCCGATTCCTGTTCTGCGGCGGTATCATCAGCAGTATCCTCCACAACGCCGCTTTCATCCTCGATGTATTCTATCGCACTGTTAACGGCATCCACGGTAGCATCGTAAAGCCCGTCGTCAGTCTCAAGCTGTGCAAGATATTCTTCCTCGCTCACAAGCTCGCTTTCGGTGTACTCTTCGCCCTCCATGCGTTCCATGAGCGATTCGTTATCCTCAGGGTTATTGACCTCGGCATCACTGCCGACAACGGAGATCGTATAATCCTCACCGTATTTTGCCGTGAGGTCCGATATTTTTATCGTCACCCCTGATGCCGACGCACAGTCGCCGCCTCTTCCAAGGCGAAGCAGGTACCTCTCGTTAGCGCCCTCATGCAGCTGTGCGCTTGCCGCTGTCAGATAGAAAACATCGTTTGATAAGATGTCCTCACCGATCTCTGTCTCAGGCAGATATACATCCGCCGCCTCTGCCTGAGCCGGAAGCTGGATCATAGTGGCAACTATCGACAGCGCTAACGCCGAGCTTATCCCGCTTTTGAGGAGCCTTTTAAATTTTCCTTTCATTCGGTTTCCCTCCTTGTGTGTTTATTAACAGGCATTCTGCCTTTTCATAAGCTGCTTAAACTGCCCGTCAATGTTTTTCAGCTCATCATATGTGCCTTCCTGCACGATCACCCCCTTGTCCATCACAAGTATCCTGTCGCACTGCTCAATCGTGGACAATCTGTGTGCTACGATTATCTTTGTACAATCGAGCTTGTTTATGCTTTGGGTTATCCTCGCCTGTGTTATATTGTCAAGCGCAGAGGTTGCCTCATCGAAAATTAGTATTGACGGCTTTAAGATAACAGCTCTTGCTATAAGTACTCTCTGCCGCTCACCGCCGGAGAGAGTACAATTCTCCTGACTTACAGGAGTGTGTATACCCATCGGCAGCGCGGCTATAGTCTCTGCAAGCCCTGCCAGTTCTATCGCCTCGTTTACCTCATCTATGCCTGCATCTGGCTTTGTAACAGTGATATTTGAATATATGTCCCCTGATATGAGTCCTGTATCCTGCATCACCGCGCCGAGCTTTTGCCGATAATTTCTCAGATCGAGCTCGCGTATATCAAAGCCGTCTATATAGACGCTGCCTTGCTCCGCATATTCAAAGCCGAGCAGCAGTCTTATCAATGTTGATTTTCCACAGCCGGACGCGCCTATTATCCCGACGCTCTCGCCGGCGCGGACATATGCCGAAAGACCGTTTATGACGTACGGTGCATCGGGACTGTACCTAAAACGCAGTTCCGATACAGTGATCTCGCCGCTGAACGCCTCCGGCTTTTTCTTGCCTGTGTCGTATTCCTCGCACTCAGCATCAAGCATAGGCTTTATAAGCGAGTACGATGATCTGAATCCCGATATCATCTGTATTATAACAGCCGCTCCAGCGCTGGCTGCGGCATATGCTCCGTATGCCGCAGAGAACGCGATATAGTCCGAGGCTGCAAGCCGCACCCCGAAAAGAAATATCGCTGCGGTCGTAAACACCTGTATAAGCTTGTATATCGCCGCTGAGTATTTGAGCAGGAACGGTTTATCCTCATGCTCCGCCGCATCGAGATAATATTCGCTCCAGCGCCGCAGCATACGCGCCTCAGCACCGTTAAGCTTTATCTGCTCCATGCCCGAAAAAAGCTCGTAGCAGAACCCTGACATCCTTGAAAGAGACGCAAAGCAGCCACGCATCCACAGTGAGTTCATTATCCCCTCCGTCGTCATAAGAGCAACGAGCAATACGGAAGAAAAAATCACCCATCCGAGCAGCTGCGGAGCGTATATCCATATCTGCACGAGATACATAAGCGATAATACCATTCCTATGCATGCACTTATACTTCTTATCGAAACGATCTTCGTTATATCCGAAAACTCCGTTACCGTGTTCGCCAGCTCACCCGCACGGGCAGTTTTGAAAAACTCCGGTTTAAGCGACAGAAGCCGCGAAAATATCGCACCCTGTATATATACACCGCAGCGGAGCATAGTGTTTGTAAGGATGAGCGACTGCAAAAGCCCCAGTACCGCCGCTGTCATTACAGCTGACAACATAAGTGCCGCAGCAGCGAATATTCCCTGTGTTTCTCCCGCCGGGATGATCCGAGAAAATATAAAGCTGTTCACCCACGGCACAAGCATCCCGGCGAGCAATGTAAAAACAGAAGTCAACGCGACCGCTATCGCGTCCTTTTTTGAGCAGCATTTGATCATAAAGGCTATAAGCCCTTTCATGCTGATCCTGCCGGGACCCATGCCCTTGTAAAAGCATACCGCGTCCGATGTGAAGCGTGCTGCGTTTTTGCGTGTGACCTTGACCTTTTTCCCATTATCTATGTATGAGCATGTACCGCCAGGCGATGGTATCACCGCAAGCCAATGTCCGTCCGTTGTTTTTACAAGTATAGGCAGAGCGCATGTCGTATACCAGTCCTCGTCAAGCTCTGTATACCGCGTTTTTATATAAAGCTTTTCTTCTATGTATTTGAGCTGTTCCGAAAGCGGCAGACGATCATCCACGTGCTCACGCTCGTTAAGGAATCTAAGCACGGCATTTATCCCGTCATGGTCGATTTTGTCTCCGAGCGCCGCGTTCATGTTCTCATATGCGCGCGCCGCCGCCTCGCGGTTTTTTGACCTTATACGTTCATTCTGTTTACGAGCATCCATTTATCCCACGCTCCTTACCAGAGCGCTGTAGGCTCCGTTTCTTTTCATAAGCTCGCCATGTGTTCCGCGCTCGATTATCCTACCTTTGTCCATGACCAATATCTCATCGCTGTCCATAATGGCTGAGAGCCTGTGCGCGACTACTATGAGCGTTATGCCCAGTGCCTTGATATTATTCATCACACGCTCCTCGGTGTCCGCGTCAAGCGCGCTCGTCGCCTCATCCAGTATCAGCGCCGACGGCTTTTTTACAAGCGCGCGTGCGATCTCTATACGCTGACGCTGCCCTCCTGAAAAATTGGAGCCGTTTTCCGACACGTGTTCACGGTATCCATTTCTGCGCCGTATTATATCCTCATGTATGCACGCCGCTTTTGCCGCAGCTACGACGTCGTCATACGGTATGGTCTCGTCCCACATCGTTATATTGTCACGCACCGTTCCCTCAAATAGGCGGATATTCTGACTCACGGACGCGATCTTTGAGTAAAAATAGTAATGGCCTATATCATGCCTCGCAGCGCCGTTGAATGTGACGTTTCCGCCGCTCTCGCAGTAAAGACCGGCTATTATCTTCGCTATCGTTGACTTTCCGCTGCCGCTGTCCCCCGTTATCGCAACACTCCCGCCTTTTTTTACAGTCAGCTCAAATCCGTCTATGAACGGAGCATCGAGAGGGGAATATCCGAAGCTGACATTATCAAGACATATATCTCCGTCCATATCCTTTGTCTGCTCAGCTCCGTCATCAAGGAATTTATTATCCTCGGCATAGCACATAACGTCATTTGTCCGCGCCGTCTGCCCTTTAAGCGTCTGCATCTCCGTGCCTGCGTTTACCGCGTTTCCGACCGGCCCCAGCATAGCCGTCGCCAGTGCCTGCGCCGCTATCAGTATGCCCGTGCTCATCGAACCGGAAAATATCTTCCATACCCCGGCAATAAGCACCATTCCGGCTCCGAACGCATTCAGGAACGAGAACAGCTCTCTTGTATAGACACCCGTTTTCTCGGCTGATGTCCTTGTGTTCACAGCCTGCGTTCCCGCTGCCATGAGCTTTGAGAGCATTGCGTCCTCTGCGCCGCAGGATTTTACAGTCTCTATAATATCTATAGTACGTGATATATCTCCCTGCAGGGCCCCCATATCACGGCTGTATGAGCTCATATCATCATCAAGTTTCCTTAAGCCTATGAGCATCGCCGCGGCATTTGCCGCTGCGCACAGCAGACCTATGACGGCTATATGCGCGTCAAAAACAGCGATAAGGATAAAATACACTGCCGCCTGCATGATATATCCCGGTATCGGGGACAGCATACGGCATATATTTATACCCATCCTCATATTCGCATTCTGTCTGTTCGCAAGATCACCTTCGCTGCGTTGTGCATAAAATTTTATAGGCAGCCGCAACATACGCCCTATAAAACCGGAATTTATACGCATATTTAGCCTCATGCCGAGCCTGTGCCGCACATTTTCATTAAGCGCAGCCGCCGCCGCTGTTATGAAACCAGCGCATAAAAGCGTTTTCAATACCACCGTTAAATTCTGAGGATTGCCGCCTATAAGTATCTTGTCAATAAAAGCAGAGTTTAGAAACAGCATCGCGGCGCTGCCTATCAGCGCGCACAGCTCCAATACGATAAAGTATAACGTATACGGCAGAAAGCTCACGGTACATGCGCGTATATAGTCTGCGGAACCTTTCCTGCCTGCATCATTTTTAAAGCTCTCAGACGGTGTAAGCTCAATAGCGATACCTGTAAACGACCGTGAAAACTCTTCCATGCTTACCGTCCTCAGTCCATACGCCGGATCAGCAAGCACCGCGCCTTTTTTATTAAACCCACACAGCACGAGGAAGTGATCCATATTCCAATGGATTATTGCAGGAGTTTTTATCGTTTTTGCTCCATCGACACTTGCGCGGAGCGCTCTTGTCTTCAAGCCATGATACCGCGCCGCCTTTACTATGCTTTTCGCGTTAACGCCGTTTCGAGACACTCCGCACTCGCAGCGCAGCTCTTCAAGTGTCACTGACTTGCCGTAATAAGCGAGGATCATTGCAAGCGATGCCGCGCCGCATTCCGTCGCCTCCATCTGCAATACAGGGCGGACTTTCTTTACCTTATCCATATAGTGCCTCCTAAAACAGCCATTCATACGGCCGGCATTCCTCTACCACAATATCTGCGGTGCAGACAGTGCCCATTGCGACGTCTATATTGCCGCTTGACGGGTTCGACCATTTCAGCCCGCTCTGCGCTGTCATGTCCGGGATAAGTGTTATCTCTATCCGCACATAGCTCCCCATATCGTCAAGCGGTCCCGCAAGCAGCTCGCCGCTCGTTTCACGCACGCTTTGACCTGTGACCGGATACGGCGCTATTTCGGAAATATATGCCCGTATGTATCCGTATTCATCCCTCGGCGCAAAGTCTGGCATCACCTGAACATCCATACCGAGTGTTATAAAGCCGCTGCTGTCCGAGGGGATAAACGCTGTAAGCTTTCTGTTGTTGCCGCTTTCGTCATAAGGCACAACGGAAGCTATTCTTTCGCCCTCTGCCATATAAGCGTTTTCATCGGCTATATACGTCACCGCTCCGTCCACTGCAGAACGTATCATTGAGCGTCTGTCATATTCGTCGTACAAGCCTTGCAGCTCTGTTTCGGAAATACCGTTCTGCCGTCCGGTCTCTATTGCGGCTAAAATATCCTCCTGCGGGATGACCGCTAAAATATCTCCGGCTTTTACTGTATCACCCTCCGAAACGACGGTCTTTGACAGCGTTCCGCCGTAGACAGTATATACGTCTCCGTTATTTTTAGCCGGCCATATCGCGCCGCTCACCGTCACTGTCTCGTATATCGTACCCCAAAAGAGCCAGAAAGCGAATGCCGCAGCACAAAGAGCAAGAAGCGCGGTAAACACAGCTGTTTTTATGCTCACTGCGCGGACAGCGCTTTTCATTCCCGAGTTTGACGAAAAGCTTTCGACAGCCTCTTTTCTGAACAGCTCCATTATCTCACCTCATCCTTTAAAAGATAGTCTTCGGCATATCCCTCCGCGTCAAAAACAGTGTATACCCTGTCCTTTTCCGAAAGCTTTCCGTTATCTGAAAAGCTCAGGTTTTGGAACAGCCCCGAATATCCGCTTTCATGAAGCGACTCGGCGATCCTGCGTGGATCTGCTGTGTTTTCATTTACAGCCGTGTCCGTTATCATCCTTACCGCATCATAGCCTTGTATATACCACAGATCAAGCTCTTCGCCGGTCTCCGCGGTGTATTCTTCTATGAATTTTATATATCTGTCCATCTCTTCGTTTGTCTCAATATTGAATATAAATTCATTCGCCATTATGAAACCGTTCATGGCGGCTGTCAGCTCCGCATCGTTCAATGTTATATCCGTGTTGTCAAATGCCGTGTCGCCAGCGCATACCATAGAGGGAAAACGGCGTTTTATTTGACGCAGCAATTCAAAGCCTTCTTCATTTTCAGCAAATATTACTACGCCCTCGACGCCCAAGTTCTCCCAGCGGCTATATATCACGTCAAAATTTTTCTCAAGCTCATGTATATTTACACAGTCCACAATATTGATACCGTCATCAGAATCGTACTGTAAAAAACCGTTCATTTCGGACTGTTCAAATTCTCTGTCCGCCGTGCATACAGCCCAGCGTTTGGCAGAAGTCTCCGCCGCCGCTCGGCGCAAAATCTCGCCGACTGTCTGTCCTGAATTGCACATAGAAAATACTGTGCTGTAGTGATTATCATCAAACAC
>CALXRY010000083.1 GCA_944390955.1 uncultured Clostridia bacterium | reverse complement strand
TATCGTTATAGGACGCGCTGTCCTGCACATCTGCCTGCTCCCGGGGGATATCCGAGGGGAGCGCTGTCTCCGCAGCTTCCGCGGCTGCCGACGGCGACGGTACGGCAGCAGGCGATGCGGAGGGCGATGCCGGGATATCCGCAATTATCCCTGCTGGAGCCTCACCGTTTCCGCTGTCATTGGAGCTGCTTGGCAGCAACGTATCGCGCAGGCTTTCCGGCATTGCTGTCGCGGCTGTTTCAAAGCCCAGCACCGTAACGCTGCATACGGCGATAGACATCACGACCATCGTTGTGACTATCCTTGCCGGAAGCGACATTCGCTTGAACTCGATTATCTTTGTCAGACGGTGCTTGACGCTTTCTGCCGGAGCCGCCATAGCGGTCGTATGGCTCGTTACAGACTCGTTGCTTCGCTCTATCACCGAGATGAGCAGCATTCCGTAATCCTTCTTGTATGACCTGTCGGCATATTTCAATACAGATTCGTCGCAGCAGAGCTCACAGCAGTTGTTTACCGCCCTTTTTAACCTATACACAAGCGGATTGAACCAATGCAGCGCGCATACTATCGATGTGCACAGCTTGACAAGAATATCCATATGCCTCAGATGTGTAAGCTCGTGCTTAAAGATAAGAGTAAGCTCGTAGTCAGTGAAATCCTTTTCAGGCAGGATTATGTACGGCGTGATTATCCCCAACAGCATTGGAGACTTGATGCAGTGGCTCGTCCGTATGCGTAACCTGCGGCGCACCCCGATGAGTATGCATACGTGACCGCATACCGCGGAAATGTTCGGGTCGAATGACGGTGAACTCGCCATCAGAAGCCGTTTTCGCGTATGAAGGTATTCGTATACCAGCTTTATCAGCATCACTGCCGCGGGTATCGAATATGCCGCCAACAGCACCGCCGCAAGGTTTATCGAGGGCTGTGCACTTTCGGCTGCAGCCGCAGTGACAGGCACAGCGTTGACCGCGGTGAATTCTGCGTGATCGGGCACGGTGACCGTACACAACTTGGGTATCGAAAATATACTGCTGAGCGGAATAAGAAACAGCAAGACCGACGTGACGAGCATTGAATAATACCAGCCGGCCGATTTTCCGCCTGTGCGCTTGTAGAGCAGCTCGGCCGCAAGGAACATAATGCTCCCCGAAACGCTCATCATAAGCAGCGCGTATAAAAAACCTCCCATATTTCCACCCTCCTCTTATCAGTCTATATTTTCAAACCACTCGCGTATTTCGTCCATATCCTCCTTGTCCGGGTGTCCGTCGCCGTACAATGCCGCAAAAAAGCTCGAGAGCGAGCCCGAGTGCATTTCCTGCAAAAATTCCTCGGTCTGCATCTTCTTGTAATCCTCCTCGCTTATAAGCGGAGCGTAGAAATTTGTTTTACCCTCTTTCCTTGTTGAGATTATTCCCTTGTCCGTAAGCCGCTTTAAAAACGTCAGCACGGTCGTCGTTTTCCTTTGTGTCTCAAGACGCTCAAGGATATACGAGGTCGTCACCTCTCCGCTTGCGTCCCATATTATCCTCATTACTTCCATTTCAGAATCCGAAATCCTCATTTTTTAAACCTCCGAAGATTTTTGCCCAAGGGCAATTGTTATTTTGCAAAATATTTTTCTACACCACATAGAACAAACGGTATTTTTATTTTCTACATCATGTAGGCTAATTACATTCTACACTATATAGAATCATTTGTCAAGTACTATTTTAATAAAAATAAAAAATTTTTCTTGACAGGGAAACGGCATCCGCAAAATGCATAAAACAAAATTTGAAAAACCTATTGCAAAATTCTGCTTAATACGTTATAATAGTACGGCATAGAAATATTTTTTAATCGGCGAATGGAGGATAACGATGGAAGAAAACGTATTTGACGTCCTTAAAGAGAGGGGGCTTATAGCTCAGACTACGCACGAGGACGAAATAAGAGAACTGCTCGGAAAGGAGAAGGTAACCTTCTATATAGGCTTCGATCCGACGGCGGACAGTCTCCATGTCGGACATTTTTTGCAGATGGTCGTAATGCGTCATATGCAGATGCACGGACACCGTCCTATTGCGCTTGTTGGCGGCGGTACGGGTCATATAGGCGATCCTTCCGGAAGGACTGATATGCGTCAGATGATGACAGAGGAAACGATCAATCATAACTGCGAATGCTTCAAGAAGCAGCTCTCGAGCGTTATTGATTTTTCGGACGGAAAGGCGATAATGGTAAATAACGCGAATTGGCTGCTTGACCTTAACTATATAGAATTTTTAAGAGATATAGGCTCATGCTTCTCGGTAAATAAGATGCTGACCGCAGAATGCTTCAAGCAGCGTCTTGAAAAGGGCTTGTCGTTCCTTGAATTCAACTACATGCTCATGCAGAGCTATGACTTCCTTATGCTGAACCGTGAATACGGCTGCAAGCTTGAATTGGGCGGAGACGACCAGTGGAGCAATATCCTTGGCGGTATCGACCTCTGCAGAAGAAAAGACCAGACACAGGTATACGGAATGACGTTTACACTGCTCACAACGAGTGAAGGGAAGAAGATGGGAAAAACGCAGTCGGGAGCTGTATGGCTCGACCCTGAAAAGACGTCGCCCTATGATTTCTATCAGTACTGGGTAAATGTTGATGACAACGATGTTATAAAGTGTCTGAAGCTTCTTACGTTCGTGCCTATGGATACGATACGCGAAATGGAAAAATGGGAGGGCCAGCAGCTTAACGAGGCAAAGCGCCTGCTTGCGTACGAGGTAACAAAGCTCGTGCACGGCGAGGAGGAGGCTGAGCGCTGCAAAAAGACTGCAGAGGAGGTCTTTGCAAAGGGCGGAGTGAGCGACGATATGCCCACTACCGTTATTCCTGATGTTGTAGGCATGGGAGTGCTCGATATGCTAGTTAAAACGGGGCTGCTCTCATCAAAGGGCGAAGCAAGAAGGCTCGTTCAGCAGAACGGACTGTCTATAAACGATGAAAAGTACAACGACCCGCAGGGCGTTGTCACAGAGGATATGCTCACGGAGAACGGAATAATAATCAAAAAGGGAAAGAAAGTATTCCATAGAGTAGTTACTGAATAATAATTCGGTTTTGGAGGCGGAAAGGATAATACGAAGAAAAGGGGTATATCGCAGTAAAATTGCGGTATACCTTTTTTGCATATGGCGGAATACAAAGCTCCGTCTGTTGGTACTATGTCAAGAAAACGGACACATTAAACCTTTGCTTTTTGGGAAAATCAGCAAAATGCACAAACCGGCCGCATTTATTCCACGTTTTGCTTGACAACGAGCCTCTGATGGCATGATGTTCT
>CALXRY010000082.1 GCA_944390955.1 uncultured Clostridia bacterium | reverse complement strand
CGCCGCTTATTTTTGCACCCATGAGATTCAAAAAATTCGCAAGATCTGTAATCTCCGGCTCTCGGGCAGCATTCGATATGTACGTTTCACCATCGGCATAGACCGAAGCAAGCATTATATTTTCGGTCGCTCCGACACTAGGGAAACCAAGATGTATCGCCGCCCCCTTCAGGGTGTCCGCCCTGCAGTTAATATAGCCGCGTTCCTCGCTGATCTCCACACCGAGCTCCCTCAGCCCCTTCAGATGCAGATCGATTGGACGAAGACCTATAGGGCATCCGCCGGGCATACCGACCGCGGCAGCTCCGCACCTTGAAATTATCGCGCCGAGAAAAATTATCGACGAGCGCATCTCGCGCATCAGTTCCTCGCTTATCCTGCATTCACAGCGCTCCCCAGGGCTCACCGTTATCGTATTTCCATCGCGCTTTACATGACACCCTAATCGCGTAAGGACAAGGTCTGTTTTATTTACATCACGGAGCCTCGGCGCGTTATGTATAATACATTCGCCGTCGGCCAGGATCGTTGCCGCCAGTATAGGCAGAACGGCATTTTTTGCCCCTTGGACACGCAGCTCGCCCGAAAGCGGTCTTCCGCCCTCAATTACTAATTTATCCACCTCTAACACCTCACATATTCAATCTTTTTTATGATATATTATGTGAGGTCTTGTTTTTTGGTTACAGAAACATAAGCTTATTATAGCACAAAGCAGCTATGTTTTAAAGTTAAGTAGCAAAAATATAACGATTTGTTAACTGAATTGTAACAAAAAAATGTCAAAATATGCTGTACACACATTAAAACAAAACTGCGGCGGATAAGCTCCGCCGCAGCTATGTAATTTACAAAATCAATCGCTCGTTTCAAAAATCTGATTATATGAAATAACGCTTGTTGCCATACCGTCTTGTCCAGCGGCTATATCCTCAAGCAAACCACCGCTCCCAACTGCCGAAATCGTCACGATATTTTCCGTGCTGAATTCGATTATCTCTATAACCGGCTTTATATATTCTTTCACGCCTATCTCCTCCTTACTGCTCTGTGACCGTAACCGTAACATCGTTCGGTATATCCGTTATGATAAGTCCGATCTTTGTTACGCTTTCTACATTTGCAGGAATGTCAAATGTAACACTCTCCGCTTCATTGTTTGTCCCGTTTGAAATCATAAAGCCTACGGTATTATTCGTTGAAGCCAATGTTTTCTCAAACACATACATCTGGCTGTATGTAGACAAACCAGATACAGTTCTGTAGCCATCAAGATCAGCCTGTGTGCTGCCGACAGTTACAAGATTGTAGCTGCCGTCTCCCGTCTCTTTATACGCAATATCAGTTCCTGCAAGAGCCTCTAATTCGATATCATACGAACCGCCATCAAGCACAAGAGCGGAATCGGAGCTACTCGAATAGCGTATTATATCTGTAGTAATATTCGTATCATTTCCTCCTATGGTGAGAGTTGAATTATCATTTGATGAATATGCCGTTCCGACTATGGCATTTTGGATTTGCTCATCATTACCATCCGTATCTCTACAATAGGCCGTACAGTCTGAAGCTTTTGCATTAATTACAGAAACCGTATGCTGTGCATGTCCAACTATCAAGCCAATTTCCGAACCCGTACCGCCTCTGAGCGTTGAGTTGGTCACAGACACACTGTCTATTTCTCCGCCGACAAGATAGCCTACAATACCGCCTGTTTTCCACGTTCCGACTGTTGTCAAACCTGTAACAGAACAATCGGTTATTTTCGTATTTGTACCGCGCCCTACAATACCACCATAGAATGAACGCAAACCATCAGTCTGAACAGTGCTGTTTGCTACAGTACAATTTGATACTGTCGAGTTTGTAGCATCACCGACAACGCACCCTGCCGAGCTGTGCTGTGTATCTGTTGTAACAGCATACACATCGGCACCGGTAACATTAAGATTCTGAACTGTTCCGCCGTTCATATATCCAATAACTCCGGAATATATAGAATTGCATGTCATATTACTTATGGTATAATTCCCGCCGTCAAATGTTCCCTTGAACGGGTTTGTTTCATTTCCGATAGGATACCATGCTCTGCCGGACAAGTCTATGTTATCTGCAAGCTGAATTGTGCAGCCTTCAAATGAATTTCCGCCTGCTGCCTGCTGTGATATCCATGCAAGCTGCTGCGGTGTTGATATTGTGTAAACATTATCAACCGGCGTTACTGCTTCCGCTCTATCAAATGCCCACGGAGCATTCGGACTTACAGCTGTATCTGCCTCAAGAGTAATAGTCGCCTCATATCCGTCATATGTTGTTGTTGAAGTATCAACAGTAACATTCCAGCCGTAGAACACATACTGAGGCGCTTCTTTTGCAAACGCTTCACGCGAGGTGGACAGGGTTACCGTTTGGTTCGCTCCATATTCACCGCTCTCTAATGATGAGTTCACCGGAAGATTATTTGTATTTTCAAAAGCATACGTTATTTTATTGCCATCGGATGTTGCAGTCCATACTCCATTCGCATCTTTAGCTAATACAACCCCATCTGCTGTATTTTGACTGAGATCATATGTTACTTCTCTATATGTAATTTCATTATTTGTAAACGTACCGCCTTTAATCAAAAGCTTCGCCCCGGATTCACCTGCTTCTGCTTCTCCCGTAGTTAATAATTTGCTGCCGCCAAAATTACTGCCTATTGAAACACCAAGCGTTCCGCCCTCTACAATTACATTCGCAGTAGCTGCATTAATGCTAAGTTCATTAATAACGCCGTCAGATATGGTTATATTTGAGCTTGAGTTCGCTGCAAGCTTATCAATTTCCGTATCTGCTCCGGTTATCGTTGTTGTATTATTGGCAGTGTTTATAAGAATACCCTCTGCCGCTTTACAATTAACAAGGCTGAAACTCCCCTTCGCATTAAGACCAGCGGTATCATTGAATGTTACATTCTCAAATGTAGCATCACATGTTGCATTACTACTCAAAGTCATTTTCCCTACATTAGCATCTTTGATTGTAATATTTCCACTTGCTGATATGCCATTAGGTGTGCCCGTATTTTGAACAGTTCCCTTTCCGATAATTGTTAAGCTGCTGTTCGCGGCATTAATATTGAAATGATATCCACTACTCCTTGTACTCGTCAGCGTATATCCATTTAAGTTAATTATTACATTTGCATCGGCTGCAGTCCTCAGTATCCCAGATATCGTTGTATCGCCTACAAGGTCATATGTACCCGATGTTAAAGTCAGTCCATCTTCATCCGGAATAGTTGTCGGCAACTCCTCCGCCGAAGCAGGTACAACTACCATCATTGCCGCCATTGCCGCCATTACTGCCGCGGCAAGCAATTTTTTTAACCTCATTCCCATCGCTCCTTTTCGAATTTTATTATTTTTGGTCGATATGCATAATATCACCACTTATATGATACCATAAAATAATATATTTGTCAACCTTCTGCTGGTAAAATTAAATTTTTATATAACTCTGCTTCCAATCGCTTTCATTATATAACACTAAACATATTTGACGCTCGGACAACCGATTTTAATCATATAGTCGGAATACACATACTCCAGCCTTTTTTACTAAAATAATTGTTGACTTTTATATAAAAATATTATATAATATTAATTAAGATATAATCTTAATAGGAAGGGAGTGTTATAATTATGGCGTCATTCAGAAATACTATACAAAAAGACGCGGTCCTGAAGGCGCTGCATGAAGAAAACAGGCATATGACAGCAGAGCAGGTGCTTGCAAAGGTACAGACGCAAAATCCGGTAATAAGCCGCAGCACAGTTTTCCGAATACTGCATCAGCTTTCGGAGCGCGGCGACATACTGCGCATCCGTGTCCCGGACGGGGCCGACTGCTTTGACTGTACAAATACTCCCCATTATCATGTGAAATGTACCGACTGTGGAGAGGTTTTTGATGTCGACATGCCTGTTATCGATAATCTGGAGGATAAAATAGCCGACACACACGGCTTTATATTTACAGGTCATAATATAATTTTCAGTGGAATTTGCCCGTCGTGCAGAAAAAGCAGGACTGCCTGACAGCCGTATTCCCCGAAAAATTTATAAATCAAACATGAAAGGAGGAACGCTATGAACAACGGCGCAATGCACAAGATAAGCTATGGGCTGTACATTCTCACAGCGCGTGAAAACGGCAGGGACAACGGCTGCGTGATAAACACGCTTGCGCAGGTCACAACAACCCCGAACCGCGTCAGCATCGCGGTAAACAAGCAGAACTATACGCATGACATGATACACAGGACAGGTAAATTCAATGCATCCGTTTTGACGACCGAAACCGATTTTTCAGTATTCAAGCATTTTGGTTTCCAAAGCGGACGGGACATTGAGAAATTTGCCGAAAATGCCGTCATGCCGCGGTCGGAAAACGGAATAATCTACCTTCCTGAATTTACATGTGCGTATATTTCTGGCAGCGTAAGCAGCGAGATCGACCTCGGTTCGCACACAATGTTTATCGCAGATGTAACCGATTGCGATGTTCTGTCGGACGGCGAGCCGCTGACGTACGCCTATTATCACAAAAGCATCAAGCCTAAGCCGCAGCCCACACAGAAAAAGGGCTACCGCTGCAAGATATGTGGATACGTCTACGAAGGCGACGAGCTGCCGCCAGACTTTATCTGTCCGATATGCAAGCACGGCGCGGCCGACTTTGAAAAAATTTGAAATTTTAATGTAAAGGAGTTTTGGAAAATGGAACTTAAGGGATCAAAAACAGAGAAAAACCTGCTTGCTGCATTTGCGGGCGAGTCACAGGCGCACACAAAATACTTGTATTACGCATCAAAGGCAAAAAAGGACGGCTATGTTCAGATAGGAAATATCTTTGAAGAAACAGCGAAAAACGAAAAGGAGCACGCAAAAATATGGTTCAAGCTGCTGCACGGCGGAGAAGTGCCTCCAACGACAAACAATCTGACGGACGCCGCTGCCGGAGAAAACTACGAGTGGACGGACATGTACAAGGGCTTTGCACAGGACGCAAAGGCAGAGGGCTTTGACCATATAGCATTTTTATTCGAGGAAGTCGGCAAGATCGAGAAGGAACACGAGGAGCGCTACAGAAAGCTGCTCGCAAACATAAACGATGAGGTCGTATTCTCAAAGGATCATGATGTTATATGGATCTGCTCAAACTGCGGTCATATCGTGATCGGCAAAAAGGCCCCCGAGGTTTGTCCGGTATGTGCTCATCCGAAGAGCTATTTTATGCAGAAGGCTGAGAATTATTGATGTTTTCCAAAAAAGCGCCCTGTGGGCGCTTTTTTGATTGAGAAATTCCGGTGGCTGCCGCCCCGCGCCCCCGCTGAACAGCGCAAAAAAAGAGTACGGCAATCGCCGTACTCTTTAATTATTCAGTTATTGACCGAATCTCAACCCTTAATGCTTAAGCTCCAGGTGTAGCTGTAGGCTCAGCTGTAGGCTCAGCTGTCGGTTCAGCTGTAGGCTCAGCTGTGGGCTCAGCCGTCGGCTCAGCTGTGGGCTCAGCCGTCGGTGTAGCTGTAGGTGTAGCCGATCCGCTATAAGGCTCGAAGTCAGCCTCTACGCCGTTAGCTCTTGATGTCTGGATTGCATAGATTTCCTGAACAGTATCATCATACAGTCTTACGAGTGCGAATGTGATTGTGTTCAGTGATCTGCTCTCATTATCCATACCAAGGTTGATGTAGATACCAGCATTGTCAAGGTAGCTTGTTGTGTTGTCGTTAGCATTTGTTACAGTCGAAGCTACAACAGATGCGCCTGCGCCAACTGCTACTCTGTTATTTCTGATGTTCTCGCCTCTGTATGTGTATACGAAAACATTGTCGTCATATCCGTATGACTCGTAATCGCCTTCCATTACATAGTAAGCGGCATTGTTTCTTGTAGCGCTCTTGTCACCGATTGTGCCGTAGCCAATGTTCTCAGCGAGCTCTACGCTGTTCGATGTTCTCTCCATAACAGGAGCAAGTACGAACGAAACTTCGCCGTCTCCGCCTACCATTGTCGGGAGATTATTATTGATTGCTGTGCCTGCAAGTATAGCCTTGAAGAACTCATACTTGTTCGAGCTAATGTCCACATTCATGATCTTGTAGAGTTCATCGATGTAACCATCTGAATCATACTTGAAGATGATAGCGTCGCCTTCCTGAACTCTGCTGCTGTATGATGTGTCTTCGCAAAGAACCTCTGTTTCCTCACCGTTCATAAGAACTGTAAGACCTGTTCTCTGAGTATTGTCAGCTGTTGTTGTCGATACTCTGCTTACGATAGCCATCTGTGTATCAACATTGAAGCCGCCTATACCGCTTGTTACCGCTACGAACGGAACAGGATCGGAAGCCGATGATGTCTCACTGTCGTATGCAGCTACAAAGTTATAGGATGTGCCGTTAACGAATGACGATGCGCTTGCAAGCGACGGTGTAGCTGTACCATCAGCCCACCAATCGGTCAGGTTGATAACTATAGTAGCGTCATCGATTCTCGTGCTGCTGCCGAGTCTTGATGTATTTGATCTGTAATCCTGAGCATTATCCGGGTCAGAGTAATCTCTGATGCCTATATCGCTCGAATCCTGAAGTCTGATCTCGTTTGAGCTGTTGATCGTGTAGTCAACGATTCTCTCTGCAAGTGTAAGACCGTCTTTATAGTCGTCTGTACCTGCTGAACCGTTTCTGTCTTCCCAATCAGAATTATTTACTTCAAGAAGTGCATTTGCCTTACCCTCGGGGTCAGCATTGCTTGAAGTTGAAAGTGAATAGGTTCTCTTAACACCTGTCTTGTCTATAATTCTTACCTGAATCTCGTTAGCAGCATTCGGATAAACTCTGTCGAGTATACCATAATCGATCGAAGAAGCAAGCTTCTCTGCATATGCAACTCTGCCGTCGTCTGTCAGGTATACAACATATTCGCCGCCTGTTGAAAGCGAGCTTGCCATGTTGTCAACAAGAACATACTCTGTTCCTGCGATTGTATATGTTGTCTCACCGTATGCATTCTCGCTCTGTGATGTAACCTGACCTTCAGCTGTAGCCTGTGATACTGTTACGTCATAGAACATTGAGTTCTCGAATGCAACTAACGGATCGTCACCAAGGTCACAAACGATCGAAAGAACGTCATTCTCAGCAAGGTCGGTAACGTTTATAGCCGAACCGTTTCTTGTGAATGTGTATGAATAATCGTCGTCGTCCTTCTGAACCTCAAGTGAAGCAACGCCCGGAAGTGATGACTCCTTGAAGTAAACTGTTGTTACATCCTCGTCGTCAAATACCTCGTCAACAACACCTACTACGTAGTAATCAACGCTGATAACGTCATAGTAGCCGTCTGTCGATGAGCTTCCGCCTGTCGGGTAGTCTGTCAGAGTAACGTCCATGCCCGGGTTGTTTGTGAGGTAAAGATCAAGCTCATCCGCTGAAGGATTGTCGATCTGAACACCGTTTACAACGAGCTGCCAATTGTCTGACAGTCTGTAAGAAGTAGTCTGGCTTGTTGTAGCGCTTCTTCTTACTCTCAGCGTATTGTTTCTGTCGTCATAGCTGTCATACAGGTTCGTTACGAATGTCTCTGTAACGTTTCTGTCTGAAGAGCTGATGTAGATAAGAGTATCGTCGCTGTAGTCGTCAGACTGGATAAGAGCTGTTGTATAAACATTCAGATAGCTGTCTGCATCTGTGTCGCCCTTCTTTACGCTTACTCTTTCCGATACATAGTTACCGTCACCATCTCTTCCGGCCTGCGGATAGATCGATGAAAGACCATAGCTCAGACCCTTGAAGTTCTTAGCCTGTGTAACTGTGTACTGAACTTCGTCATTGCTTATAGCGCTGTCGCTTCTGCTTGTAGCCGAAACATTACCGTTTACAAGGTAGATGTCCCAGTACTCTGTAAGAAGTGACTTGAACGGTGCTTTCTCTGATGAAGTACCGTCTCTCTGGATGTATACAGGAATAGCTTCGCCTGTTACATAGTTTGTATCATAACCGTCAAGCTCAAGGATAGCTGCATCAAGAGCGTTAGCTATCATCTGAGCGCACTGTGCTCTTGTAAGAGCTGTGTCTGTCGAAACGCCCGAAACGCCGTTCATGATTCCGAGCTGGTTACCATAGTTAAGGTATCCTGTCGGCCATCCGCCGTTAGCCTCTGCATATGAACCGTAGTTAAGCGCTGCAACAAGCATCTTAACCGTCTGCTCATATGTAACGTTCAGATCCGGGTCAAAGTTGTTGTTACCTGTACCATTGATGATACCCTGGCTTGCTGCTGTTGCGATCCAACCTGCAGCCCAGTTGTCAGCCGGAACGTCGTTGAATACCTGCGACTTGTTATTCTCGGCGTTGAAGTTGTTCTTTGCTCTTAATACCATAGCTGCCATCTGGGCACGCGTTACCAGCTCGTCAGGGTGGAAAGTTCCATCCTCAAAGCCTTCAACAATGCCCAAAGCGGAGAGCATATTGATGGCTGATTCGTGCTGGTGATCCACTGTATCAGGATATGATACAGCTGCCATAGCTGCGAATGATGATACAGACAGGGCAAGAGCAGCAACTGCTGAAATTACTTTTTTGAGATACTTTTTCATTGTCTCAAATCCTCCCTTTATTGTCTTATCCGAAGGGCTTTTGTTTGATCACCGTACAAAGAGTTCCCTTCTCAATCTCTTTGCCGGCAGGATCATCCGGAGGTTATCCCGGACAATGCATTGATTATACCACGATGTCATGGCACAGTCAATGGAATTATACAGTTGTAAATAAACTGTAACCGCCGTATAATCCCAGTGCGGTAACCTGCTTACCTCACGAGCATACGACAAACATTACGGTAACAGATTTCTCAAACGCTTCTACCCAATTATCCAAATCTGCTACTAAACATTTTACTATCTCCCAGCAATAATGTCAACTGTTTTTTTATGCCAACCTGAAAAATTCACATAATTTCATGACAATTCTATGATTTAGCCGAAACACCGTACGGCTTTTTGTGCAAATTGCCAACAGCATTATTGCTGTATTGAGATTACGTTATATTAGACGTGCCAAATCAAAAAAAGTTCCACTTTTTCAGAAAAAATTTTAAAAATTTTTTTAGAAATATTTTTTAAGGATCTATCCCAAGAGGGGTTTAGTTCAAAACCCCTCTTGACTCCCACAAACCGCTTTTTGAAAAAGTGAGAACCTTGAAAAACACTTATTGACAAAAACCGATACGATATGTTACAATATTGCCATGGCAAGAGGGATATGTGCGGTTATTCCTGACACCTTTTAAGAATGGAGGTGTCATTTATGGAGCTTATTATTCTTGATATAATACGATTGATCATTATATATGAGATAATTAGATACTTAAAAAAATAACCGCCTATCTCCGTATAAGACAGGCGGTTTAGAGTTTTACTCTAAATACTGATCTTTGCAGGAATAACCGCTGTGGTTATTCCTCTTGCCTACATTCTATCATAAACATATATTTTTGTCAAGCCCTTATGGGCGTTTTTTTTGTGCTGGTGATTTGCCGTGTGCGGTTCAAAACTACACTCCAAATACAGTACATATTATATATGTAGTATTTGGTTCATTTTGAAGCGCAAGATATAGTTTTTTATACTATTTGAGCCTCAATTTTTTGGGGAAATGATTCTTCAGCACACCGCCGGATGCCTTTCCCCAGCCGATCGGCAGCTGACCATAAATAACAGCCGCATAGCCTTTTCCGTCAAAATCAACAACTTCGCCGTGCAGGTATTTATCGAGCTCGTCATCATCAGGGCTGAGAGTTGATTTAAAATCCTCTGCACTAAGAGCAAGCGCAAGCGCGTGAGACGGCTCGAACCTGTTCTTTTTGCATTCGCCGAGGAAAAGCCCCGGGCGCAGCGTTTTTATCCTATCAACGTCCGTGTGCGCAAGGTACAGCCTTCCACCGAACAAGCACGGTGTACCCTCAAGATGTATATTAAGTGCTTCATTTTCAAATTTTCTGTAGAGCTTCATCGCCTCGTCCGCCGCACGATCGCGCTTTGGCTCATAATTTATGCCGATGCCGCCGTGATTTTTTCTCAGCAGCGCAGCAAAATGCCCTTCACCACGGCTCCTATGAGGAAATATCCTCAACGCCTCTGGCATGTTTATCCCCTCCGACACGCCTTTCAGCGATATATTTACAAGGCTCATACCGAGCTTTTCGATCATATAGCAGACATTATCCTCGTTTTCCTCCTCGGAAAACGTACAGGTCGAATACAGCAGCAGACCGCCGTTTTTCAAAAGCTTCACAGCGGAGTCAAGGATGTTTCTCTGTCGAGCCGCGCAGGAGTCTGCATGCTCCGGACTCCATTCTGTCACAGCCCGCGGCTCCCTGCGGAACATCCCCTCGCCGCTGCACGGAGCGTCGACTATTATCTTATCGAAATATTCGGGATATTTTTCGGCGAGTCTTGCGGGGTTTTCATTGGTGACAACGGCGTTGCGCAGTCCGAAACGCTCTATATTTTCGGCAAGTATCTCAGCTCGGCGCGGGACTATCTCATTTGCCATAAGCAGCCCCGTATTATTGAGAGCAGCTCCCGCATGTGTTGCCTTGCCGCCGGGAGCTGCGCACAGGTCAAGAACAAAGTCGCCCTCCTCTATAGGCAGCGCGGATACTGCAGCCATCGCGGACGGCTCCTGAAAATAAAACGCTCCGCCAATATGATACGGGTGAGTGCCTGAAATTATCGATTTATCGGTATAAAACCCTTCCGCGCACCAGGGCACCGGCTCAAGATCCTTTATAAATCCCGACACCGCTTCTGTCCGCTTAAGCGGATTTACACGTATGCCTGTGCACGGTGGGTCGTCATACGAGCGCAGGAATGCCTCGTATTCGGAGCCGAGCATTGCGCGCATACGCTCAAGAAATTTTTCGGGAAGCTGCATTGATAGTCTCCTTTCGTAAAAAACACTTTCAGTGTGCTGATTCGTAACGTTGCTGTCATCGTATAACAAAAAAATTCGCGAAGAACGCGAACGATACAGCGATTGTTTAAGCTGTTAAGTTTTTGGGATAAATTTTAATTTATACGTTAGTATCGAGAAGGCATTACACTGCTGTCCATCATGCGTGTTCATGGGGCTGAGACTTTATTATCAACAGAAAACGGCAGCATTTACCGTCTGGCATATGATACCGCTTATGCTCTGCCCCATCAGGATTTTTAAAATTTTTATCTTGCCGAATCCCCGCCAAAGGGTTTTGTGCGAAACCCTTCGGAAACCCCGCACAAGCTTTTCACAAAAGCTTGACAAAACTTACAGCTCAAACATTTGGGCACGGGACACCTTACGTCCCACGCCCAAAAACTCGCTATAGGTATATTTCGCTCCGCGAAACGATTTAGTCCTCTTTAAACGGGAAAATATCTCCCAATATATTCTTCGCCCTTCTCTTTACAATTCTTGTCTTTGAGAGGTCTTCCTGTTCGTCGTCCTCCTCGTCGTCGTATTCGTCTATGTCCTCCGGCTCCTCAACGCGTGCTCTTGAAGGCTGGAATTTACGTCTCGGACGTCTTTCCTCAAACTCTTCCTCCTCAGGCTCCTCGTCGATCACGGGCTCCTCAGCGGCGCGCCTTGCAGCACGTCTCTGAGACATCTGGCTTTCCCATCTCTTGAATACATCCTCCGACTCAGCCGCAAAATCGGTGCTCTTTCTCTCCGGCATCTTTATCGAGCCGTTCATCGAGTAATTGTCGTTTGTATTTGTAACGTCTGTCTCCATCTCGGTAAAGCCGCCGACGTTGCCCACAAATTTCTCCTCAAGATCGCGGCGCAGTGCTCTTATCTCTGCGCTTACATGCGTGTCCTTCTTTGCGAGCTTATAGAATCTGTTGCCGATAACGAAGCTTATAACAATATTTACAAGTATCGTTATAATGATCCACACAGCGAGCGTTGCATTTGAGACATATCTTCCGCTGTCCCGGCTTGCCTCGGCCTGCTGAACAACATTCGTCTGCGTCTGCTGCTGTCCTGTTGAAATCGCCGTAGGAACAGGTGCGGTTGAATCCTGAACTACTCCCGAGGAGGCGCTTGTCGTATTCGAGCCCGTACCGTCCGTCTCGCCTATCGTATCAGTCTCTCCCGTTGTATCCGTTTCCCCAGTCGTATCGGTAACAGTGTCGTTTGCGGATATTGTCGTTGTCGTTCTCTGCTGTGTTCCGTCCGTCGATGTCGCAAAAGCCGTTGCCGAAAATAAAATAACGGACGCCATGCTCAGAGCTAAAACTATTTTCTTCATTGATTCTCTCATTGTTCTTCTCTCCTATTCTATATTTCCGAATTCCGCCCTAAGCTTTTTCCTTATAGGCAGCTTTGACATTCTGGATTTGCTCGCCTCATACACTCTTGCATATGTAAGCATCTTTTCATCATCGCGCTTACATCTTTCATAACCGATCAGGAACCAATTCCAGAAGGACGTACACATCGTGTCCATATTGATCATTATTTCGTGATAATGTCCGGGTGTTTCTATTATCTCAAGCGCAAGCTTGGGGATAACATAATTATAGCAGGTGCGCTGCGTCCTTTTCATTTCAAGCAGCAGCGATCTGAATTTCTGCGCATATTTTTTTGCCTGTGCCTGATTACCATAGCATCTCTGCCAGCGGTAGTATGTGTCAAGAAGTCTTGACAGCAGCAGCGGCGACATGCTCCCCTCTATATCGGCTCTTACCTCGCCCTTTACATTCAGATATGTCCCGCGCTGATACGGCTCGTAGCCGACCTTACTGAGGATCGACCTGATCTTGCGCATATCCTCCTCCTGCTCACCGCGTGTTTTTGTATGCTTTGTAAGCGTTATGCCGTAAATACTCCAATCCGTATCGGTGTTTGAATAAATATATTTCAAACACAGATTTCTCAGCTTATCGTCCTCGGTCGAGCTTTCAAAAAACGCTATCAGCTCGTCAAGATCGTTCTTTTCCCAGTTTGAAGGCGGTGAAAAGGGCTTTACTCCGTAGCCGGTTATTACGACTCCCGCCGCCATTTCAACGAACGTTGTCAAATGCATCCTGTTGCCGTTAAAGAAATCCTTCCAGTTTTCGTCGCCGTATTTATGCTTGAGCTGCGCAAAGAACCCTAGCAGAACAAACTTATTTTTATCGCTTATCTTGCTGCCGGCGCCGCCGATCCTTGCCATTATTTCAGGTATCTTCTTTTTCATTATGGCGACCTGATTCTTTTCATACTCCATTGATGAGAATATCGCACCGAGATCATAGCGCTCGCCCTTTGCGAGCTTTGTCATCGTCTGTGTGATATATGAATCCGTAAGATCGTCAAGCTCCTCGGGGAATAGGTCTATATTGTCATACATGACCTTTGTGACCTCAAACCTCACAGCCTCGTATTCCTTTTCCTTTATGAGCGGATACAGCTCCGAAGCGCGCTTTGCAAATGCGCTCTCACCCGCCGAGGCCTTGAGCCTTATGAGCTTTCCGCCCATTCCCGGCTTATCGGTATTTTCAAAGCTTGCGACCCAGTCTAGCAGTCCCGTTACCGAATGTATCTTCAGCTCTGCATATTCCTCGCGCAGCTCCTTCACCGTCCATTTTGACAGAAGCGGAGATATTGCATATGAAGCAGTATCTATCTTGTCCATATCGATATACATGCAGTCTGTCTTTGATTCTATCGCCTCGCGTGTTATATTATTCTTTCCTTTTATCGTTCCGTGCAAACATATGCTGTCCTGCTTGTCCGACGGAAGGTATACATTGTATGTAGATATACCCGCTCCGAGACTCACGTCTCTCGGCAGCAGATATTTGAGCGATACGAGATATTTTTCGGTCTCGTCCGAAGAAAGCGTCGCTATACATATATTCTTTATGTTGCTGCCCATCATAAGCGTTATCACACTGTTTATAAGATACGACAATTCTTTTTTATGGGAATCTATGAACTTGTATATCTCCTCCTCAAACTCTGTATCCCTTTCCGCTTCCTCGAGTATTGGAAGATAATGAACAAGCTCCCTCGACGCCTCCTTTTCCGTCAGGTGGGTCCTGAACGTCTTGCTGCGGCAATACTGCTCCGGAAAAAAGTCCGGCTCAACATTGTCAAATATAAGCGCATGGGAAAAGAAATTCCCCTCGTGCCCCTGATAATCCACCCCCGCAAAAACAGACTGAATGGCGGCGTATTTTCCGTCAGACAGCTTTAAAGTTCTGAAGGTCTTTGGAAACAGCTCCGGCACGCTCGGGTCGCCTACAACATTAGAATATGCCTGGGCGTTGTTTTTTGGCAGCCTGTAGCTCGAGAACCTTGCCACCTCATCAAGGTTTTCCCGCTCAAGCCCCTGCGAGCAGGAGTACACCCGCAATCCCGGCTGATTGGAAATCCCCAGCTCCTGATCAGACAGACTGTGAAGTACGGATGTATATATCATTTGATATACCTTCATTAAATGCCTCTCCTTCCTTTTTGTTGTGTATATAAAACTTATTGTTATTCCGCGCCATAAAGCACGTTTTTTCTTATACAATAATCTATTGCTCAGCCGGATCAATCCAGCTCCTTTATTCCTGTGTAAAGCTCGTAATACCGTCCCTTCTTTGCCAGCAGTTCCTCGTGCGTTCCGCGCTCTATGATTTCTCCATGCTCAAGGACCATGATAGCGTCCGCATTACGTATAGTTGAAAGCCTGTGCGCTATGACGAATGTCGTCCTGTTTTCCATAAGCTTATCCATGCCATCGTTGATATGCTTCTCGGTCATAGTATCGACCGAGCTCGTGGCCTCGTCAAGCACGAGGATAGGAGCCTTTGACAGCGCGGCTCTCGCGATATTCAAAAGTTGCCGCTGTCCCTGAGAAAGATTTGAACCGTCGCCCTCAAGCACCGTATCGTAGCCGTCGGGAAGATGACGTATAAAGCCGTGCGCACTCGATGTAAGCGCCGCAGCGCGGACCTCATCGTCCGAGGCGTCGAGTCGTCCGTAACGGATATTTTCCATAACGGTCCCGGTAAACAGGTGTGTATCCTGCAATACTACAGCTATATTTTTTCTCAAGCTGTCTCTTGTGATATTTTCTATATTTACACCATCAACGGTGATTTCTCCTTTGTCTATATCATAAAACCTCGTTATAAGGTTTGTGATCGTTGTTTTTCCGGCTCCCGTAGAGCCGACAAGCGCAATCTTCTGACCGGGATGCGCATAGATAGAAACGTCTTTAAGTATCATCTTATCCGGATTATATCCGAACGTTACGTCGTTTATCACAACGTCGCCCTTCACATTGTCAACGGGCTTTTCATCTTCGGATACACTTTCCGGCTCGATGTCCATGACGTTGAAAACGCGCTCCGCACCGGCGAGCGCCGACATTACAATCGTCAGCTGCTGCGCAAATTCGTTTATCGGGCGTGAAAACTGTCTCGAAAAGTTCACGAACACCGTAAGTCCACCGACGTCAAAGCCGCGCAGCACGCAGAACAGAGCTCCCACACATGACGTGAGCGTATAATTCACCTGGCTCATCGCGTTCATCGCTGGGCCCATGATACCTCCGGCAAACTGCGCCATTACCTGCGCATTTCTCAGCTTGTCATTAAGCTCCGAAAATTCCTCTACCGATTTATCCTCATGGCAGAATACCTTTATTACCTTCTGCCCCGTAACATGCTCCTCTATATATCCGTTTACCTCTCCGAGCGCCTCCTGCTGCGCACCGAAATGTCTTCTTGATCTTGCGGCAATCGCAGTTCCGACCTTAGCCATTATCGGCGCCATAACGAGCGTGACTATCGTCAGCCACACGTTTGTGTAAAGCATAAGGCAGAGAGTTCCGACAATGCTTATCGTTCCGGAGATTATCTGTACTATCGTATTATTCAGCATTTCTCCGATCGTATCCACATCGTTCGTATAGCGGCTCATGACCTCGCCCGTGGTATGCGTATCAAAAAACCTTACCGGAAGCCGCTGCATTTTTTCAAACAGCTCAGCACGTATCCTCGACAGCGCACGCTGCGAAACGCTTATCATGGTCCTTGACTGGAAGTACGTTGCCGCCACTCCGACAAGATACACAGCCGCCATTACAAGCAGTCCCCGCAAAAGTCCCGGTATGTCACCCGGGCTTCCGTCAGGCGGAGAAATGAAATTATTTATTATAGGACGCAGCATATACGACGCCGTGAGCGTCGATGCGGAACTCAGCAGCACACAGATAAAGGCAAATACCATCCTTCCCCTGTCCTCGCGGGTGTATCCCATAAGCCTCTTTAGAGCGGCCTTTGTGTTTTTCGGCTTTTTTATCGGGCCGCTGTTTCTGGCATTTCTGCCCGGGCCTCCCATAGGCGGCATATCATGACACCTCCTTCATATCGGTCTGGGACGAATATATCTCGCGGTAGCTGCTGCTTGTCTTAAGCAGCTCTTCGTGAGTTCCCATCCCCGCAACGCGCCCGTCATCAAGCACTATTATTTTATCTGCATCCATAACAGAATTTATCCGCTGTGAGATTATTATCTTTGTCGAATCCTTGAGCGACGTCTTAAATGCCTCTCTTATTCTTGCCTCCGTAGCAGTATCAACGGCGCTTGTGCTGTCGTCAAGTATCAGTATCTTCGGCTTTTTGAGCAGCGCCCTCGCTATACACAGCCTCTGCTTCTGACCGCCCGACACATTAACGCCGCCCTGATCAAGCTCTGTCTCATAGCCGTCGGTAAAGCCGGAAACAAATCCGTGCGCCTGTGCGCTCTCTGCTGCAGCCTCGATTTCTTCAGCTGTGGCATTCTCGTCTCCCCATTTCAGGTTATCGCGTATCGTTCCCGAAAACAGCACGTTCTTCTGCAGGACCATTCCGACCGCCGTCCGAAGGTGCTCAAGGCTATAATCCTTAACATTTACCCCGTCTACCAGCACTTCGCCCGACGTAACGTCATACAGCCTTGGTATAAGCTGAACGAGAGTCGTTTTTCCGCTTCCCGTCGTTCCTATTATTCCAACAGTTTCTCCTGGCTCTATCTTGAAAGAAATATTATCGAGTACGTTTTCCTTCCTGCTTTCATAATACCTGAAGCAGACATTCCTGAACTCAACGCCGCCGCTGCTTATAACAGCGTCCTTATGCGCGGCTTTATCGTCAGTGAGGTCCACCTCTGTGTCGAGCACCTCAATTATACGCCTTGACGAAGCCATCGCTCTTGAGAACTGCATAATTATCATCGATAGCATCATAAGCGACATAAGTATCTGCACTATATATGTGGTGAATGCTGTCAGGTCTCCCACCTGCATACCGCTGCCTATTACGAGCTGCCCGCCATTCCACACTATCAGGAGCGTCGTAAGATTCATCGCCAGCATCATGACAGGCATCGTGAATACGACCGTCTTAAGAGCGTTCAGTGTTGTTTCCATCAGGTCTCGATTCGATTTTCTGAATTTCTCTATTTCAAAATCCTCACGTACAAATGATTTCACAACGCGTACATTTGTAATATTTTCCTGTATGCTGGAATTAAGAGCATCGAGCTTTTTTTGCATCATCCCGAACTTCGGGAATCCCCATCTGAGCAACGCCGCGATCGCAGCCGCAAGGCACGGTATGACGTAAAGCAACACTTTTGCAAGCTCCACATTTATGCTCAGAGCCATTATAAGTCCACCGATGAGCATTCCGGGCGCGCGCATCGCCATGATAAGGCTCATGCGTATAAGATTCTGCATCTGTGTTATATCGTTCGTCAGGCGAGTTACGAGCGAGCCCGTCGAAAAATCGTCTATATTCTTGAACGAAAATTCCTGGACCTTTTTAAACAGATCCTTTCTCAGATCCGCCGAAAAATACACCGATGCTTTTATCGACAAATAATGCCCTCCGACACCGCCTATTATCATAAGGCATATAAAGCCTATCATTAGTCCGGCACGCCCCAAAATATAAGCAGGATCGGAATTTACTATTCCGACGTTTATCATCCCCGACATTATCTTTGGAAGGACGATCTCTCCGAGCACCTCGGTAAGCATCAGAAGCGGTCCGAATATGAACAGCAGTCCATATGGCTTAATATATTTCCAATAATGCTTCAATTTGTTATCCAACCCCTTCGGATATTGCATACACATTTCAAGTGCATCCTCAATCCCACTGCAAGCAGCTTACGTCTTACACTATGCGTATTTATTTCCTTGCGTGTAAACCCTACCCGCAGCGCATGACGTCATTCTCCTTTTTTTCTTTTTAATGCCGCACCTATAAACGACCTGAACAGAGGATGAGCACGGTTCGGACGTGATTTGAACTCCGGATGGAACTGCACTGCAAGGAACCACGGATGCTCTGGTATCTCTATCATCTCAACAAGCTTCTCGTTCGGAGACTGTCCGCAGATGACCATTCCCTTTTCCTCTACCTCCTTGCGGTAGAAGTTGTTAAATTCATAGCGGTGCCTGTGTCTTTCATATATCAAATCGCTTCCGTAAATCTCGGAAGCAAGCGTATCCGGTTTTATCTTGCAAGGATATATCCCGAGACGCATCGTACCGCCAAGATTTTCAACGTCTCTCTGTTCGGGCATGAGGTCTATTACGGGATGCTCTGTATCGGGATCAAGCTCCGACGAATGCGCATCCTTATAGCCGAGAACGTTCCTTGCATATTCTATAACTGCCGTCTGCATACCGAGACATATTCCAAAATACGGAATTTTATTTTCACGCGCATACTGCGCCGCAAGAATCTTTCCTTCTATTCCCCTGTCGCCGAATCCACCCGGCACGAGTATACCGTCGCTGTCCTTCAGCAGCGCGTCAATGGTCGCGGGATTCACCTCTTCACTGTTTACCCAATTTATATTTACATTTGCATAATTTTCTATTCCGCCATGCTTTAACGCTTCGACTATCGAGATGTACGCGTCATGAAGAGAAACATATTTCCCGACAAGAGAAATATTTACCTCGTCCTTGCCCTCCGTCATCAGATCCTTAACTACGCTGACCATAGCTTTCCATTCGTCAAGCTGCGGCTCCCTATCATCAAGCCCAAGACGCCTGCATACGACCCTTGCAAATCCGCGCTCCTCAAGCGCAAGCGGCACCTCGTACAAGGTATCAAGGTCAAGATTCGCTATAACACAATCCTCCGGAAGATTGCAGAACAAACTTATCTTCTTTGCAAGACCGTCCTCAAGCTCCTTTTCCGTTCTCAGGACAAGCACGTCCGGCTGTATACCATAGCTTAAAAGTTCCTTTACGCTGTGCTGAGTAGGCTTTGTTTTCTGCTCACCGGAAGTCGATATATACGGTATCAGCGTAAGATGGATATACATGCAGTTTTCCTTACCCACCTCTGTGGCAACCTGTCTTATCGCTTCGACGAACGGTGTGGACTCGATATCGCCCACCGTTCCGCCTATCTCAGTTATAACTATATCGGTTTTTTCAGTTTTGGCGACACGGTATACCCTGTCCTTTATCTCATTCGTTATATGCGGAACGACCTGCACGGTACGCCCCTCGTAGTCGCCGCGGCGTTCCTTCGAAATAACCGACCAGTATATTCTTCCTGTCGTCACGTTTGAATTTATGCTTAGATTTTCGTCTATGAATCTCTCGTAATGTCCAAGGTCAAGGTCAGTTTCCGCACCGTCGTCAGTCACGAAAACCTCACCGTGCTGATACGGGCTCATAGTCCCCGGATCAACGTTTATATACGGATCGAACTTCTGCATCGTGACCTTATATCCGCGTGCTTTCAGCAGTCTGCCTAGCGACGCCGCCGTTATTCCCTTCCCGAGCCCCGATACAACTCCGCCGGTAACAAAAATATATTTAGTAGCCATTTGTATTTCCTTTCAGTTATCAACGCGCTTACTGCGCTTTATTTCCGTACTTTTTCACAAATCTCTCTATCCTGACAAGCGCCTCGTGGATATTCTCCACCGAATACGCATAAGAGCATCTGATAAAGCCCTCGCCGCAGTCACCGAACGCCGTTCCCGGCACAACCGCAACCTTCTCCTCCTGCAGCAGGCGCTCACAAAATTCCTGGCTGCTCATCCCCGTGGATTTTATGCATGGGAATACATAAAATGCTCCGAGCGGCTCAAAGCATGAAAGTCCCATCGCCCTGAAGCCGTCAACTATGTATCTCCGTCTGTCGTTATATTCACAGCGCATATCCTCAACGTCCCTATCACAGTTGCTGAGCGCCTCTATGGCAGCATACTGTGCCGTAGTCGGAGCAGACATTATCCCGTACTGGTGCACCTTTGTCATAAGCCCTATAAGCTTCGCCGGCCCGAGTGCATATCCGAGCCTCCATCCCGTCATCGCAAACGTCTTTGAAAAGCCGTTTACAACAACAGTTCTTTCCTTCATACCGTCTATAGCCGAAAACGCCGTATGACCTTCCTTATCATATCTCAGCTCTCCGTATATCTCGTCCGAGAGCACGAGCACGTCGGTGCCGCGCAGCACCTCGGCTATTGCCTCAAGGTCAGCCTTCGACATAACCCCGCCCGTCGGATTGTTCGGATACGGAAGGATAAGCAGCTTTGTCTTGTCAGTGAGCTTTTCCCTGAGCTGCCCGGGGAGCAGACGGAAGTTATCCTCCTCCTTCGTCTCTATAATAACGGGAACGCCTCCCGCCATCTCCGTAAGCGGCTTATAGCAGACAAAGCTCGGCTCGACGATGAGCACCTCGTCGCCCGGATTCACAACACAGCGTATCATAGCGTCTATCGCCTCGGAGCCGCCGACCGTTACAAGCACCTCTGTCCTTGCATCGTATTCCACTCCGTATTTTCTTTTATTGTATGCGCATATCGCTTCTCTGAGCTCCATGAGCCCGGCATTTGCCGTATAATGCGTCTGCGCCTTTTCAAGAGAATATATCCCTGCCTCGCGTATCGTCCACGGCGTGGCAAAGTCCGGCTCGCCCACGCCGAGCGAGATCGCATCCTCCATCTCCGCCGCAACATCGAAAAATTTGCGTATCCCGGACGGCGGAAGGTTGTCTATCGTATGGTTTACAAGCTTGTCAAAATCTATCATAGTGTTATTACCTGCCTTGTATCCTTTTCATCGTCCTCGAATACAATGCCTTCCTCCTTGTATTTTTTCAAAACAAAGTGCGTAGCAGTAGAAATGATCGAATCCATCGGCGCAAGCTTCTGCGCCACAAACAGAGCGACCTCCTTCATTGTGCGTCCCTGTATCGTGACTGCCAGATCGTACGCACCGCTCATGAGGTAAAGCGATGTTACCTGCGGATATTTATATATCCTCTCCGCTATCTTGTCAAAGCCCTCTCCTCTCTGCGGAGTTACACGCAGCTCGATCAGCGCCGTAACGACCTCGCAGTCTGTTTTATCCCAGTTTATAAGCGTCTTGTATCCAACAATAACATTATTCTTTTCAAGGTCTTTTATCTCTTTATCGACCTGCGCCTCTTCAAGTCCGAGCATCTGAGCGATTTTGGCCCTGACAACACCGTTCTTTTCCTTATCCAAAATTCTAAGAATATCATTCATATCAAAAAGTCCGCTCCTTTCATAAACCGCTTTCCGTATTGCACACATAAAAGGTCATTTTATCTTACTATTATATATTAAAATCTGAAAAAATGCTATAGTTTTCGGAAAAAAATTTATACAAAATTCCGAGAAATTTTTGTCATAAATTTAATCATGGAATATTTTATAATTTTAGCCAAGATCATCCTGTCAAATATATTTCCTAAAAAACAAACAGTGCGGCAAAGCGCAGGCTCTGCCGCATCCGGATCATTATTGCTTAAGCAATCTTCTGCTGCTTACCGCAAACATTGTCGTCGTTACCGCAACGGCTATGATATCGCTCACAGGTTCCGCTATAAGCAGTCCCCATACTCCCATATCTGCTATCCTCGGAAGTATTAGCGCAAGAGGCAAAAGAAGTATGACTTTTCTGAGTAACGCCAGGAACAATGACGTCTTTGCTTCTCCAAGCGCCAGAAATGTATTCTGACACGCACTCTGAGCTCCCATTATTGCCATTCCCGCCATATATACTCTGACTGCCGGTATACCAATCTCTATAATAGCTGCATCCTCAGTAAACATCCTAATGAATAGCTGCGGGAAAATCTCAACAAATCCGACCACTATAAGCGAAAACGCAAGATTTGCTATAAACAGCAGCTTAAAGGCATGTCTCACTCTTTCCAGATTTCGCGCTCCGTAGTTATAGCCTATTATAGGCTGGACGCCCTGAGACAATCCGCTTATAGGCATCCATACTATCTGCAGCATACTGAATAAGATCGACATAAGGGCAACATATATATCATTTCCGTACTTCATCATTCCATTGTTGAAAGTAAGCTGCACGAGACATTCAGTAAGCTGCATAATAAACGGAGATATTCCCAATGACAGGATAGCCTTTACCGTTGTGCTTTCAAGACGGAAATTCGAACGGCGAAGCTTCAGTATCGTCCTTTTCCCGCGGAAAAATGCAACTACCCATACGCAGGAAACAGCCTGCGAGATGATCGTTGCAAGCGCCGCACCCTGCACACCCATATCAAATACAAATATAAACACAGGATCGAGTATAATATTAAGAGCCGCTCCTATACAGACCGTTGCCATGCTTGTCTTTGTAAAGCCCTGATTTGTTATAAAAGCGTTGAGTCCGAGCGAAAGCTGTACAAAAATCGTTCCCGCAAGATATATCGTCAAATAATCCGAAGCATATGGCAAAGTGTTCTCGCTCGCTCCGAACATAAGAAGTATCGGGTCCTTGACAATAAGAAACACTACTGTCAGTACGATTGAAAATATAACGAGCAGCGATGCGGAATTTCCGAGAATGCGATCGGCCTTTTTATAATCCCCTGCTCCCATAGCTATAGCTGCTCTCGACGCCCCGCCGTTTCCGGCAAGTGCAGCAAACGCCGCCACAAGCATGATTATCGGGAATGTGACACCAAGTCCCGCAAGCGCAAGAGAGCCTATTTCAGGTATCCGCCCCACATATATCCTGTCAACAATATTGTACAGCAAATTTACAAGCTGCGCCAGCATCGTTGGCACTGCCAGCTTTACAACAAGCTGCCGTATATTACCTGTTCCCAGTTCCGTATTATCCATTTATAACCCTTCTTTTTACAAATATTATTTTTTCGTTGTTCAGCCGCCCAGTCTCCACAGAAATCTATGCAGTATGACGGCGCAGTCGCCTCTTGTTACAGCTTCCTGACCGCGGAATGTGTTATCCTCATACGAAAGCGTGCTCCCGAAGGCCGCCGCAATACGCACATAATCCTGCGCCCATTCGCTGATCGTATCTCCGTACGGCATCGCTGCATCCGAAGTGTTGGCTCCTACCGCAACCAGATATTTGGCCATGACAGCTGCCAACTGCTCGTTTGTAACAAGTCCGTCCGGCTTGAACGTTCCGTCCTCAAAACCGTCTATCATTCCTGCCGATGCAGCCGCCGACACGCTCCCATAATACCACGCGTCCGCAGGAACGTCCGCGAAGCTGCTCTGCCCGCCGCTGAGCTCCAGCGCCCGCGAAAGCATTGCGGCAAGCTCCGCCCGAGTAACCTTGTCGTTCGGAGCAAATGTATTTTCGCTCCTGCCGTTTATCACTCCGATTTTCGAAAGCTCCGCCGCGGCATTTTTCATCTCATTCGGAGCGTCTGCCATGTCTTCAAAATCGCAACCGCCTGCGTATTCCTCATCATTATACACTCTCGGAGGCAGAGGTTCCGGAGTAGGCGCAGGAGTCGGCTCGGCCGCCGGCACTGCGGTAGGTTCCGGTTCCGATATCTTAAAGCCAAAATCATATTCGAGTGATCTCACCATATATCCGTCAGTATAAAATTCCACTCTCAAGTGGTGGTTCCCCTCCGCAAGACCGTATGTTTCATAGTTGTACGGCGGATACTCAGTCTCATGCACCGTTTCGCCGTCGATTATATACCGTACCGTCATCCATTGGTTTTTCGGCAGATAGCCGTAGGCTGAAAGCTTGACCTTATTATAAAAATCAATACCGTCAAACATCTCCGTATATGAAACTGACGCATTATTCGGGTAATCCGTTATGTATATTGGATCCTGAGTCAGATACTGCATATTCTCAAGCAATACCGGATTATTTCCCATATCGTAACGGTAGTAGTCGCCGTCGGCAACATAATTGTTAAAGGATACTATACACTTGAATTCGGGATATACCCTAACAAGCTCGCCATAGTATTTTCTCAGCTGCTGGAGTGCCCATCCGGTATAGTCCTCGCCGCCTGGATGCTCGTAGCCTATGCCGCCCTCCGTTATGAATACCGGCTTTTGGATGCCGTATTCCTCCATAAATTCATGTATTACCTTTGCGCGCATTACAGGGTTTGCATAATCGCCCATGATAAAGCACATATTCGCCCCATCGTCGGCGTTTTCGTCACCGGTAAAATGCGGCATCGAATAAAGGCTGCATCCGACCCAGTCGACGTATTCATCCCCCGGCCAGAAATCTATAAGGCGCGTGTCAAGACCGCCCGTATCATTCGGCGCCCAGACCATAGCTATATTCTCCTTTGTCTTGGCATATTCCGCAACATATCTGTAGCAGTCGATAAATACCTGCTCGTCAAGGAAGTTATCATCTATATTCATCTCCTTTCCGAATACAAGAAGAATGTCCTTGCCCATCGCCGCAAGATTATCTATGTAGTTTTTTATATAATTTTCATATCTGCTCATATCGACCGGTACCTGAGACTTGAAATTCCAGTTCCAGCCTATGAGCTGAGAATGGTCGCTATGCGCTTCCGCCTTCTCCACCCTCGGCACCTTGTCATTTGTTATGTCCTCCGAAGGCACGAACCAGTCATAGCACGTATCTATGCCGTTTTCTATGCCCTCAAACTTGCAGTTTTCCGGCGTGCCTATTATGACTCCCGACCTCGGCTCGAATTTCGCTCCGTAATAAACCGAATATTCAGGAGCGTTTTCCACAAATACACGGAAATCCTCTTCATAAAGCAGAGCGCGCATCCTGTCAATGTTGTCGTTCATGTAGGCGTCCGATTTTGCAAAGGCCACGGACGAAAAACACATAAAAACGGCAGCCGCAGCCGCAATAAACCTTTTATTCATTGAACCCTAAATCCTTTCCCCCGTCAAAAAGATATTATTTCTGATAACATCTATTATAGCCCAACATAATGCTGTTGTCAACCGCACGGCAGCTTTTGAAATAAAATTTTTAACATATTGTTTACGCCTGCAGCATTGTAATTACTTTAATTGTGTGATATACTGTGAGAAAAAGCTTTATCATATTGGGGCTGTCGCATTAAGAAGTACACAGGGCTGGGCTAAAATAGACAGTCTCGGAAAGGCTATAACGTTACTATGCAAATAAAAAACTTAGATATACAGATAAAAACAGAAAATATCATGCGGGCCGCCGACTGCCGTCCGAACAGTCCTGCTTATCCGTTCGTGCTTGCGGAATACGAAAAATATTCAGGCGCGGCGAAGGTTTCCGTTTCGCTTTCGGCCTGGATAGACATTGACGAAGCCGCGCTGCTATGCAGCGTGATCATAAGCGCCGGCGAAACTATCAGCGCTCTCTCGTCCAAGCTATTTGCCGAGGGCCGGGCAACGGCGGGGCTGCTTGTGAGCGTAACAGGCGACGAATACGTTTTTGAAGCAGACAAGGCGGTTTCGGATATAATAAAAAAGGAATGCGCACGACGCGGACTCGGAGTAAAACGCAGGCTCGAGGCTCCGGTCGATATGCCGCTTGAGCGGCAGCGTGAAATAATAAAAAGAACAGGCGCAGACGTTTCGCTTACCGAAGGCTTCCAGTTCCGTCCCGAAAAGACGATAGGCTATATCCTTGAGCTTACGCGTGACAGCGCCGTTTTCAACGCACAGCACGACTGCTCAAAGTGCACCGTCAGGGACTGTCCGCGGCGAGTCAAGGACTTCGGAAGCAGCTTCGAGGTGCTCTCGGAGCACGGACAGGCTGCCGCATATCAGGGCTGCGCGCTGTGCGTCGACATAGGAACGACGACGATAGCAGGCACGCTTATCGACAACGGCATGGAAATACAGGTATTCCGCTCGCTGAATCCGCAGCGGCGGTTCGGCGCAGACGTGCTCTCACGTATCGAGGCGGCGGAGCGCGGACGGCTCAGGGAGCTGCATCAGCTCATCGTTTTTGAACTCATGAAATTCGTTTCACAGGCAAAAAAAGCTCCCGACAAGATCATAATATCGGCCAACACCGCAATGGTGCATCTGCTTATGGGCTGGTCATGCTCGGGACTTGGTGCGTACCCATTTTCTCCTGTGTCGCTTGAAACGGTAAACACCGATCTCAAGGCTCTCGGCGGGAACATCGATATTCCTGTAACCATAATAGGCGGTATAAGCGCGTTTGTAGGCGGAGATATCTCAAGCGGGATCTATTCATGCGGCATTACTGAAAAAAAAGAGCTGTCGCTTTTCGCCGATCTTGGTACAAACGCCGAGATGGCAGTCGGCAATTCAGAGCGGCTGCTCGTCACCTCAGCGGCAGCAGGCCCTGCATTTGAAGGCGGCGGCATTTCCTGCGGCTGCGGCTCTGTTCCTGGCGCCGTATGCGGCGTTGATTTAAAATCCGGCGAGCTGCGCACAATAGGTAACAAGACGCCCTCCGGAATATGCGGAACTGGAATAATAGAGCTCGTATCCGAGCTGCTTGATGCGGACATCACCGACAAAACCGGGCTTCTCTGCGATAAATATTTTGAGAGCGGCTATCCGGTGACCGAAAACATCAGCTTCACACAAAAGGATATGCGCGCGCTTCAAACGGCAAAATCAGCCGTAATATCGGGCATAGAAACGCTGCTGCTTGAATACGGCGCTTCCATGGACGATATAGAAACCGTTTATCTCTCCGGAGGCTTCGGCAACGGCCTTGATCTTTCCAAGGCCGAAAACATAGGTCTCCTTCCGAGGGGCACTGCAGAAAAGGCTGTCATATTGGGCAACAGCTCGCTCGGCGGGGCCGTAAAATACTCGGGCGACGATAGCGCAGAGGATGCAATAAGCCGCATAAAAGCAATATCGACAGATATACTGCTCGGCGAAAACGAATATTTTTCTAAACGATATATTGAAAACATGAGCTTTATGTGATATAATTCCGGTTGTAATGATTCCGGCGCAGCTGCGCCGATATATGAAAAAAGGAGTGTTTTTACAATGTCTAACATATGGCACGACATCAACCCGCGAAGGATATCCCCATCAAAATTCATGGCGGTGATAGAGATCCCCAAGGGTGTAAAGAACAAATACGAAATGGACAAGGAAACGGGACTGCTCCGGCTTGACAGGGTGCTTTATACTTCTACGCACTACCCTGCCAACTACGGCTTTATACCGCGCACCTATGCCTCTGACAACGACCCTCTTGACGTGCTTGTGCTTTGCCAGGAGGATATAGTTCCGATGACGCTTGTGGAATGTTACCCGATAGGCGTGCTCAAAATGATAGATGACGACCAGATCGACGAAAAAATAATAGCAGTTCCGACAAACGATCCGGCATACACATGCTATTCCGACGTGTCGCAGCTGCCGCAGCATACCTTTGATGAAATTTCACATTTCTTCAGAGTATATAAATCGCTCGAGGGCAAGGAAACGGTCGTAAACGAGGTATGCGGAGCAGATGAGGCAAAAAACGTTATAGAAAAATGCATAGCGTCGTATAAGGATACCTACTGCTGACACGGCGTGGTATAATTAATTTGTAAAGGGATGTAATTTATGATGGTAATACTGTACGAGGTCCACAGCGGGCTTTACGTTAATATGACTAACCGCTGTCCGTGCGCCTGTACCTTCTGCCTAAGGCAGGAAAAGGACGAGATGGACGGCTCTGGAAGCCTATGGCTTGATCGCGAGCCCACACTTGACGAAATCAAGGCAGAATTTGAGAAATTCGATATGACAAAATACAAGGAGGTCGTATTCTGCGGCTTTGGCGAGCCGACGGAGCGGCTTTACGATATGCTTGAAGCCGCCGCATTCGTCAAGAAAAAATATGATCTGCCGACACGAGTGAACACAAACGGGCTCGGCGACCTTATAAACGGCGTTGATACGGCGCCTCTCTATGAAGGAAAAATCGACACAGTGTCGATAAGCCTTAACACGCCTGACCCTCAGCGCTACCTTGAAATTGTAAGACCCAAATTCGGCGAAGGCTCATTTGAGGCCATGCTTAAATTTGCGGAAAACGTAAAGAATTATGTCGGCAAGGTCGTGATGACAACGGTATCGGGCACTATTTCGCCCGCAGAAGAGACTCTCTGCCGCGAGATATGCAATAAACTCGGCGTAACGTACAGAATACGGGCATTTGAATAATAATCCGGAAAGGCGGAAAAGGCTATGGCTGATAAATCTACCGATAAAAATAAAAAGAACAGGCCGGATACAAAGACCGCGATCATTAGCGGTGTTCTGCTTGCAGCAGCCGCAGCAATGCTCATATGGCTCAGCGTTCAGCTCTGGAGCGCACATACACTGGAGCAAAGCTACGGCGGCTCATCGCTTTCGCCCGCCGAAACGCCTGCCGCAGCTTCAAATGAGACTGCTTCAGAGGCTCTGGCATCTGAGGAGCCGGTACCGACAGCAGATACCGAAACTGCAGCATCGGGAACTCCGACGTCAGAGGAGCCTGCGGAAAGCTCGGAAGCAAATGCAGAAGAAACGACCCCCGAGCCAGATTACGGCATGACCTTCGGGCTCAACGCGGAAGAGGAGGCGGAATGATATTATGCGTTTTACATCTGTTACACATAGGGGCGGACGCGAAATAAATAAGGACAGCTTCAAAAGAATATGCCGCAGCGGGATATACTGCTTTGCAATGTCTGACGGCGGAGGCCCAGGCGGCGAAACGGGAGCCGATATAGTTACGTCAGCTATCACCGAGGAATTCGAAAAGGCTCCCGAGGTGACGGTCGAGCGGGCTTCCCACTGCATATGGTCGGCAGTCGAGGCATTTAAAAAGCAGATCGCCGACGATCCCGTCTATTCTGAGATGACAGCCACAGCGGCGGTACTTATCACCGACGGTGAAAAGGGCGTATGCGCTCATATAGGCGACACGCGTATTTACAGGTTCTCAAAGGGGCTTGTGGAGTTTATCACAAACGACCACACAGAGGCAATGGAAAAATACAACGCGGGCGAGATACAGTTTTCCGAGCTGCGCTCTCTTATGCCGTCGCCGCTCACAAGGATAATATCGGACGAGTCCGAGTCCGAGCCGGAGACCGAGAAAGCTTTTTCTGTCAATTCAAAAACAGCGTTTTTAATATGCACAGACGGTTTCTGGGTGAATATGACC
>CALXRY010000081.1 GCA_944390955.1 uncultured Clostridia bacterium | reverse complement strand
ATGATGTCGGCGGCGGTGTGCTATGCCGACGGCGGCTATATAGTTAAATTTTCAGAGGAGACTGTAATGCTTTACAGCGATGAATATACGCCTCTTATCCCTGAGATAGGGCTGTATATGACGGATGAGATACCGGAGGGTACGGCGTATGAATACATAGAGCCGAACCTTCCCGTGGAGCTGTACGATACATATGATTATTCATATGCTTTGAGCAATTATGAAACGGCCATGACGAATATAAGCTCGATGTGGGAGATAGGCGCGTACGGCTCCGAAGTGAAAATAGGTATCGTTGATTCCGGCTGTGATAAGCATGTCGGCATCTCTTATACGCAGGGGCATAATTATATCGACGGCAGTGACGACTGCACCGACAATATAAATCACGGTACCTCGGTAAGCGGTATGGCGGCGGCCTTGTACGGGAAATCGTCAGTTATAGGTGCCGCACACAAAGCTGAGGTAATACCGCTGAAATTTATAGATGTGGACGATAACGGAGATACGATAGGCGGAACGGTAGCTCATATGATACTGGCGATAAGAGGTGGTGTGGACGATTACGGCTGTAATATCCTAAACATAAGTGCAGGAGTGTATGCGAATGTACAGTCCCTCAAGAATGCGGTGGATTATGCGGCGGAAAAGGGAGTTATCGTCGTTGCGGCGGCGGGGAATAACAAGGGGAGCCAATACAGTTATCCTGCGACATATGATAACGTGATAGGTGTCGGCTCGGTCGATTCGGATTACGGGCATTCGTCGTTTTCAAATTATAACGACAGCGTTTTTGTGACGGCTCCTGGACGGCAGGTGAGTACGCTTTACAATGAAACGAAAATAAGAAAGCGTGACGGCACGTCGTTTTCGTCGCCGTATGTTGCGGGGATAATAGCGTGTATGCTCGATATAGATCAATCCCTGAGCCTTGAGGATATAAAGGCTGTAATATCGGAAACGGCGCTCGATCTCGGCGACGAGGGCTATGATGTCTATTACGGCTATGGGCTCATAGACGCCGGAGCGATAGCTGACAGGCTGACCGGTGATTCGGATTATTACGTTTCGGACCTTGATATATGTCCAGACGGCTTCAATGAGATAAGGATAAAGCGCCGCGAGGGAATGGCGGCGCCTGTAGGCATATGGAGCGCGTATTCGGAGGATGCGGTTCTTGATATGTCTTTTGACGATATGGATTTTGTTAACGACGTTTGCATAATGCGGTATAAAAAGCCGGAGAAAACACAGCTCAAATGTTTTATATGGGATTCGCTTGCCGGGATGAAGCCGGTTGTGAGTGTTATTACCGAGTAAATTTTCAAATAAAAAAGCAGGGCTGTCGCACTAATAATCACATAGGGCTGCTCGATTTTAGATGCGGAACGGACGAAACAAACAAAAATGCGGCAAATTGCCGCATTTTTGTTGCCCCAACGGCGTATCCTGCGGTTTGCTGCGCAAAACTTGCCTTTGGCAACTTCCGCATTGCGGAAGCGCAAGTACTCCGAGTGGTGCGTTTTGTTCGTAGCAACATAGCTTTTATGCTATGTTGTGATCTGCGCTAAAAGCGACAGCCCCTGCTTTTTGTTTTAATTATAAATCACTTGTTCCGAATGCGGACTGCACAGCGGTACCATTCTGTCGTCCCACAAGAACAGCTTTATAGTATACTGTCCATTGCCGTCCGAGGCCGTGAACGAGCCGCTCTCCTGATCTATTTTACAGCCTTTCATTTCACCGTTTTCATTGTACAGCATGGCGAAAAATACTGCTTCCGGATCATCTGTACCGAAGTCCGCGCTGTAGGAAATAGTGCCGTTTTCATCGGCGGATACCGCCACGTCGGAAATATAATTGAGACGTATATCGTCAAAATCAACGTCTCTGACAAGTACGCCGTCATACGGTGCGTCTTTATGATACGTCGTTTCCGAGCCGTTGGCGCTTATTTCAAGCAGACCGTCGGATGGGTAGGGGACGGATACGATATACTGTCCGAATTTATCGGTCGTGACGGTATAGGGAGTGTCGTTTACCGTAAACGTTATCTCGGTATTTGCAAGAGTATCTCCGCTGCTCCCGGCAGTGCCCGTTATAAGTATATTATCTGTCGAGTTCGTATTGTACCTCATAGCCTGCTGACCTGCGACCTCCTTGCCGTCAAAATCAAATATCGTTGAATTTGAGACGACGTTTCCCTGTGTCCAGTCGCCGTTTTCCTCAATGGCCCAGCCGATGGTGTATGTGCCGCCGTCATAGATCATTACGGGATCCCAGTACATATCGCCGATGCATCTGCCGCCGAGCGTCTGCTTGAGTTTTGAATAAAGCTCCGTGAGGAACGCCCTCTGGCCGTCCTGCGTCTCGCCGTAGATGTCCTGATAATAGCCGCTGTCCTGAAGCTGTCCCTCGTAGCCGTCGCCGCGGAGCTCCGCCCAGTTGTAGCCAGTTTCCATTATGATGACGTCCTTGTCAAACTCATTTATCACCCTTGCAAAATCGTTCACCACCGTGTCGGCTGAAAACGGGGTGTTGTCGGAATCTGCTAATGTGCTGCTGTAAAACGGATAATACGATACGCCGATAACGTCATAGAGCGAGGAGTCAATGGCTCTTAAGGCGCTTATAAATGTACCGCGCCTGTAAAGATTGCCGCCGTTGTCGCTGTGAAAGATTATCTTCGATTCGGGCGATGTGTCCCTTACGGCCTGCGCACCGGACGAAAGCAGCCTTGCAAGATATGCCGAGTTATTGTACAGTCCGTTGTTGGGTCGTTGTCTGTTGAATAGGATGCCGACCTGCACCTCGTTGCCGATCGAAACGTATTCGGGACAGGTGCCCTGCGCCATAAGCTTTTCCATAACGTCCTTTGTGTATGTGTAGACCTTATCCTCAAGGTACTGCACGAGTGATTCGCCGCTCAGCCCCTGCTCCGTTATCTCCTGCTGCCATGCCGCCGGGACCATTTGCTTTTCAGCGTCTACCCAGTAGTCGGAATAGGCGAATGTGAAGCATATCTGCATACCCTTGTCCTTTGCACGGCGGGAGAGCTCAAGGCAGTCCTCAAGGTCCATATATCCCTCGGGCAGATAATATGTTCCGTCGCCGTGGCCCTTTCCGGGATCGTCAAGGAGCCTTATGCGCGCAAGATTGAAGCCGTTTTCCGCCATGATCTGGAGTGCATCACCCTCGGTGCCGTCGGCGTAATAGAATTTTCCGCCCATATCCTCAACGTACGTGAGCTTTGATATTTCGCCGCCCTTCAAGAACGGTACGCGTGTTTCCTCCGATGCGCTAAACGAAATATTATCGAGAGTTATCGACGATGAGCCCTCGGCATACAGCCCTATATCACAGCTGCCGTTTTCCACGATTATCCCTGGTACTACGACCTTTTGGGCTTCGCCGTTCCTTGCGGGAACGGATGTGGAAGCCATCGTGTGTCCCTCCGTTTTTCCGTATAGATATGCTATACCCGATATGTCGGAGCTTGAAGCGTAAGCAGTCAGATCATATACTCCGTTTTCAAGACCCTCGACAGTCTGGCTAAGGCGCATCGTGTAATCGCCTCCCGATACTGTAAATGCGCCGTCCGTCACAGCTCCCGCACCATCGAGCGTCCAGCTCTCAAGTCCGTTTGAAAAATCGCCGTTTGCGACTCCGCCTCCGTCATAGGGCGGCACGTATTCATACAGGCTTACGTCGTCAAAATATACGGTAGTACCGCCTGTCCAGCCCTCAAGGCATATGACATAGTCCTGTGATGACGTGCTTTCAAGCTCAAGCAAGCCCTCCTGCCATTCGGTGGTTGCGCTGAGCGAAGCAGAGGCTATCGCACTGCTGGCTGGCCATTCGGCCGTGCCGTCGGCAAATTTCACGACAGGCGCGCTTGTGGCTGCGTCCGCCTTGTAAAAGAAGCTGAGGCGGTACGTTTTTCCCGCCTCGAGCGCAACGCGCTGACCTGCCGTTCCGTCGTTAAGCGCAAGCGAATATGTGCCATTGTGCATTTCATCGGCAGAGCGCTCCGCGCCGTCCTCATTGTACCAGCCTCCGCGGTCCGAAAAATGCCAGCCTCCTGTTCCGAGGAGCACTTCCTCAAAGCCGCCGTTTACAAGAAGCTCGGCTGTCGTATCATTCGCAGCATATGCCGGGAGCATACTGCATGAAAGCAGCATGACTGCCGCAAGTGCAGCGCTGAATATTTTTTTCATTATATCACCGTGTTCCCTTTCTTTAAAATCAGTTTGTGTTTTTCTAAATATATACGGCTGTGCTGCAATAGACGATTCCCCCCCCTTTTTTTTTGTAAATCAACATTGCCGTCTTCCTGCTTTTGCCTTTATAGTTTGATTGTATCATGTAAATGGAATAAAAACAATATAAAAACAAGGTTTTATATACAAAAAAATAGGTACAGTAGGGGAATAGTCTGCTGTACCGTTAGACTTTGTCAATGTATGATGAATATTTTTGAGATATTTCTCTTTGCTGTTCATCAGTCCGCGGCAAAATACCGTCTGTATTGGTGAGGCTTCTGCTGCGTGTGTTTTCTGAACTGTGCAATAAAATTACTTGTATCGAGAAAGCCGCAGCGCTCCGCTATTTCGGATACCGGCATGTCGGTAGTGCGGAGCATTATTTTTGCATTGTTTATCCTGTAATTTGTAAGATAATTATAAGGAGTCGTTCCCATGATGTGCTTGAACGTCCGTATAAAATGATATTTTGACATAGGGATATCGCTTATCATCTCATCAATGGAAAGCGGCTCGGAATAATGATTGTGTATAAAGTCTGCGGCATGCTTTACAAAATCATAATACCGCCCCTCATTCCGTATGCGTTCGCTCTCGATGCTGCTTTTTATAAGTGTATTGAATATCATGTGCACTATTGCCGAGACCTCGGCAATGCTAAGGATATCGCTTTTACGTATCCGCCGCATTATCTCCGCGGCGGGCTCCGATATGTCTTCGATGGTGTTTACGGCACAAAGACCGTTCGGATATAGCAGTTCAAAAAAAGTCGGCACAGCACTGCCATTTATATGTAGCCATATAAATTCCCATTTCGTATTTTCGGAAAAATAGCGGTGAGGGGTATGACAGTCTATGACCACGGCGTTTCCTTCTGCAAGTTTTATCTCAGCATCCCCGCTCTGCACGATGCCGCAGCCCTTTATGGTGAACAGCAAAAGAAAGCTGTCATGTGATTCTCTTTGAACCGCATAGTCGGATTCGGCGTAAAAATGCCCTGCTTCAGTAACGCAGAACGGCAGTGCCAGCGCTGTCTGAGTCGGAGTAGACGTAATCCATACGGATTTATCAGATATTTTCTCGTCAAATTTCCCCATGATTTCCCTCCTAAATGGACTGTATATTTTAATATTATATCACAGCTTTTTTGCGGCTGCAATACATCTTGAGCAATTATTTCATATTTTCGGGCAATAATAATTAATGATTTTTTCTGAGGAAGGCTGTATAATAGATACATCAACAATTACATAGGGGCATAAGCTCCGGAAAGGAATGGCTGCAGAAATGAGCGATGTTATTTTAAGAGAGGAAAAAGTCACAATACCTACATATGAAATATCTGAGTATGACAAAAATCCGATGTTTCTTGAAAAGCGCGTATATCAGGGCTCGAGCGGACGCGTATATCCGCATCCGGTATGCGAGGGAGTTGCGGATGTAAAGACAGATAAGGAATATAATGCAATTTTCCTGGAAAACGATTATATACTCGTTATGATATTGCCTGAGATAGGCGGAAAGATACAGCGGCTTTACGACAAGACGAATGGCTATGACGCCGTGTATTACAACGAGGTCATAAAGCCGGCACTCGTCGGGCTTGCGGGCCCGTGGGTATCGGGCGGTATTGAGTTCAACTGGCCGCAGCATCATAGGCCATCGACATTCGATCCGGTCGATTATACGGTGGAAAGGAACAGGGACGGCTCTGTCACAGTATGGGTCGGAGAGACGGAAAAGATGTTCCATACAAAGGGAATGGCAGGCTTCACGGTATACCCGGATAAGGCATATCTTGAGATAAAAGGGCAGATATACAACCCGACTGACAGGCCGCAGACATTATTGTGGTGGGCAAATCCTGCCGTTGCAGTGAACGACTATACAAAGTCGATATTTCCGCCGGATGTCCATGCGGTGATGGATCACGGAAAGCGTGCTGTATCAAAATTCCCGATAGCCGACGGCGTGTATTATAAGGTCGACTACGCACCGGGGACGGATATCTCGCGGTATAAAAATATCCCTGTGCCGACCTCGTATATGGCGTACCACTCTGATTTCGATTTTATCGGAAATTACGATTACAGTAAAAAGGCCGGGCTGCTGCATATAGCCGACCATCACGTATCGCCCGGAAAAAAGCAGTGGACATGGGGCAACGGAGATTTCGGAAGGGCATGGGACAGGAACCTGACCGATGAGAACGGACCGTATATCGAGCTTATGACGGGTATGTTCACCGATAACCAGCCTGATTTTACATTCCTGAAGCCGTATGAGGAAAAGACCTTTGTCCAGTATTTTATGCCTTATAAATCGGCCGGCGCAGTAAAGAACGCATCACTCGACGCGGCAATGAATGTTGAGCGCAGGGACACTAAAATAGCGGTGACCGTATATACTCCCTCGGGACTTGAAAATACCGAGATAGTGCTATTTGACGGTAGCAGAGAACTGTACAAGGGGACACTAAATCTCAAGCCGTCTGAGATATTTGAAACGGAGATAGAAGCCGATGGGATTGATTTTGAGAATGTTACGGCAAAGATAATAAGGGACACTAAAACTCTGCTCGTATATGAGCCTGTAAAGAACGCTGAGCCCGTTCCGTCGCCTGCGGAAGAGATACCAGAACCAGAGAAGATAGAAACAGCAGAGAAGCTATTTTTGGCGGCAACGCATCTGGAGCAGTACCGTCATGCTACATATTCGCCGGAGCCGTATTATCTTGAGGGACTGAATCGCGATGCTTCTGATATACGTCTTAACAATGGCTACGGAAAATATTTATATAATAAGGGTAAATTTGAGGAGAGCATAAAGTATTTCAGAGCTGCTGTAAAGTCGTCTACATGGAAGAATCCAAATCCGTATGACTGTGAGCCGTATTACAATCTCGGGCTTGCGCTTGAGGCTATAGGAGATAAGGAAAAGGCGTTTGACGCGTTCTATAAGGCTGTATGGGACGGCAATATGCAGGACAAGGCGTTTTACAGGTTATCGTGTATCGCCGCGGGAAATGGCGAGTATGAGACTGCCTTGGGATTTGTGGAAAAGTCACTCGTTAAGGGAGCGCACAATCTTAAGGCAAGGACGCTCAGGACGGCACTGCTGCGGATCACCGGAAGGACAGAAGAGGCGAAGGCTTTTGCGGAGGAGACTGTCAAGATAGATGCGCTCGATCACGGATGCTGCTATGAGCTCTATAGGCTCACAGGCGATGGGCTTGACAGCTTGAAGGCGCTTATGCGCGGTGATAATCATAATTATATAGAGCTTTCTCTTTCATATATAACAGCCGGACTTTATGGTGAGGCGGACGGCGTTCTTTCGCTTGCGCCGGCAGATGATGAGCCGATGGTACACTATTACAGATATTTCTGCACAGGAGACAGAACAGAGATTGAAATGGCTGAGAGCAGCAGCACCCTGTACTGTTTTCCGAATAGATTAGAGGATATAGCAGTATTGAGGAAAGCGGCAGACAACGGTGGATATTATGCAGCATATTACCTCGGCAATTTGTTTTATGACAAGGGACGCTGGGAGGAAAGCATACGGCTCTGGGAGAAATGCGCAGATAAAATAAGCCTTCCTACGGTATACAGAAATTTGTCACTTGCTTATTATAATAAGCTTCACGATACAGAAAAGGCAAAGGTAGCAATGGAGAAGGCGTTCGCTATGGATAAGACGGATGCAAGAGTATTCTTTGAGCTTGATCAGCTGTATAAAATGCTCAATTATTCGCTAAAGGAGCGTCTTGATAATATGAACGAGAATACGGAGTTACTTGAAAAGCGCGACGACCTATACACCGAATATATAACGCTTTTGAATTTGAACGGCGAGTATAAAAATGCATATGAACGTATAAAGAACCATAACTTCCATCCATGGGAGGGAGGCGAAGGCAAGATACCTGCGCAGTACAGGATATCGCTTATAAATCTGGCAAAGGCGGAGAGCGACAGAGAAAAGGCGGCAGAGCTTCTTGAGCGGGCGCTCGTATACCCGCACAATCTCGGAGAAGGCAAGCTTGTAGGTAATCTCGACAATGATATTTATTATATGCTCGGATGTCTGTATGATGATAAGGAAAAGTGTGTGCAGGCGTTTAGGCTTGCGGCAAGAGGAGAATTTGACCTGTCATCGGCGATGTATTATAACGACCAGCCGCCTCAGATGATGTACTATGCGGCAAAGGCGATATCGGCGCTCGGAGATGAGAAGGAGGCAAGGAAACGCTTTGAAGCGTTCACAGCTTATGCTGATGAGCATATGGATGATGAGATACAGATAGATTATTTTGCGGTATCGCTGCCTGATTTTCTGATATTCGATGCGGACTTGAACAAAAATAACCGCGTACATTGCTGCCTCATGGCGGCACTCGGATATACGGGCCTCGGCGATACCGAAAAGGCTAAGGAATATGCCGCAAGGGGACTTGCTGAAAACTGCTGCCATAGCGAGCTTTTGGATATAGCAAACGACCGTATTGAAAGATAGCCGGCGAATTTTACGGAGGTATTATGAAAACTATAGATTTGAGCGGGAGCTGGAGATATAAAACCGATTATGATGATGTATACCGGTTTTCAGGAGAGAGATTTGTGGAGAGCTGCTTTATGCTGCCTGGCTCCGCATGCGAAAACCGCGTAGGGAAAAGGCAGGAATATTATGATAAGATATCAAAGGAGGCAGTGCGTGCGCCGAGAGAGCGGTATGAATATATCGCTCCTCTTTGGCTGCAAAGAGATATTGACATTCCTGACGATGCCGATGGCAAGAGCATACGGCTGTTTTTGGAGCGTGTAAATATA
>CALXRY010000080.1 GCA_944390955.1 uncultured Clostridia bacterium | reverse complement strand
GTTGATACGTTGATAAATGATCTTCACAGCCTTACCACACAATACGGCATGACCTTCGGGATAAGCCCGTGTGCGATATGGGAGAATAAATCAAATAATCCTCTTGGCAGTGATACGAATGGCTTTGCTTCGTATTCGGATATTTATGCTGATACACGAAAATGGGCGCTGAACGGCTGGGTGGATTATATCGCGCCGCAGATATATTTTGAAAATGGTCACAGCCTTGCCGATTTCAGGACGCTGCTTGACTGGTGGTCGGATACGCTTGCAGAATCCGATACAAAGCTCTATATAGGTCTTGCCGATTATAAGGCCGATGATACAGGACCAGACAGCATTTGGTATGACGGAAAAGAAGTATCAAGGCAGATACTTCAGATAAGGAATGATAAAAAAGCCGAGGGCGCAATACATTTTTCTTACAGCTCGGTCTTTGGGAATCCGATGATCCTCGCTGCTGTGACGGAAAGGTATGTCGGATATGACGCCGGATTGAATACGTATGACGGCGACAGAACGGAACAAAAAACGGCGGTATGCACATATTATGACATTAATAATAATTTGATAAAGGTACAGACTTATAATATGGCGGAGATAAGTAACGAAGCTGTAAGATTTTCCGCGCCAGAGGAAGCGTCATATGCAAAATGCAGTATTTATGATCAGGGCGCATTTGAGAGCCGGATCATAAAAATTGTTATGTAAATGTAATAAAAAGCGATAAAAAAGTATGGAAAAACAGTGAAATGTGTGGTATAATAAAAAATAACAGCGATCCGTCATGAGAGCGGATCAAAATAATAACTCAGGAGGGAAGCAAAGATGGACGAAATTTTTGACAGAGTAAGAGAACATGCAAGCAAGGCAAAGGACGAAGCTGCAAAGCTGACGCGTCAGGTAGTAGACAAGACAAACAATCTTATAACTCAGACAAAGCTGAATTTTGCCGTGAGTGAAACTGAAGGCAAGATTAAAGAGATCTATACACAGATGGGCAAAAAGGTTTACGAAAAGCACCTGAACGGCGAAGATGTGTATGAGGAGCTTGAGGAAAGCTGCATGAAGATAGACGATCTTATGGCAGAGGCCGCTGACCTGAGAGAAAAGCTCGCGGAGGTCAAAGATTCGGTTAAATGCTCCGAGTGTGGTGAATACAATAAAAAAACTTCGATATATTGCAGCAAATGCGGAAGTGTTTTGAGAGATACTGAAGCAGAGCAGGCGGTAAAAGCAGAGGAGACGGAAGAGACGGTCGAGTATGCGCAGGTTGAACCGGTAAAACCGCATAAGCCCGAAACAGAAGGTGAAGAGTAATGTCTAAAATTGATGATTTTAAGGAATATGCACGCAGGCGTATAGTTGAGCGCCTGCGTGAAAGTAAGAAAGAGGAAGAAAAGAACGAGTCAAAGATTGAGCCTTATGACAAAGCCGATTCCTTTTATTCGGGCAGCGATGAAGAGTATAAAGAGTTTCTTGACGGTCTTGATGTTGAGCTTAATGGAGGCGGAGAGCCGGTAGAGGACACTCGCCGTATCAACCTTGGAGAAACGATAAATGTGAAGGATGTTCTGGGCAAGGTAAAGGAAACAGCCGGGAACATAGCCGGAGTGGCTGCATCAAAGGTCAGCGAGGCTGCCGAAAAGGCGTCCTCGGTCAAATTTAGGGTACGCGATGACGAGGATGACGGCGAAACGCGGTTTGAAAAGGTAGAGGATAATATTACCGCCGGGATAGATGACATGAAGGCGGCTATAACCGATACGATGAATGACTCCATGCAGAAGATAGAAGGCATTGACGAGCGCCTCGGAGGTGTTTCGGAGCTATTTGAGAAGACGGGAAAGGATATTTCCGTGCTCAAGGAGGCTATGGCATCGCTTGAAAAACGCATACAGGAGCTTGAGCTGCGTACAGCGGAATCATCAAATGAGCTATCGTCCGGAGTGGCTGATCTTAAACATGAGATCGGCGCACTCAAGGAAACTGCCGAGCAGGTGAAGGAAGCGGTTAACGGAGTAACGAAGCTTAGCGATAGCGTGTTTGATATGAAGAACGCTCAGCAGAATACAAAGATGGCTCTTTCAGAGCTTCAGACGGCCTTTAACCGTCTGAAAAAGAAGACAGTTGCCGGAATAGTTATTATAAGCATTATAGGATTTATAACGATCACTCTTGAGGTGATCAATCTGCTTGCGTAACGGAGGTGTTTTATATGGCATCCGGAATAACTCTTGGTGTGATATGGTTTATCGCAATCATAGTGTTTCTTATACTGGAAGCGGTTACATACCAGCTTGTTTCAATATACCTTGCCATAGGCGCGGTGGGCGGACTAGTGACATATATGCTGGGGTTTGATTTTATACCGCAGATGATGGTGTTTCTGGTTTTATCGATAATACTTCTGTGTTTATTGAGACCGATATCTGTAAAAGCGATGAAAAACAGAACACTTAAGACAAATGCCGACAGCCTGATAGGAGAGAAGGTGTATATCACAAAAGATGTAAATAATATAGAGGGCAGCGGAGAGGGCCGGGTAAACGGCGCTGACTGGAGTGTAAGAAGTTCCGATGGTTCTGTTATACCGAAGGGTACCTCGGCTGTAGTAGAAAAAATAGAGGGTGTAAAGCTCATAGTAAGGGAGGAAGAATAATGCCATTCATAATAGGACTAATCATATTACTTATAATAATTCTTATAGCAAATGTGAAGATTGTGCCTCAGGCTCATGCTTATATAATAGAGCGCTTTGGAGGTTATCATGAGACATGGGGAGTCGGTCTTCATATAAAAATTCCGTTTATCGATAAGATAGCGAGAAAGGTAAACCTCAAGGAGCATGTGGTTGATTTTCCGCCGCAGCCGGTTATCACTGAGGATAACGTAACAATGCAGATAGATACGGTCGTTTATTATCAGATAACAGACCCAAAGCTGTTTGCCTACGGAGTGGAAAGGCCGATGATGGCAATAGAAAACCTTACTGCTACGACGCTAAGAAATATTATAGGCGATATGGAGCTTGACGAGACACTCACATCAAGAGATACGGTAAACACGTCAATGCGTTCGATACTCGACGAGGCGACTGACCCGTGGGGAATAAAGATAAACAGAGTCGAGCTGAAAAATATAATCCCTCCGCGGGAGATACAGGACGCGATGGAGCGTCAGATGAAGGCGGAGCGTGAGAGAAGAGAAAGCATCCTGAGAGCCGAAGGCGAGAAGAAGAGTGCGATACTTATGGCTGAGGGTGAAAAAGAGGCGGCGATACTTCGTGCCGAAGCAAAAAAACAGGCTGCCATAAAAGAAGCCGAGGGTCAGGCAGAAGCTATAATCACCGTTCAAAAGGCTGTTGCCGAGGGTATCAGGCAGATAAACGAGGCGAACCCGTGCGATGCGTATATAGCTATGAAATCACTCGAGAGCTTTGAAAAGGCCGCTGATGGAAAGTCGACGAAGATAATTATTCCGTCGAATATACAAGGTATAGCTGGGCTTGCTGCATCTGTCAAGGAAATAATGACAGAAAAATAAATAGGATCGGGAAATAGCAAATTTAATTTGTAAAAGCTATGCAAAAATACGGATCTGTATTTTTGCGGCGAGGTAAATGAAAAAATTGACCGCTTATCGTCTTTGCGATAGGCGGTCTTTTTGTGTTTCACTTTATATTGGGCATCAAAATAAGATATATACAATATATTGTGTAAAAATTGCGCGATAAAGCATATATTCAATGTAAGGAAATAAAGGTTTAAAGTGGGGAGGGGGGCATATATTGGCGAAAATACAGACTTTTGCTAATAAAGTGTTGACAATGAAATAACGATGTGATAAAATAAAAATAGTAAAATTCATAAAATATTCATAATATGTATAAACCTTTTGGTGATAACATAAAAGAATATTTGAGGAGGTAATGCAATGAATCACAAATTTACAGCCGGGGTAGGAGCTCTGGCGCTTTCGGTTTGCGCGGCATTTTCCGCATGGATCATGCCGGTACTCGGAGCGGAAAACATCGACGTAATATTTACGGATGTTACTGATACCGACTTGACCACGCTTTCCGGAGAGGCAAAGATCATGGTAAGTGTAAGCGGTGCGCAGGGGAATGCGAGCATAGCGCAGATGGCTTTGGGATTTACGGGGGATCTGGAATATAAGTCCATCCAGTTCTTGGAGGGCGAAAACAATCCGCCCGAATGCTTTCAGTATTCGCCGAACGCAGCTCTTGTAAATTCGTCGAACGAGCTTATGCCGAGCATCATATCGAGTAGTTCGATCCCGTTTGAAGAGCAGACGGACCTGTTCATACTCACATTTGAAGGTGAGGCAGGTGACAGCGTGACGCTGAACATTGCGGACCTCGAAAATACATACTGCACTGTAGACGGAGTAGACCTGATGCCGGCGGAAGATGAGAGTATAACAGTGACCGCAAGCAGTGAGTCGAACGAGGGCAAGACAGCGACTCTGCAGCTCACAATGGACCGGGTTACAGACTTTGCGGCCGGCGGAAGCAGCGGCTATAACGGCAGCGGCATAGAGGTCAGGATAACGAGTGAGGACACGCCCGGCTATACGATATATACAATACTGAACAACACGCTCGTTTCAAACGGCGGACACAGGGAGAGCGAGAGCATACCGACGTTCACCGTTGAAAACACCGTGCTTGCCGATGATACATATACGGTGGAAATCTCCGGTATCGGATATATCCCGTATGTAAGATCGGGAGTGACGTTTGATGAGGTATTGGAGATCACGAATGCCGATTTCGTTCCCGGTGATATAAATGCCGATGGTGTTGTTGATATAACCGATAAAGAAGAGTGTGAAAAGGCCGTAGCCGATGCGGAATATGCGGAGGGCCTGGCGGGCGCTGCGGATTTTAACCGCGACGGAGTGGTTGACAGATATGATTTGGTTATTTTTGACGATATAACCGCACCGGAGGGCGCACCGGAAAAGATGGACGCTCCCTCGGTTACGGGCGGAAGCAGACGCATCACCGTATCGTGGACAGCCCCCGAGGATAACGGCGAGGAGATAACCGGATATATTATCCGCTACGGCACGAGCGAGGACGATCTGGACGAGACTGAGGAAATAACGGACGCTTCAAGCACAAGCGAAACGATAACGGGTCTTTCCGCGGGAACGAGATATTACGTTTCGATCGCGGCAACGAACGCGGCAGGTACAGGTGAATTTTCCGATACGGCAAACGCAAGGACAGATTCCGAGTCGAGCCCCGGCGGCGGTGGTGGCGGAACAGGCGGCGGCAATACAGGCGGAGGCAACACCGGAGGCGGAAATCCCTCGGTAACGTTCCCCACAGCTACTGCTACACCGGCTCCTTCATCATCGGATAAGGTATTCACCGACCTCGGCAATCATGAATGGGCAAAGGATTCAATATACAGACTTAAGGACGCGGGAATAATCGGCGGCGTAAGCGAGACGGAGTACGCTCCGGCAAACAATATAAAGCGCGGCGACTTTATCCTTATCCTTACAAGAATGCTTGGTATAGATGATGAATTTACTGAGAACTTTGCGGATGTTCCCGAGAACTCATATTATTATGATGCGATCGGCAGCGCAAGGGCGGCCGGCATCGCCACGGGCGACGGCGAGAACTTCATGCCAGAGAACAGCATCACGCGTCAGGACCTGATCACTCTTGCATACCGTGCTTTCCTCAATGCGGGTTATATAGAGGCGACCGAGGACTTTACATCGCTCGATGTATTTGCCGATAGGGACAGCATTTCGGATTACGCTGCGGCCCCGATGGCGTCAATGGTACAGTCGGGCATTATACAGGGTTCGGACGGCAACGTTAATCCTCTCGGCAGTGCGACACGCGCCGAGGTAGCGGTTATGTGCGCAAGACTGCTTGATCTTATGCAGTGATCGATAAAGTTTAGTTGATTCAGTATGTACAGCCTCGGGCGTAAGCCCGAGGTGTCAAGCGAGCGATGCTGAAAAGCAAACCAGTCGCGGAAGGGGGATCAGGTTGAGCCGGACATACTTGAAGCATAATATATCAAATTAAAGAAAGGATGATTTTTATGAAGATGAAAAAGCTGGTATCAGCGTTTGTTGCGGCTGCAATGGCACTGAGTACATTCAGCTTCAGCGTTTTGGCGGATGAAGGCGACCTTGTTGCATACGGACCATATGCCGATTATGTAACAGGAGATAATGGGATATACGCTGACGATTTGGTATTTACCGGTCCAAATAATAGAAGCGGATTGACAAAATATGAATCGTTGGGAAATGCCCTGATACAAGCTCTGACAAAACAAGGAGCTGCCGATATACCTGCTACTGCTGCGGAAATGACAGTAGGTCAGATGCAGCAGCTGAGCGGTCATCTTGATCTGAGCAATATGGGGATAACAGAACTGCCCGAGGCCGGACAGGGATCAAACTGGCCCTCTTTTGAAGCCGGTATGCTGAATGTTACATCAATCGATTTCAGCGGAAATACATTCACAAAGATACCGTATTATATGTTCTATTCTCAGAACACAAATCTTGACGGTGAAAAAACATATGATGGAATTACCGCAATAACTCTGCCGGATACAGTTGAATATTTTGAGCCGCTGTGCATGAACAGTATGGCAAATCTTGAAACAATGAATATACCGGCAAATATGAAGTGCCTTGATAGTGGTGCCTTGGCTTATTGCCCGAAGCTTACTTGGAACATCAATGATTTTCCGTCTGGGGTTATTTTTGGCAAGAAATCACTTCAGAGCTGCACAAATGTGTACGGAGATTTAGATCAATTCTTTGCGACAAAGAGTCCTCAATTCGGAGTGGTTTGGGGAGAGGGAACATATAATCCCGATGATACGAACTTATACAGCTTTGAGCTAACAAGCTGCACAGGCACGGCAGAAGCGCTTGCGCAGTATGAAGCTATCTATCGCACAGCACTCGGACACTTAAGTGACAATGGCGGCATAACAGGCGATCTTGTTATACCTGACAGCATTGAAAAAGTAAGTGGTTGGGCATTTGATGGCTGGGCTATAGACAGTATAACAATGTCAAATACAACTCAGTTTGATGGTCCTGTCTTTAACAGAAACGAGAATTTGAAATCTGTTAATATCATAGTCAAGGATCCGGATGCTGCAGTGAATTTGGAAGGCAAAATTCTGCCTGAAGATATTGAAGTTACGTATATAATAGATCCCGCTGTTACAGGAGATGAAGATTTAGGTGCACTGCTTGCTTCAGCAATCGCCAACGCCGGTGAAGGTGATGTAATAAAGGTTTATCCCGGTGATTACAACATTCCGCAGGATAATGAAACAATGGTTGAAGGTCAGACAGGCTGGTATCTGCCGATCACAAAGAATAACATTACTATCGTCGGTGTAGATGAAGACGGCAATGAGATCACAGACCCGACATTGACACAGGCAAATATCTATTCGACTGATTATTCGGCGAACGGAGCATGGCCTACTCAGAATCTTATCACAGTCCTCGGCGACGGTGTGACGATCAAAGGTCTTACGATCATGAATAAGATAGCCGCAAATAAGAGCCTTGAGGTTGTAGGAACTGACTTTACGATCGAAAATTGTAAATTCGCTCCGATAAGCGAAGAGCTGTTAGTTGATGTGGATGAGGAAGAAACCGGATACGCGTATGATGAGTACAAAGAATACGGCGCATCGCTGTATTTTAGCAATGCTGACGTAGCAGCAAGCGTTACAAACAACTACTTCGATCATTCCGGTATTACATTGGACGGAACATCAAATGCAGATATCACGATAACAGGCAATACGTTTAACGGTGTAAAGAACTGGAATAATGATCCCGCCTATACATATTCGACAATAGGCTACACATCATGGGCAAATCCGCCTGTTACCGATATATCCGATGCCAGCATTACAATTACAGAGAATAAGTTCATTGATGCAGGTAAGATCAACTTCTCAAGAGCAGAGAACGGCAGCGTATCGGTTGCAGAAAACTACTGGGGCGATGCACCGCAGTTCGGCGATATGATCTCCGGAGACGTTGAGTATCTTCCGTATTACCTGGACGAGCCTATGACAGAGCTGTCAAAGGTAAACGTTATCGATACAGTCATATACGGAAATCTTGAGATAGAGGTTCCGACAGTGGGCAATATGATAGAAGATCCGAGCGATGAAGTAACGTATGCGCTGACAGCCGGCGATGTTCCGGCCGAGATTCAGGCTGTACCGATGCAATCACAAGCACCAATGGATGCTAAGACAGTATATGTAGATCTTTCGGTTACAAAAGACGGCGAAGAGATCGTACCTCAGGAAGGTGAAGTGCCTGTTGAACACAGCGTAAACATTACGATCAATGAGCCTGTCAATGGCCGGACTACAGTTTACCACTATGATGAGACCTATGGTTGGCAGTTTAGAGGAGACGGAGAAGGCAACACAGTTACCTTTAACAGCACATTCTCACCGTTTGCAATCGTATATACTCCGGGCGAATTAACCGAGGAAGAAATTGCTGATACTATAGAAGTAGAGCTTGAAAAGGTAAATGACAACGAGTATAATATTGTACTTGAAGGTGCGGACAACAAGATGATCAACCGCTTCATGTCGGCGGAGCTTACGTTTGGCTACACGCCCAATGACGGTAATGTTGCATACGAGATCCAAAGGGTTGGAGATGTGAACATCATATATCCGAATGACGACAGCGGAAAATACGAATTCAACCTGAACGGTACAGATACACCGGATATAACAGGTCAGAGAATTATCATAGGTAAGGTCGTATTCACAGGCAACGGTACGGGTACGTTCAGTGTTGGTGATGACGACACAGCTGTTGTACATACGGCACAATCCGCTGACAATATCGTTGATGAGTTTGTTCCGAACGGCGGTACAGATATTGGAACCCTGATCCTGCCCGGAGATACAGAGATAGAGATAACAGTACCTAAGCAGAGACTTACGGTAAATGTTACATTCAACAATGCGATAGAGGATAACGATGTTGCTTACCAGGATATGAAGGCAGTTATCTCCGGCGGAGACCTCACAGAGGACATCACGATAAACTTCGGTACAGATGAGACTAATGAAAATGAAACTGTACTGGAAGACAACGTTTACAGCTTTACGCAGGAGCTCACAAGAGGCACCAAATACACGGTAACTGTAAGCGGTGCGGGCTACAGAACGACAAGTTACGGCGTAACTATGTCGACAGACAAGACGCTCAACTTCTGGAACAACGCAAAGGATGAAGCTGAAGTGGTTGAGGTCGGAAATGATACTTCGGCCAAGGAAGTTACATTCCTTGCGGGTGACATCGTAAAGGACAACAACATAAACATCTACGACCTGTCGGCGGTAGTATCGTACTTCGGTCTGACCGGATTAGATGCAATGAACGACAATTATGAAGACTATGTTAAGTACGATCTGAACCGTGACGGCAAGATCGATTCCAAGGACGTAGCATACGTGCTCGTTTCATGGGATAAGTAA
>CALXRY010000079.1 GCA_944390955.1 uncultured Clostridia bacterium | reverse complement strand
GCAATCAGAAACCGCAAAGCGGATGTGGCGATGTTGTATTCGCACACAACAAGGAGCTATGACAGCTTTTATCTGAATTCGCTGTACAATGCGTATACTGCAACGCTGTATAACGGCGTAAAGCCTTTTTATCTGATTGAAGACCAAGCGGAACGGTTACAAGAGTTTGATACTCTGATTGTACCGGAAGCGAGCCATGTAAAGAGAAAGGTGTTTGACGAAGTTTTAAAATTTGTAAGAAACGGCGGCAAAGTTGTGATGATAGGCGAGGATTGTCTAAGTTATGACGAATCGAATCAGCCGATGCCGCAGGACGCTTTGGAAGAAATCAGAAAAAGCGCAACAGTGATAGAGGCAAATAGCGTACATGGAGAATATTTCAGTGCGGTAAAAGATACAGTCGGCAAGGATTTGGAGAAAATATTCCGCGATAACGGAAAGATTAAGGTAGAGCTAAAAGACGCCTCTACCGGAGCAAAGATAGAAAATACCGAAATATCTTGGGCTGAATACAGCGGAGGTTATGTATTAAATCTTTGTAGTTACGACTGGGATACGGTCAAAAATGCCGTGATTGAAATTGACGGCAAAAGAGTTGAGGCTATGACAGACCTTATAGAACTTGAGGAATTGGGAAGCACTGTAACGTTAAATCCATATACTCCTATCATGTTGAAGATTGAGTCTAACAGACTGGTACTTAATGAATCAAACGGCAATATAGGAGTTACTGCTGTTTTCGATGATGAGACGGCGTATGGCAGTGACGCTATGCTTTACCTTTGCGTATATGATGAGCAAGGCGCCATGAAGAAAGTTGTCCCTGAAGAAAAAAGGATTGTGGATAAGGAAACAAGTTTTTCTACGCAGATTGCTTTGAATGATATTCCAAGCGGCGGATATGTTAAGGCATTTTTATGGCGGAAAGATACGATGGTTCCTTTATGCAGCAGTAAGATATATTACAGGAAGGAGTAGAAATAAATGAAGTTAAATAAAGTTTTTATAGTACTGTTAGTCGTTTTGAGTATGCTATCGCAGAGCATGGTATGTTTTGCACAGGCAGATTCCGACGGAACAGAAATTACGGGGTGGAGTTTTTATGCGCTGAACTGTGACGCTACCGTTAATTTGGTAAGCGATGAGGCGGCAAGCGGAAACAACAGCTTGCATATCGTTAATCGTACACCCGAAAACGGTGACCAAAATTATTTTCGGGCGAATACGGTTGTAACGCTGCCAAAGGCAGGGCGGTATAAATTCGGCTGTTCTGTAAAAACAAAAAATGCGTGCAAAAACGGCGGAAGAGCAAGAATGTTTATGAAGTCCTATTTTGCGTCAATTGTCCCGTTTGCAAAAAGCAGCAACTGGCAGAAATTCGAGTTTATTTATGACGCGGAATCTTCTATGACGGAATGGCTTGGATTTATGATTTCCGACCAGTGCGATGACATTTGGATTGACGACGTTTTTATGTATCAGTTGGATGATAACAACCAGCCGATCGGGGCAAATCTGGTTCCGAATCCATCATTTGAAGAGAATACGGCAAAAGGAAGTGCAACAACCGATTCGAGTAATAACGAATATTATTATTATAACGATGATTTGAATTCTGTCAGCGGATTTTTGGCACGGTCTAAAAATATTCCGGTGTCATACAAAGACGGTATTCAGATAGACGGCAGCAATGAAGAATGGGACGGAATTACTCCGATACATATGTCGGGACGCAGTACTCTGGAAAGTTATTCCGGTGCGGAAATGAAAAATGACGCGCAGATACGCTATGCATATGATGAAAAGAACTTTTATGTTTTGATGGAAGTAGACGATCCTGTACATTTTGATAAAGGCGATTACTACTGGCGCAGCGACAGCGCTCAAATTATGGTAGGTACAAAGCCGGGCGAGTTCGGTACAGAAATCGGAATTATGCATCAGGAGGATGGAACTACTTATCAGACGCATGACGACATAAAAATATCGACAGGACGTATCGGCAATAAAACGATATACGAAGCGGCGTTTGAATGGGGGAAATATATTCCATCATCACCGTCATCGTTCTCGTTTAATGCGATTGTGAATAATAACGATGGTACGGGGCGTGAATACAGCTTGGAGATTGCACCCGGAATCTCTAATGTAAAATCTGCGGCAGATTCGCCCATACTTACGTTTTTGCCGAAAGGACAGAGTTATTACAATGTTTTGAGTACAGAGGCTTCAACAGCGACAAGCGGAGATGTTCAAAATTGTGCATTGACAATCTTGAACTGGGGAGCTGATAAAGACTTTACTGTTGAAATGCCGACCGAAAATATAGAGAAAACCTTAAACGTGAAACAAAATGCGGTGGAGAGTATTCCGTTTTCTCATAAGTTTGAAGGAATAGGAAATGTAAGTTTAAACGCAACTGTCAACGGTGAAGATGTGGAGAAAACAGTTGATGTGTATCCTGATAACGAAGCGTTTAATAAAATGGTTGCCGAATTCGGAGAGGATTTGAAAAAAATCGAAGACTTGATGGAGCAGTGCAATCAAAAAGGGATAACGACCGAATATGAGCGGACAGATAAAGCGCTGATGGAACGTGCGATTGAGGTTACAACCGATAAAATGCAAGAGGGCGATTTGGCAATTGTTTTATATAATTTGCAGGCAATCAGAAAGGTTATTGACGAAGATATCGCCAACTTGAACGGATATTTGTCCGGCGAAAAGAAAGAAAAGGTTGTTACAAATTATGTTACAAGTCCTATTACAATGAAGGGCAAGAGCTTTTATGCGCAGACCGAGACAAAGGGCGTAGTAGAGGAACGTCCGGTGTTCCTTATCGGTTACAATACCGGATGGGAAGGCAGAGATGAGCGTTCCGACTGGCCGGACTTTGGTATTAACCTTTACAGCGAGGGATATATGTTCGACGAAATTATCGGAAAGAGCGGTTATCCGGTAGGATGGAATGATATGGGCGTATCTGCCAACGGTAAAGCGGATTCGGACATCGAGGTTATACCGGGCGCGGGAGTTAACGGCAGCAACGCATTGAAGATTACCACCCGTTCTACCGAGTCGAAGGATAGCAAGGCGAGCCTGCTTTATAGTTACTATACTTTAAAACCCAATACAACCTATCATTACGGTTATAAAATCAAGGGAAATGTAAAAGGAAATATGTGGATTGGAATCGAGTCGCCGAATGAAACAAACGGTGATTTCAAGAATTGGCAATCATTTGATTATACCTTTACAACAGGCGCAGATGAAACACGTAATCAGATATTGATACATTTGCCCGACGCGTCGGAGGTTTATATAGACGACGTCTATATTTACGAGGGCGACAGCAAGGAGAATGGAGTTACCAGTCCCGGTTTTGAAGAGTATTACGAACCGATTGAGGGAACGCCGTACGGAGCAAACCGTACTTTGCTGAATAAATTCCAAGAAAACCTTGCCCGTGATGAGTATAATAATGTAGCTGTTATGCTGGATATTACTCTGCATTCCGTTCCCGGTGTATTGTGGGAGACCACAGATTTTCATCATACAGGGGGATTTCTTTCCTGGGAAGTAGACAATGATAAGATTTTTGAGGTAATTCGCATCTATCTTGAACAAATTTTGCCGATTGCCAAGGAATACGGATGCACTTTCAGTATACAGCTGCATAACGAGCCGGTGCTTATGGCATACCAGTATGATTACTATATTCCTCACTGGCAGAAATATCTTAAAGAAAAGTATGCGACAATAGACGATCT
>CALXRY010000078.1 GCA_944390955.1 uncultured Clostridia bacterium | reverse complement strand
GCGCCGCCCGATAAGACTATCGCGATAGTCGGTCCGACAGGACCCGGGAAGACCACGACAATAAACCTCCTTATGCGGTCCCACGATATAGACACCGGACGGATAAGCCTCGACGGCACAGATAGATACGATATAAAAAGGAGCAGCCTGCGCCGCGCCTATTCGATGTTGCTGCAGGATACGTGGCTGTTCCACGGAACGATATATGAAAACATATGCTACGGCAGAGAGGACGCTTCTCCGGATGAGGTATATGCCGCCGCAAGGGCCGCGCATATAGACACATATATAAACCGCCTGCCTGACGGCTACGATACGGTCCTTTCCGACGGCGGCGTCAATATATCAAAGGGACAGCGCCAGCTCATAACGATAGCGCGGGCGATGCTCTCAAAAACGCCGATGCTCATCCTTGACGAGGCGACCTCGAACGTCGACTCGCGCACGGAGCTGCAGATACAGGAGGCGCTGAACAATCTGATGAAAAACAAGACGTGCTTTATAATAGCACACAGGCTCTCGACCGTCAAAAACGCCGATATGATACTCGTCATACAAAACGGACGAATAACCGAGCGCGGCACGCACGATGAGCTCCTGCGCCTCGGCGGCTTCTACAGCACGCTGTATAATTCACAGTTCAAATAACAACCAAAAACATCTCGACAAGATACTAAAAATACGGTATAATATAAGTATCTAAAATGATATGTCGGAAGGATTTTAAAAGGCCGAAACAGCCGGAAAATCGGAGACAAGGTCATAGCGGGAGTGACCTTCGATCCCGAAAGCGGGCGTTCAGCCTTGATAAATGCGCGAAAAAATAAATATCTCCCGTGTAAATCCCGTATTTATAACGATAAATCCCGTATTTACCGCAGTAAATCCCGTATTTATTCGACAAAGGAAAGCAAAGCAAAGCAAAGGAAAGCAAAGGAAAGCAAAGTAAAGTAAAGCAGAGCAAAGCAAAGACGCTCGCGGAAGCGAAGGTATCACCGCTGCCGCCGCTCACGAAGCAGTGGTTTTGTAGATGTTATATTTCTCTGTATGCCTTCTGTCCCTGCTCGTATAAATCATTGCCCTCGCAGTCGATAAGCACCACCGCCGGAAAGTCCTCGACGGTGAGCCTGCGTATCGCCTCGGTGCCGAGATCGTCATACGCTATCACCTCAGCGCTCTTTATCGTTTCGGCAATAAGCGCTCCCGCTCCGCCGATCGCGCCGAAATAAACTACGCCGTTGCGCCTCATCGCATCCACAACCGCCTCCGAGCGTGCTCCCTTGCCTATCATCGCGCCAAGCCCGTTATCGAGCAGGAGCGGCGTATACGCGTCCATACGTCCCGCCGTAGTCGGACCGCAGGAGCCTATGACCTCGCCGGGCTTTGCCGGGCACGGTCCCGCATAATAAATGACCTGACCTTTGATGTCGAACGGAAACGGCTCGCCCTGCTTAAAAAGCCTCGTCATGCGCTCATGGGCGGCGTCCCTTGCCGTATATATCGTCCCGGAAATAAGCACGCTGTCTCCTGCCCTGAGCGACCTCGCCGTTTCCTTGTCTATCGGCGCTGTTATTCTCTTTTCCATATGCGAATACTCCCTTCTGCTTATCGAATATGCTATGTGCGGCATATCCATGTTGTAGTAATGCTTTACAAAGGTCTTTCCAGGCTTCATGCCGTTCCTTTGCGCCACTTTCTGCGACGGCATATTATTATCGCGGATTATCGAATACACGCGCTCAGCGCCCAATTTGTCAAACGCATAGTCCCTGCATGCTCTTGCCGCTTCCGTCGCATAGCCGTTATGCCAGAAGTCCCTAACAAAGAGATAGCCGACCTCAATTACCTGCTCACCGCCGCAGTCCTGCATCGTCAGACCACACTGACCTATGAGCTCACCGCTTTCCTTAAGTATCACAGCCCACAACCCGAAGCCGTATTCATCATAGCGCGAGAGCTGTCGGTCGAGCCACTCCTGCGCCTCTGCGTCGTCAAAGGCGTGCTCATACGCGTACATTACCTCCGGGTTCTGAAGCATTCGGCACAGCGCGGGAAGGTCCATCTGCGTAAGCTCCCGAAGCATCAGCCGCGGAGTTTCAAGAATCGTTTTCATACAAGGAAATCCTCCATACTATCCAATATGTGATCAGCGTTCATTTTCTCAAAATAGCTTCTTCCGCTTTTTCCGGCCGCTCCGGTGAGCACCGCACAGAAATCCGCACCCATCGCCTGCGCCGCCATTATATCTGAGCCGGCGTCGCCGACTATAAGCGTCCCGCTTATCCTCGATGCGTCGTAATCGCCGTCGATTATCCTTTTGTCCGGATAATCCGTGCCGTACAGTGCCTTTAGGAACATATAAGGATGCGGCTTTGTCAGCGCGTTATCATCAAACGCCCTTTCCGCATTGATAACGTGGTCGTAATTACAGAGCCCGTCAGCCGCAAAATACTGCTTTATGCCCCAGTCCTCAAGAGGCTTGAGCATTTCTATATACGGTCTGCCGGTACCTGTGCAGAGGCGCTTATCCCGGCTCAGAAGGCGCATTATCTCTATAAGCTTATCTTTGTCTATGATCGGCTCCTCGCGGCTCAGAAGCCCGTTCTTGAATCCGTGCAGGCTGCTCCTGCCGTGAAGCTCATCGCCGAGAAACCATTCCTGGAAAAGCTCGCGCATAGCCGTCCACATGGTGCTGTTGCGGCGCAGCCATCCATAGTCAAATCCGCTCACCGCCGACACTCTTTCTGCAAGCGCGTCATATTCGTCTATTATATTGCCGGAAAGCGTCTCTGCGTACCCGAGCACGTCGGAGAAATCGCCGCTGTACTCTTTGCCGCCGCATATCCACGCGATAAGCACCGTGACATAGCCGAGGTCCCAGTTGGAGTTTACGCCCTTGCTTTTCAGGAGTTTTATCAGCTCATCGCCGCAGAATACTGTTTTGCGTATCTCTGGAAGCCTTTCCATGCCCTCGGCGGTATTTATTTTTTCGCCCCTGTTCCATTTCAGGTACTCCCATACGGTCAGTGCGGCGCAGTTCCAGTAGTTCTGCTCGCTCGTTATAACGCCGTCCATATCAAAGATGATCGTATCGTATTTGTTTAAAAACGGGTTTAGCATGGGTCGCCTCCAAATTAAGATCTGCATAAATCAAAGACCTGTCGCATTAAGAATCACATAGGGCTGCTCGATTTTAGATGCAGAACGGACGAAACGCACCCGACGGCGTATTGGTATACTCCGAGTG
>CALXRY010000077.1 GCA_944390955.1 uncultured Clostridia bacterium | reverse complement strand
GGCTATATCGCTCATACGCGGAGTTTTAAAGAAGTTTGTTGACCTCGGAGTTGAGGTCAAGGGCTTTGACGCGTACACGGTATCAAATGTTTTGAAGGGCTCGGGACTTTCGTCCTCGGCGGCGTTTGAGGTGCTTGTCGGAACGATAATAAACGGCATGTTTGCCGGAGGAAAGGTAAGCCCAGTAGATATAGCGAAGTTCGGGCAGTACGCCGAGAACGTGTACTTTGGCAAGCCGAGCGGGCTGATGGATCAGATGGCGTCGTCCGTGGGATCTGTTGTCGCGATAGATTTTGAGAGCACGGAGCAGCCTGTGATAGAAAAGGTTGAGCTTGACCTAAAGAGCATGGGCTATGCGCTCTGTATAATAGATTCCGGCGCGGACCATGCCGATCTTACGCATGAATACGCCGCAGTTCCCGCCGATATGAATGCCGTTGCCGCATATTTCGGCAAGGAGTATCTCAGGCAGGTCGATGAGAAGGACTTCATGGCAAATATAAAGAATATACGCGAGGCGCTCCATAATGACCGAGCGGTGTTGAGAGCCTTCCATTTCTTCCATGATACGAGGAAAGCTGTTGAGGAGGCACAGGCGCTTAAGGACAAGGACTATGACAGGTTCTTTGAGCTTGTAAGAGAGTCGGGACGCTCGTCATATATGTATCTGCAAAACGTTTATGCAAGCAGCATGCCGGAGCAGCAGGCGATGTCGGTAGGGCTTGCGATGTGCGATGAGCTGTTAGGTAAGCGCGGCGCGTACAGAGTGCATGGCGGCGGCTTTGCCGGGACGGTGCAGGCGTTTGTGCCGTTTGATATGCTTGATGAATTCAAGAAAAGGATAGAGGATGTGCTCGGCAAGGATATGTGCCATGTGCTGTCGATACGCCCTGTAGGTGGATATGAGCTGAGGCTGTAAAAGCCTGTGCGCGCAGCTGAGGGCTGCGCGGCGAATTTGGGAGGAACTATGGAAAATAAAGATAACAGACCCAAAGAGATCGAGGAAGAGTTTGCGGAGCCGGTCATAACATCGGACGACGGAAAAAAGCAGGAGGCAAAAATGCCTGGACAGGCTGAGAGCGCAAAGCAGGCAGCTGCTTCGAAAAAGGAAGCAAAGCAAACGTCTGCGAAAAATAAGGAGGCGAAGCAGACGGCTGCTCCCCAAAGGGGGACAAATCAGGCTGGTACTGCCAATGACAGAAAAAAGCCGGAGAACGTTTCCGAAAACAACAACGGCGAGGTCAAGTCGGGATGGAATGCAAAAAAGATTGTTATTCTTGCCGCAGCGGCTGTCGTTGTGGCTGCAATAGCGGCTCTCGGCATAAGGAGTCTTGTAACAGGAAAGGGGCTGCCTCTCGTTTCCGATCCGCTTGTATATTGGAATGCCAATAAAGCCGTTGCTGACGCGGAGGCGCTTGTGAATGAGGTAAACGATCTTGAGGGCGCGGTGAGGATCCTTGATGCAAACATGGACAAGGATACCGACGGTACGATGAAGGAACTCAGGATGCAGTATTTTTACTGGCTGTCAGAGAACAAGCAAAGAGAAGCGTATACGTATATCAGGAATTATGACTACGTGGGCGCTGCGCAGGTACTTGAGCCTATCGTTGCGCTGAATGCCGACAATGCTGAGCCTACGCTCAACAGCCTGTTCAACACATGCATCAATTTTGCTACCTCTGTTGAATGGATCGGCGATGTTGAGCATATATTCTTCCATTCGCTTATATACGACCCGGCAAAAACCTTTGTCGGCGATGATAATACTCAGGATTTTAACGATAATTATGTAACGGTAAACGAATTCAGACGTATACTGGAAAGGCTTTATGAAAATAATTTTATACTGTATGATATAAAGCAGCTTTATTCGGTAAATGAGGACGGCAGCATAGCAAGACGTTCCGTATATATTCCGGAGGGGAAGAGACCTATAATCCTGTCATTTGACGACTCGTGCTATTATGATTATATGAAGCCCTACGGCTTTGTACAGGGTGTTGATATAGGTGCTGACGGTATGCCGAGGACGTTTATCAGAAATGACGACGGCTCAAAGGTATATATAGAGGATGGCGACTATATGCCCATACTTGAGAAGTTCATAAAGGAGCATCCAGATTTCACATACGGCGGTGCCCGCGGGACGATCTCCGTAACGGGATATGAAGGTATCCTCGGCTACAGGACGAATGAGCTCGATTCGCCCGAATATGATCAGCGAGTACAGGAAGCAAGAGCCGTTGCCGACGGTCTTAAGGCTCTCGGCTGGACGTTTGCCTCGCACAGTTACGGTCACAGGACGATAAACGAGCGCGATAACGTATGGTATGCGACGGACGTTGCCAGATGGGAGGCAGAGGTAGGGCCGATAGTCGGCGGAACGGATATATATATGTATCCGGGCGGCGTGGTGCCCGACAGCTGGGAGGATGCAAAGCATACGGATATGCTTGCGCATGGATTCAGAATGTTCTGCGGAGTATATGACGAACCGTATCTTGAATACCATGACAATTTTGCGTTTATGGAGAGAAGAAGCGTTGGCGGTCTGTCTATCCGCGAGGGCTATCTTGATTCGCTCATGGATATGAGCGGAATACTCGAGACAGAGGTGCGTCCGCAGTAGTGTGAAAATAAGCAGTGCATCTCATCGTTTTCAAGGACTCGCTGCAGGGCGACAGCTGATGAAGGCAGGCATTGAATGGGATGAAGAGTTCTTTCTGCGTTTATAATTTATGTGACACAAAATGGAGATTATTATGAAGGATTATTTGGAGAATTTCAAGAAGAATTTTGAAAGGGAATATACATGGAAGGCTGGCTTTATGCGTAATGTTTACCGCTACAGCGGCAGACGTGCCATGTACTTTCCTGAAACAGGCGAAAGCTGGACATATGCGGAGCTCAACCGCGATGTTAATATGCTTGCAAACGCAATGCTCGGCGACGGGATAAAAAAGGGCGATGTTATCATGTACCAGCTTCTGAACTGCCCCGTATTCGCGTTTGCATATGTGGCTGCGCATAAGATCGGAGCCGTGAATTGCCCTGTAAACTATAGACTTTCGGCAGGCGAGATAGCTCTGACTATAGACGATTCAAAGCCTGAAATATTTATATACGAGGCGGACCAGCAGGATGTAATATGCCAGGCTCTTTCGATGGTGCACCACAGGCCTAAGCGTATTATCCTAATGGATATAAACAAAACGAAAAAGGCTCCGGAGGGCTTTGTGACATATGAGGAGTACGTTAAAGGTCAGCCGATGACGGAGCCGGAGATAGATTTTGAACAGAGTATATACGACGAAACGACGAGGCTTTATACCTCGGGAACAACGGGACGTCAGAAGGGTGTGCCGCTGACGAGCATAAACGAGGTGCTTTCATCGCATGACGTTATGATACATTTCCCGATGGATCAGCGCGACATAACGATGAACACGACTCCGTGGTTCCACCGCGGCGGTATCCACTGCGCAGGTCCTGCACCGACGTTCTATGCCGGCGGCGAGATAGTCATTATGCGCAAATTCATCGCAAAGGTGTGTCTTGAGCTTATCGAAAAGCAAAAGCTCACGTTTGTGATCGGTGTTCCGACGGTACTGGAGAGCCTGACGGAAACACAGGAAAAAGAAGGAAGAGATCTCAGCTCGCTCAAGGGCATAGTGACAATGGGCAGCGCGCTTGAGAGGGCGGCCTGCATAAAGTATCAAAGAGTGCTGACGCCAAATATCTTCAACGGCTACGGAACAACGGAGACCTTCTGGAATACGTTCCTAAGACCGTTTGATCTTCCGGAAAAGGCCGGAACGGCCGGCGGCTCATGTGTTGACGATGATGTAAGAGTTGTAAAGATATTTGATGACAGGCGCGCTGAGCCGGACGAAGAGGTGGCAAAGAACAATATTGAGGTCGGAGAGGTGATAATACGTTCGCCCGCAAAATCCGCATACTGCTATATCAACAATCCGGAGGAAACGGAGCGCAAGTTCTATAAGGGCTATATGTATACGAATGACCTCGGCACATGGGATGAGAACAATTATGTCAGCATCGCCGGAAGAAAGGACGATATGATAATATCCTCCGGTGAGAATATTTATCCGACGCAGGTCGAAGAGGTATTGAATACCTTTGACAAGGTCGCCGACTGCATAGTCACGGCAGTTCCCGACAAGCAGCGCGGAGAGCTTGTGACGGCGTATATCGTAAAGGCAGATCCTACTCTGACGTATGACGAGCTTGAGGAATACTGCAAGAACAGCCCGATGATAGCAAATTACAAGCGCCCGAGATATTATAGATTTGTGGCGCAGATACCGCTCAATCTGACGGGAAAGAAGCTCCATTATAAAGCAAAGGAAATGGCCGCGAGCGACCTTGCCAACGGCCTGCTGCACAGAGTATAAAACTTACAAAAACAGAGTATATCGCGCATTGCCGGTATACTCTGTTTTGTTGATTACTTTCTACCCTTATAAAGCCTATCTGCTTTGCTTTAATATATCCTTATACGTTACTCCGTCCGATCTTGTATATACGCTGTTGCCGCTCGCGTCAAATACGCTTGTGAGCATAAACGGAGCTTCTATCGCTCTGTTCAGCATAATAGATGCGTCGCGCCTTGTTATTTCCGTGTCGGCGTCAAACGTCATGCCGCTCGTTATTCCGAGCTCTGCGGCCAATGATATATAGCCGTGCGGATAACCGCCGTTTTCTTCCGCATACGGGCCGTAAAAGAGCATCGACATGAGCATTTTTATAAACTCATTATAGGTTATATTATTTTGAGGCTTAAAGCTTCCGTCCTCGTAGCCGTTTATTATTCCAAAATCATGCATCTTTGCCGCGCTGTCATAGAACCAGTCATCGGGGCTGACATCGGAATATCCGCTCCACATGCTGACTGAATCGGTACTTGTCGCTTGGAATATGGCTCTGTCCATCATCGCGCAGGCTTCGGCTCTTGTTATCTTGTTTTCCGGCTTGAACAGTCCGTCCTCATAGCCGTTTACGATCCCCAGCTCTGAAAGCTCGGCAACGGCTGCCGAAAGCTCCGCGTCGCCGGTCACATCGGCAAAATCGGCGGCAAACACCGGAATGCTCCCGAGCATGAGCTCGGCGCTTAAAAGAAACGCCGCGGTTTTAATTATTTTTTTCATATCTCAGCCCTCCTATTCCGTGCTGCCTGTGGAAACAGTTCCGCTCAAGGTCCTGTCCATAAACAGTCCGCTTATTCTCAGCCTGTATTCACGTCCGCCAGTCAGTCCTGTGACGGTAAATTCATCCGGCGTAACAGGCGTGCCGTAAGTCGGTGTTATGTAGGTCTCCGTTCCCATGTCGTATACCGAAATGAAATATATTTCATTTTGCGGCGCGTCTGTGAGCCTTACGGTAATGGTGTTTTCCGTTTCCTCAAGAGGAATAACGTTGTTTACCATAGATCCGCTCGTAAAGGGCGTCTGTACAACGGAGCCAGTCGGAAAAGCATAAAACTGTTGATTGTCTATCTCCACCTCAACAGCGCCGGCCGCTGCCGTAAATGTGACTGCCGCCGCGGCACATATTATCGATGAAATGATCTGTTTCAGCATAAGAATCCTCCTTCCGCTAAATACCCGCTGAATCACTTTTCGCCGAAGTGCGTTGTATACAATGACGTAAACGGCATCGCATCAATTGAGCTTCCGTCCATGAACTGGAATACGGGAACTGCTGTCCCTGTGGCAAAATCATAACCTGATATCATATAAAGCGGCAGATTGATAGTCGTGGAGATCATATTTGCTGCCTCTGCTCTTGTGAGGTTTCTGTTCGGGTCTGCTAATTCGCTGTCTGTCAGACCATACTCGTATGCCAATTCAAGCCAAGGCGCATACCATTCATCCGTACTTTCCTCTGTGATCAGCTCGTTATAGCCGACAGCGGTCAGGCATATTTTTGCCGCTTCGGCAAGCGATACGTTCTCATTCGGTCTGAATGTACCGTCCTCATAGCCCTCCAGATACCCGAGCGCATTGCAGTACATTACATAATCAAACGCCCAGTGGTCGGCGCCTGCGTCAGAAAATACAGGCTCAAAGGCTCCCTGCGCAGCCTCACCGCCCGTAACAAGAGCTATCATCTTTGAAAACTCCGCACGCGTCAGCGACGCGTCGGGCTTAAAAGTACCGTCCCCGTAGCCTGACAGGACTTTCAGCCTTGTTAAAAATTTTACCGCCTCGTCATCGCAGTCGGAATAGGAATACAGGTTCTGTTCTTCCTCTCTGCGTTTAAGCTCTTCCTCCGGTATCGGAGTGGTATCTCTTTCCGTAAGCGTTATAACTTTATTTTCGTTGTCCCAGTCAACATCAAGGTCAAACAGAGTATCTAAATATTGATACGGGAAATAGAGCTCATTGTTTATCAGCTCATATTTAAAATCATATTCCTCGCCGTCGATATATGCAGCCTGCTCGTCCTTTTGTATATTGATATTTCTCAGACCGTTTGATATGTCATAATACTCGTCTTCCTCGATATATTCGTATCCCAAGTATACGCACATGGTTTTCATAGGCATCAATGCTCCGGCTTCGTCATCGAGCATCGGTCCGCCGTTCTCCGGAGTATTCATTGTGAAATTAACTTTATTGCCCGTATCACGCTCAACATAAAATACCCATACTTCACCCGCTTGTCCGTATGCAACACCGCTGCCGTCAGAATATGTATTCGCATAGGCACAGGTGCTTACGAACGTAAACATAGCCAACAAAAAAACTGAAACCGTTTTACTTAAAAGTTTTCTCATCGTTTTATCCTCCTAATGGTGTTTTTGTATTATAAACTATAATCTTGAATGTGACAACCCTTTTTGATCAAACACTGTCATAATCGTGTCTAAATGCTGATTTGTGTTTCGGAATATGTATCAATACCATTTCCTTGATTTTTTTCGTGCTTGCACATCCCTCCTGTAAACTTGCTTTGTCTGTATTTCCTGCTTGCCGTATTGTGACGGCGGTCTGTGCAAATGCCGATAATCAGATGAACAAACTGGACGGAAAAACATCGTATCTGTATTCTCTGATATGATTATACCACAAAATTTGCCCAAAAAATTATTTGCTTCGCAAACATCAGGGTAATCAGCGTAAACAACATTGGAATAAAAAAGAGCCTGAATTTTAGGCTCTTTCAATATTTATTGATTTATAAAAATTGTAAATTCAAGAACAAATTCGGCATCGGTTCTCTCTATTATTGGGAAGGAATTGTATTTCTTTAAAGTGTCCTTTATGTTTTCCAAGCCGTAGCCGTGGTTTTGTTTATCTGCCTTTGAGGTGCGGGGCAGTCCTTTTTCGCCGGTCGGCGCTGTATTTACAAGCTTACAGAAAATCGAATCACCGTTGCAAAGGATAGTGATGCTGATTTTTTTGACCTCTGTTTTTTCGCAGGCCTCGATTGCGTTATCAAGGCTGTTTCCGAAAATAATACAGATATCTATAGGATCGACCGGAAGCCTTTCCGGCAGCTGGAGCTTTGTCTCCACGGTTATTCCTTTGCTCCTTGCTATAGCGGCTTTTGTGCTCAGGATAGCGTCAAGCGCGGTATTGCCCGTTTTTACAGCGTCTCCGTTATGCAGGAATTTCTCTTTCAGGCTGCCGAGATATTTTCCCGCACCGCTGAGGTCGCCGCTGTCTATGTACGCCTGCAGGCCTATTGTGTAATTATTGATATCGTGTCTGAATTTTTTTAGCTGCTCCTGCGTTACCAATATATCATCAAGGTGCTTCAGCTGCATTTTCAGCTGCTGCTCGTACTGCTCCTGCCGTCTGATCGTTTCCGCCTGCTTTGCCAGATGCTCATACAGATACAGCGCAAAAAAGGTGCTGAGCAGTATACCGAATAAGCATATTAGCGATATATTGTAAACATAAGTGTCATTTGTAGTATATGTAAGCCTGAAAATCAATAGTATCGTTGCTGTAGAGCTGATAAACATCAGGAAAAACAGCAGCCAATATGATATGCCCATATACGGGGAATTGTTTTTAAGCTTGAGCCTTAAAGCATTTACTATCGATAGTGCAAGAGCTTTTGATACGATTATACCCATCAATCTGTATGTCGGGATATTTATCACTTCAACAACCGATGCATGATAAATCAATGCTATCATAAACATTACTATGATTTCCGAAATTGAGCTCAATAAAAAATTCAGTACTGATATTATAGCTCTCGTCTGTATTTTTGAACTGTACAAAAATGACATTATAAAAAACGACATGATCATTATTGCGATGCTTAATACACCAACGTCAAAGAAAATATTGCTTATATCTATTACAGCGGCTACAGCAATGATCCCTACTCCGTAAGACCAAAACGGCATATTTTCTTTTTTGGTACAAAAGGATTCGCACAGCATCAGCATCATGATCGCTTCAACAAGCCCTGTCATCGCATCCGCAATATTATATATTGTCATACGCAAAAATCCCTTTCAATAAATTTCGTATATTCAATAAGCACATTTTTTTTGTAGTAGCGCCCGATAGGTATCGGATCATTTATGTGATACAGGATAATGTCGTTTTCTATAATGCTTTTGACGTAATGGAAATTGATGATGTATGATCTATGTATCCTGCAAAACAGCCCCCTGTCAAGCTGTTCCTGAAGCTCAGATAATGGACGGCAAAGCTTATATACTTTTTCTTTTGTGTGTATCAGTACAGAATGGTTCCGACTTTCGCAGTATATGATATCATCGCAGTAAAGCCTTATTTGCGCCTTGTTTTCCGTGAAAGCAAGCACCTTACGATGTTTCGACAGCTTTTTGCATATATCATTAAAAGCCGACGTAAATTCCACATTGTCCAATGGCTTTACAAGAAATCTGAACGGCGTGCATTTAAAGCTCTCGCGCATATATTCCGTATGACTGGTAATAAACACGATAATGACATACTCATCAATTGCCCGGATATGATTTGCCGTTTGGATGCCGTTGAGCTGTTCCATTTCCATATCTAGAAAAATCACATCATACCGCTCGGTATTGGAGCTGTACGTCTGTATCAGCTCTTCGCCGCTGGAGTACACATCGCAGTCCGCGTCAATATTTTCGAATTCATGAATGTAATTCTCAATAAGATCTGCGCAGTTTATATCATCATCGCATATCGCAATTGTTAATTTCATGATCTCATCCCGCTTTCGTAAAACACAAAAATATCTACAACAATTATATATCATATAATATAATAATTGTCAAGGTGGTTTTGTCGTTTATCGGTATAATTGCAGTTATTATAAAAAACATGTTGAAAAGTGTTCCGATTAATGTTATAATAGAGTAAAACATGAATATTTTTCGGAAAGGATAAAACCATGACAAATGAAACAGTCATCGTCCTTGATTTCGGAGGACAGTATAATCAGCTTATTGCAAGACGCGTGCGCGAGTGCAGCGTTTACTGCGAGGTCATGCCCTACAGCAAGGGGATCGAGGCCATAAAGGCAAAGAATCCTGTGGGGATAATTTTTACCGGCGGTCCGAACAGCGTTTACGAGGAAAGCTCGCCGAAGATAAGTCCGGAGATTTTTGAGCTGGGAATCCCTATACTCGGGATATGCTACGGCAGCCAGCTTATGGCGTATCTTCTGGGAGGAAAGGTCGAAAAGGCGCCGAAGCGCGAATACGGAAAAACCGATATAAAGCTGCGCGACAGCCTGATGTTCGAGAGCATAGGCGGCTCTACCGTCTGCTGGATGAGCCATACGGATTATATCTCGCAGGTGCCGGAGGGCTTTGAGATTACGGCGTATTCTGAAAGCTGCCCTTGCGCGGCCTACGAGAATGCGGAAAAGAAGCTGTATGCCGTGCAGTTCCATCCTGAGGTGAATCATACGCAGAACGGTCAGAAGATGCTGAGAAACTTCCTATACAATGTGTGTGGATGCAAAGGCGACTGGAAGATGAGCGATTTTGCAAAGAGCTCCATAGCTGCGCTCAGAGAAAAAATAGGCGATAAAAAGGTATTGTGCGCTCTTTCGGGCGGCGTGGACTCGTCGGTAGCGGCGGTCATGCTGCATAAGGCTGTCGGCAAGCAGCTCACGTGTATTTTTGTCGATAACGGTCTTTTGAGAAAGAACGAGGGCGACGAGGTTGAGGAGATCTTCAAAAAGCAATTTGATATAAATATGATAAGGGTAAACGCGCAGAAGCTGTTTCTTGATAAGCTGGCGGGCGTTACCGAGCCGGAGAAGAAGCGTAAGATAATCGGCGAGGAATTTATTAGGGTGTTCGAGGCCGAGGCAAAGAAAATAGGCAAGGTCGATTTTCTTGTTCAGGGAACGATATATCCCGACGTTATAGAAAGCGGGGCGGGTGATGCAGCCGTTATAAAGAGCCATCATAACGTCGGCGGACTGCCTGAGCATGTTGATTTTGAGGAGATCGTTGAGCCGCTGAGAGACCTGTTTAAGGACGAGGTGCGCCAGCTCGGTATAGAGCTCGGGATACCGGAGTATCTTGTGTGGCGCCAGCCGTTCCCAGGACCGGGATTGGCGGTAAGAGTTATCGGCGAGATAACGGAGGCGCGGCTCAATATCCTCAGAGAGGCGGACGCAGTATTCCGTGAGGAGATAGCGAACGCGGGACTTGACAGGAGCATAAACCAGTATTTTGCTGTTATAACCGATATGCGAAGCGTAGGTGTTATGGGCGATGAAAGAACATATGATTATACGATTGCGCTACGTGCCGTAACGACGAATGATTTCATGACGGCCGACTGGGCAAGGATACCGTTTGACGTGCTCGAGACAGTTTCAAACAGGATTATCAACGAGGTCAAGCACGTGAACAGGATAGTCTATGACATAACCTCCAAACCACCAGCGACTATCGAGTGGGAATGATGGCAAGCCTCTTGAAAAATGGCTTAAATACGGGCTTTTCAAGGATTTTTAATGCTTTGTGATACTAAAATGATACTATTTGAGTATTGCTGAAGAGATGATACAATAAAGACATATACAAAATGCCACCGGAATCGGAATGTTTTCGGCGGCATTTTGTATCATTTTAGCAAGAAAAACAGCATGGAAGAGCACAACACTATTCCATGCTGAAAATTATAGCCCTATATTATCTAACCATTTCGTCTTGACGGCCCGTTGCTTTATGCGATTTGATAACGCTCATTATTTCGTCTATACTGCTCGCCGCCATATCGCCGATAACGGTGTTCTTTACGGCAGAGGATGCATTGCCGATCTCAAGTGCCTGCTGTATATCGCCTGTCTTTATAAGCCCGTAAAGCACTCCGGCAAGATACGCGTCGCCGCTGCCTATGCGGTCGATGACTTCGATGTTGTTATAAGGCTCCTCCTCGTAGAATTTACCTTCAAAGAATATCTTTGAGTTGAAGTTGTGACGTGTCGGTGAAATAGCCTCGCGGCGTGTCGTAGCAACGAGCTTGCAGCCGTAGTCTTTTGCATAGCCCTGCATTATCTCCTCAAGCGTGCCAGTTCTCTGGAGCATACGACGTGATGTTTCCTCTGAAACGAACAGCAGGTCAACGTAATTAAATACGTTCTCGATAACGGGACGCGCTTCCTCCTCACTCCAGAGCGCAGCTCTGTAATTTACGTCAAAGGATATGAGCGCTCCGGCGTTGTGGAATCTCTTTATCATCTCAAGTGTATCTGCACGCAGACCTTCATCTATGGCAAGCGTTATGCTGCTTACGTGGAATACTTTTGTTTTTTCGTATATATCATCGGGAAGCTCATTCAAGCGCAGGGAGCACATAGACGATCTTGCTCTGTCATATATTACTGAGGATTTTCTCGGGTAAACGCCGCTCTCGTAATAGTAGATACCGAGGCGCTTGTCGTCAGAATAGTCATAGATAAGATAGTCGTCGCTCACGTTTCCGTAGCGTATCTTGTTCCTGATAAAATGCCCCATTTTATTCTTAGGCACCTTTGTGATTATGGCAGAACGTGCTCCGAGCATCGCTGCACCGGAAACAACGTTCAGCTCGCTTCCGCCTGCGTTTTTCTCAAACGTCTCACTCTGAGAGATCTTTTCCTTATTCGGAGGTGAAAGTCTCAGCATTACCTCACCCAAACCGATAATATCAAACTCTGTGTTTTCCTTAAACATATCTGCTCTCTCCTTCGTTATAAAATTTTATGTGTTTTAAACATAACTCTCATATAACTATTATACCAGTATATTTGGTAAAATTCAATATAGAATATGTAAAATATTTTATATATATTATAGCAATATGTTATAATTACGAGTTTTAAAAAGGAATATTATACAAGAAAAAAGCATACCGTCGTAATGACGGTATGCTTTGGATTTATAAATGCTGAGATTATTCCTCTGAAGCCATCTTAACGAGCTTAGCGTATTTCTCTTCAGCGTTCTTCTTAGCCTTGGCAAATAGCTCCTTAGCTCTTTCGGGATTAGAGCGAGCCAGCGAGTTATAACGAACCTCACCCATGATGAAGTCATCATAATCCATTGTGGGAGCCTTTGAGTCAAGCTGGAACGGGTTCTTGCCCTCGAGAGCACGTCTCGGGTCAAATCTGAACAGATGCCAGTAGCCTGCGTCAACAGCCTTCTTTTCCTCTGTCTGAGCGATCGACATACCGCCCTTGATACCATGGTTGATACACGGAGCGTAAGCGATGATCAGTGAAGGGCCGTTGTAGCTTTCAGCCTCGAGCATAGCATTCAGGCACTGCTGCGGGTTTGCACCCTGAGCGATCTGTGCAACGTATACGTAGCCGTATGTCATTGCGATAGCCGCAAGATCCTTTTTCTTGACTTCCTTACCTGCAGCGGCAAACTGAGCGATCGCACCTGTAGGCGTAGCCTTTGAGGACTGACCACCTGTGTTCGAGTAAACCTCTGTATCGAATACAAGAATGTTTACATCCTCGCCCGAAGCGAGCACGTGGTCAACACCGCCGAAGCCGATGTCGTAAGCCCATCCGTCACCACCGAAGATCCAGCAGGACTTCTTTGAAAGGAATTCCTTATCGGCAAGAACGTCCTTTGCTTCCTGTGACGAGAGGTTTGCGATAGCCTTGAGAAGCTCGTCCGTAGCTACTTTGTTTGCAGCGGCGTCGTTCTTTGTTTCGATGAACTTGTCTACTGCTGGCTTAACGTCTGCGTTTTCTTCAGCTATCTTTTCAAGCTTCTCTATATTTCTTTCTCTCAGTGTGTTCTGAGCGAGGTACATACCGTAGCCGTACTCTGCGTTGTCCTCAAACAGTGAGTTAGCCCATGCGGGACCGTGACCGTTCTCGTCTGCGCAGTAGGGCGTCGAAGGAGCTGAGCCGCCCCAGATCGATGAACAGCCTGTAGCGTTGGCGATGAACATTCTCTCACCGAAGAGCTGTGTAACGAGCTTAGCATAAGGAGTCTCGCCGCAGCCTGCGCATGCGCCGGAGAACTCAAGATACGGCTTCTTGAACTGAGAGCCCTTTACTTTGGTCGGCGGGAACTTGTCAAGAACAGCCTGCTTCTCGCCGAGAGCGGAAGCGTAGTCGTAGTTTGCCTGCTCGTGGAGCTGCGTATCAAGCGGCTGCATAACGAGCGTCGGGTTCTTCTTGTTTGCAGGACATACGTTAGCGCAGCTTCCGCATCCGGTACAGTCAAGAACCGATATAGCCATTGTATAGTATAAGCCGTCGAGCATCATGGCGTTCTTATACTTGATGCCCTCGGGAGCGTTGTCAAGCTCCTCCTTTGTAAGAACAACAGGACGGATACAAGCGTGAGGACATACATATGCACAGTTTCCGCACTGTACGCAGGTGTCTGCGTTCCATACGGGAACGTCGATAGCGATTCCTCTCTTTTCAAATGCTGATGAACCCAGCGGAACCTGTCCGTTTGTATAAGGAACGAATGTCGAAACAGGAAGCTTTGCGCCGTTGAACTGGCTGATGGGGCCGAGCACGTTGTTTACGTAATCAATAAGCTCGCCCTCGCCCTCAAACTTAGGCGTAAGATCCTCGTCTTCAGCATTCTTCCAGCTATCGGGAACGTCAACCTTAACGATCTGCTGAGCGCCGGCGTCAATAGCGTCGTGATTCATCTTAACTATAGCGTCGCCCTTCTTCGAGTACGAAGCCGTAGCGGCGTCCTTCATGTACTGTATAGCGTCAGCCTCGGGGATGATGTTTGCAAGCGTAAAGAACGCCGACTGCAGAACAGTGTTGATCCTGTTTCCAAGACCTATCTCCTTACCGATCTTAACACCGTCTATCGTGTAGAACTGGATGTTGTTCTCGGCAATATATCTCTTTACCTGTCCGGGCAGGTGCTCCTCAAGCTCCTCGGGACCCCATGAGCAGTTGAGCAGGAATACTCCGCCGGGCTTAACGTCCTGAACCATATCATATGTTCTGATGTACGAAGCCTTGTGACATGCTACGAAGTCAGCCTTCGAGATAAGATATGTCGATGTGATTTTCGGATGACCGAAACGCAGGTGCGAGCATGTAAGACCGCCCGATTTCTTTGAGTCATAGTCAAAGTACGCCTGAACATTCATGTCTGTGTGGTCGCCTATGATCTTAACCGAGTTCTTGTTAGCACCGACGGTACCGTCTGCACCGAGACCCCAGAACTTACAGCTTGTGATTCCCTCAGGAGTCGTATCAGGATTCTCTTCGATCGGAAGTGAGTGACCTGTAACGTCGTCCACGATACCGATTGTGAAATGGTTCTTTGTTTCGTTCTTGAATGCGGCGATGATCTGCGCAGGAGTAGTATCCTTTGAAGCAAGACCGTAGCGTCCGCCGAGAACCTTAACATTGAGACCTGCTTCCGCAACTGCCGATACAACGTCAAGATACAAAGGCTCTCCAACAGCTCCCGATTCCTTTGTTCTGTCAAGAACAGTGATTACCTTTACAGTTGAAGGAATAGCCTCGGTGAAGTGCTTGATCGAGAACGGTCTGTAAAGACGTACTCTTATCATACCGTACTTTCCGCCTTTGGCATTCAGGTAGTCTATAGTTTCGGCTATAGTGTCTGTAGCCGAGCCCATAGCTACTATGATGTGCTCAGCATCCTCTGCGCCGTAGTAGTTGAACAGCTTGTAGTCTGTGCCGATCTTGGCATTGACCATATCCATGTATTCCTGAGTGATCTCAGGAACAGCCTCATAATACTTGTTTACGGCTTCCTTTGCCTGGAAGAAGATATCGCCGTTCTGAGCGGTACCTCTCTGAGCGGGGTGATCAGGATTAAGCGAGCCGTGTCTGAATGCCGCAAGAGCATCCTTATCTACCATTTCCGCAAGATCCTTGTAATCCCAGCATGCTACCTTCTGATACTCGTGCGAGGTTCTAAAACCGTCAAAGAAGTGAAGGAATGGGATCCTGCTCTTTATCGTTGTCAGATGAGCAACGGCGCCGAGGTCCATAGCCTCTTGCGGGTTTGTTGATGCGAGCATTGCAAAGCCCGTCTGACGACAGGCCATAACGTCCTGATGGTCGCCGAAGATCGAAAGTGCGTGAGAAGCAAGAGTTCTTGCTGAAACATTGAATACGCAGGGAAGAAGTTCACCCGCGATCTTGTACATATTGGGGATCATCAGCAGCAGACCCTGCGAAGCAGTATATGTAGTAGTCAAAGCTCCTGCTGTGAGTGAGCCGTGAACGGTACCCGAAGCACCGGCCTCCGACTGCATTTCTACAACCTTAACAGGCTGTCCGAAAATGTTTTTCATACCGGCAGCAGCCCATTTGTCAGTAACTTCTGCCATTGTTGATGATGGTGTGATGGGGTAGATGGCCGCTACGTCGGTAAACGCATATGAAGCGTATGCCGCGGCGTTGTTTCCATCCATGGTTTTCATTTTTCTAGCCATCGGAATCTCCTCCTGTTTATTGATGTAAGAGTGGTACTCTTAAGTATTTAACCATACTGATAATATAATATCACCTTTTTGTAATAAAATCAAGACAATATCGTATTTTTTTTGTAATTTGTGCATATTTCCATAAGGAAATGGCTTCCTTGGCTGCACGGTGCATAAATCATGCATTTATTCAAGATATATGTCGTCGTCGGTCACCTGTATCTCGCCGTTTTCGGGTTCATAACGCATGATCTCCTTTTTTATTAGAAACTCTATCATATTTGTCATTGTTCGTGACTCTGAAGCGGCGATCTTTTTTATTTTGGCGTGGTTTACCGGATCGAGACGCAGTGTAAACTGTGTGCGTATAACGGCCATACGATCATCTCCTTAGTGATATGGTATCATATTGGTTTCAAATATGCTGCAGCTTATCTGCTTTAGACGAGCCGCGGTAATTTTCAGCTTAATTTTTTCTATAGTTTTTTGTATTTATCAGACCGTGCTCGGCATAAAAATCGTCTATATCGCTCTGCGACCGCACAACGACGGCGTTTTCGAGCTTTCCTGTATTTTTGTTCCTGAATCCGATAAGAGTTTCGCCGGTGCATATGCTCGACTCCATATATACGTCGTCGTCGGATTTCCATTCGGTGCGCTTCTGCTTTTTGAAAAACATATCATTCCTCCGTCCTGCCGAGTTCGGCTATCATCTCCGCTGCCTCTGCGGCCGTTATTTCCGAAACATCGATTTTTACTGTATCGAGTGCCAGGTACATCGGCAGGCGCTCCGTGCTCCTTTTTATTATGTCACCGCTGCGCAGCCCGGTGTCGATATCGCGCCGAAGCCTTTCGGTAAGGGACTCCTTGCTGCACGTGAGCGATATCGGAATGACCTTGCATTCGGATATGCCGATGCGTGATAATATTTCATCGATTATGCTCTGCTCGTGCATGACCCAGCAGAATATTATATTTTCTATGGCGGAGCATTTTATAAAGCTGCTAAGCATAAAGCAAATGTTGTCAAGAACCATTTTCTTTGTTTCATCATTGACCGTAAACGGATGCATATCCCAGCACCAGTCGCCGTCAAGGAAAACGCTTTTATCGAGCAGCAGCTTTAATTCACGTCCTGCGGTTGTTTTTCCGACGCCCATGGCACCGCCTATAAGATACAGAGTTTTCATATCATTCCTCCGTTCTCTTTATGTCGGCAAGTCTCTGCGCAAGCGCGGTAAAGCGCGTTTTTGTGAATGCGTTGCGAACCATGTTCTTCGCCGTGAGATCCGAGCCGACAAGTATGACTATATCCTTGGCGCGCGTCACGGCGGTATAGAACAGGTTCCTCGTCATGAGCCGCGGCATGAACCGCCCGAGAGCCATAACGATTATCGGGAATTCGCTTCCCTGGCTCTTGTGAACGGTTATCGCATACGACAGGTCGAGCTCATCGAGCGCAGAAAACGGATATTCCACGCGCTTTTCCTCATCGAACAGGACGGTCATGTATTTTCCGAGCTTGTCAATGCTTTCGATTATTCCCATATCGCCGTTGAATATCCCCGTCCCCTCGCTGCCGTCCGAGCGCTTATAGACCATATCGTAATTGTTTTTCGTCTGCATGACCTTGTCGCCCTCGCGGAAGGTTATGCTGCCGTAGATATGGTCGGCCTTGTCGGGCGACGGCGGGTTGTACGCATCCTGAAGGACCCTGTTGAGGTTCACCGTTCCTGTGTCGCCTTTTTTTGTCGGAGACAATATTTGAATACCTGAGATAGGGCTCACGTTATAGCTTTTAGGCAGGCGGCTTATGAAAAGCTCGCGTATCGTTGAAACGATCGCCTCCGGAGTGGAGCGGCGCAGGCAGAAAAAGTCATTCGTTTTTGAGTTGAGGTCGGGCAGCTCGCCTCGGTTGATGCGGTGAGCATTTACAATTATAAGGCTCTGCTCCGCCTGGCGGAAAATTTTTGTGAGCTTTATAACGGGCACCGCCCCGCTCTCTATTATATCCCTCAGCACGCTGCCGGGACCTATCGACGGGAGCTGGTCGCTGTCGCCGCAGAGTATGACCCTTGCGCCGCTTTTTACGGCCTTTAGGAACGAGCACATTAGCGGAGTGTCGACCATGCTGACCTCGTCGAGTATGAGCGCGTCGTATTTTAAGGGGTTCGTTTCGTTATATGTAAATGTATGAACGCCGTTTTTGTATTCCGTACAAAGCAGCCTGTGTATGGTTTTTGCTTCGAGCCCCGTTATCTGTGAGAGACGCTTTGCGGCGCGTCCCGTCGGCGCGGCAAGCGCTACCGAGAGCTTCATGTCATTAAGGACGCTGATTATCGTATTTATTGTAGTCGTTTTACCTGTTCCCGGACCTCCGGTAAGCACCATGCAGCCCGATGAAACAGCCGTTGCGACTGCGTTGCTCTGCTCCGCCGCAAGCTCTATTTCAGGTGAGAGCGCGGCTATGCGCGCTTCAGTCTCTATTGCCGTCAGCGTATGCTTCTGCGGAGTGCGCACCATAAGCGCAAGGCGGCTTGCGATATACATTTCCTCCTCGTAAAGCTCATTCAGAAAGTATACGCTTTCGCGGTTTATCATATCCTCCTTTATCTCCTTATCCGAAACGAGCCCATCAAGAGCGCTCTCGGCCTCGTCCTCCGCAACGCCGAGCTTATATGATGCGTCCTCGATAAGGAGCTGCTTCGGCATGTAGGTATGTCCGTCCTGATATGCGGCAGTCTGCATAAGATATTTTATACCTGAATGTATCCGCATAGGACTGTTTTTAGGTATACCCATATTATAGGCGATAATATCGGCCGTATTAAATGATACTCCGGAGATAAGATCAGACAGGGCATACGGATTTTTTTCTATTATCTCGATAGCCTTGCCGCCGAACACATCGTGTATCTTCATTGCGATTGACGGCGATATGCTGAATTTTTGAAGGAATATTATAAGGCTCTGGACAGATTGGAGCCGCTTGTACGATTCCGATATTTTCATCGCTTTTTCATGACTTATTCCCTTTATTTCCGCCATTTTTTCGGGAGCGCTGAGCATTACATCGAGGGTATCGTTCCCGAAGGCGGCGACAAGCTTTTTGGCCGTGGCGGCGCGTACTCCGTCTACTATCCCTGATGAAAGGTATGTCAGTATGGTTTCCGTATCGGTGGGCGTCACCGCTTCGTAATATTCTATCCTGAACTGGTCGCCGTAGTCGTAATGCGTAGTCCAGTAGCCGGTGATCTTAAGGTACTGCCCCTCCCGCACATAAGGAAGCGTCCCGACCGCCGTAAAATAATCGCTTCCGTCGGAATAAGACGCCTCCATGACCGTATAGCCGTTATCCTCGTTTACATATATTATTTCCTCTACCAAGCATGATATGGTTTCGTTTTCCATTATTATGACCTCTTAACTACGCGTATGTTATTATTGTCCTCAAGCCCCGTGATCTTTGCTCCGCAGTGGATAAGACCGTCTATTGACTCTGTCATCTGTGATGTTACGGGAGCGCCGCAGCATATTATAGGTATCCCGGGCGGATATGATGCGACATTGCATGCGGCTGTCCTGCCTGCTGCGGTCTTAAGCGGTACCGCCTCGCTTTCGGCAAAGAAGCCGTCCGACGGTGAAAACACGCCATTCGGAGGCAGCGGCCTAGGCGCGGAGGGTGCACTGACATGCGCACCGTATGCAGCTATATAACAAAGCGCATCTGTCAGCTGCCTGAAATCCTCCTCGGTGTTCGACGGAGTCGCTATAAGTATCACAGACATTGAATCCGCCATCTCTATATCTATGCCGAATTTATCGGCAAGTATTTTTTCCGCCTCAAAGCCCGTAAGGCTGCCCGTAAAAAACACGAGCCTTGTTAGGTCGTCGTTTTCAAGAGCTTTGAGAGGCACAGATTTTTTCAGCTCATTGCAGAACATTATCGTCCGTTCCCAGTCCTCGGCGCTCATAGTCATTGCCGCAGCTTCCGCGGATGCGGCGATAGGGTAGGAGGGGCTTGAGGTCTGGAACATCCCCAGAGCGCGGCGAAGCCTATGCCTGTCTACGAGGTCTCCGCTCACATGAAGATATGCCGCTCCTGTAAGTGCGTTCAGCGTTTTATGCGCGCTCATAACTGTGCAGTCCGCGCCAATGGCGCATGCCGTCGGCGGAAATTTATCCGACGCGGCAAAATGCGCTCCGTGCGCCTGGTCGGCAAGGAACGGGATATTTCTTTTATGGCATATCGCGGCAAGTCGCTTTATATCCTTTGACCTTCCGTAATAATCGGGTGAAACGGCGATAAGCGCGGAAGCGCCGTCAAGGCTGCTTTCAAGAGCCGCCTCGTCAAAGCCTGCGTAATGACCGTATTCATCGTATTCAGCGGAAAAAAGCTTCAGCCGCAGCCCGAGCAGCGCGCAGGTATTTATGACGCTCATGTGGCAGTCGGAAAACGACAGCAGCGTATCGCCGGGATTTAATGCGGCGGCGAGCATCGCCTGTATCCCGGCTGTCGAGCCTCCGGTCAGAATAAAGCTCTCGTTGGAGCCGTACATGCGCCTGAGAAGCTCAAGAGAGCGTCTTATTACATTGCCCGGGGAATGAAGGTCCTCCGTTGCGGCAAGCTCCGTAACGTCGCAGTCCATGATATTTTCGGGCAGTCCGCGCCCGTTTTTATGACCGGGCATCGCAAAGCTTATCCGGTGCTTTTTATGATATTCGGTAAGATGAGTATATAGCGGCGTTTCCAGCGGAGGCACTTCCCTTCATGATTATTTCATATTATATTATATCTAAAAAGCGAACATATGTAAAGGTTTTTTTGAAAAATTCCGCACCCGAAAATTTGTGCGCTTTTAGAAAAAACATATAGTATTGCGGTAATGAGCGGGCATATTTTAATAAATATAAATAAATAATCGAACTTTTCCGAAAAAAGCATTGTCAAATTCGCGCCACAGGTATATAATATATACTGAGTAAAAATGTCAAAAAGGGATGAATTGAATGATTTCAAGAGAAAATATCAGAAATATTGCGATCATAGCGCACGTTGACCACGGCAAGACAACGCTTGTGGACGCTATGCTTGCGCAGAGCGGCACCTTCCGCGAGAACGAGGTCGTAAACGAGAGAGTTATGGACTCAAACGACCTTGAACGCGAAAGAGGCATTACGATACTGGCAAAAAATACGTCGCTTTATTATAAGGGAACGAAAATAAATATCATCGACACACCGGGACACGCGGATTTCGGCGTCGAGGTAGAGCGCGGGCCTGAGGTGGTCGACGGCGTTTTGCTCCTTGTCGA